>DBXD01000086.1 GCA_002309425.1 Cyanobacteria bacterium UBA1221
TAGTAGTAGTAATTTAATTTGAGGTAGAAAAACCGAATGGGGTTGAATCTTAGTACAGTACACCAGCGCCCGTATATGGCAAGGGATAATCAGGAATTCGTCAAACGTAAAAAAGACGAAGAGGGTTCCAAATCGCCTGCGCAAACCGCAAGGGAAGAAGAAGCTTCTCAAAACGCGAGAAGCCGAGGACTTCAATATGCGGAGGGTGCCGCTGATGAATTTACCAGAACGAGTGTACCATCTCAAACTCAAACCTGGCTAAATAATGTATATCCCCAAAATTACTATTCCGCAGCGCCTCAAAATGTTGCACCAAGTGCTGCAATGTATGAGGCATTGGGAACTTCAATAAACATTGCCCAAATATTAAAAGATTTTAAAAATACCGCAGTTGCAATCGGAACACCGGAAGAATTAAAAGAAGAAGTAAACGGGTATCTTGAACTTGTTGAAAAGCAGGTTATGAAAGATAATCCGAATACAAGACTTATAAAATCGAATCTGAAAAATGCTTCCACAATTTTAGATAACTATATTTCCAAAACCTTAAATAAGGATTCCAGAGTTGTCGAGAATTGGGTAGATGCATTATTTATGCAAAACATTGATTTCAGATACAACGAAGAAGATATTAATGAGCAATTCCTTGTAAAATTCCCTGAGGGTACTCCGAAACAGGCAGAGAAAACACAAGAACCTGAACCGCTTGTAACACCTCAGGAGGAACAAGAGGTAGTTTATTCGGAAGAAGCAAAACAACCTGCCGCTATTGTATATGAAACAAAAGTTTTTGTTCCGCAGGATGATGAGTTAAAAGCCTTATTTATAAAATCAAAGAAACTTGCTTTTGCAAAAGATCCCAAAAAAGCAATAGAAACTTTCCAGCAGGCTCTGAACAGAGCAAATGAAATCGGTGATACCGAAACTAAATCAAAAATTTATTTTGAAGTAGGGAAAATCTATGATAATTATGATTTCCCGGCTCAGGCACTAAAAAGTTACTATAAATCACTCCAAAATACGGAAGATAACAATATAAAAACCCGTGCACACTACTCAATGGCACAGATTTATGATGAAGTAAACCAGATAGAACCGGCTTTAGACCATTATTTTGTTTCCGTGGGTTATGGCGGAGAAACCGACAACAAAGCGGCTCAATCGACTTCTTTAACAAGAATGGGCAATATCTTTTCGGATATGTATGAAGAAGATGCTTTTGAGTATTTGACGACAGCAAAAGAATTAGCTCAGGATACGGATAATTTGAAAGTCAGAGGTTTTGTATCGTCAAGTTTGGGCAGGGCTTATGAAAGATTTGGTGAACCGCAGGAAGCACTTAAATCCTACTCTGAGGCCGTTAAAAATTATACGGATGCCAATTCTCCCGCAAAAACTGCTCAGAACTATTTGAGTGCAGCGGATATTATGATGGACTTTAACAGTTACAACAAAGCCCGCGGTCTTTTAAACAAGGCTCAACACTATGCTGAGGCGGCAGGTGAAGAAGCTCTGCTTTCGGAAATTAACGCAAGATTGGCACAAATAGCAGCATAGTAAAGCGATAAAATAAACACAAGGAAATAATTACTCTTATAAATATATTTTGTAGGAGTATTTTTTTGTGGTATCTCAATCGCGAAGTAAAAACGAATGTATTAATTAAAAAGAGAAGGTGTGAATATTAACACCTTCCCTTTTTTAAATGTTATTAACCGGAATTTCCTATACGGAAACGCTGACTTTTTCGTCTAATGCCGCAACACCCGGAAGAACTTTGCCTTCAATAAATTCTAAGGAAGCTCCGCCGCCTGTTGAAACGTGGGTGAAGTCATCAGCGTGGAAGAATTTTTTAGCTGCGGAAACAGAATCACCGCCGCCGATAACAGAAGTCGCACCGTTCTTTGTAGCTTCAACAACTGCTGCAAGAACGGATTTTGTACCTTCGGAAAAAGCGGGAGTTTCAAAAGCACCAACAGGTCCGTTCATCAATATTGTTTTTGAAGATTTCAGAACATCTGCAAATGCTTTTCTTGATTCCATACCGGCATCAACACCTTCAAATCCGTCAGGAATTTCGTTAATCTTAACGAACTTATTAGTGCCGTTGCCCGAGAAATCGTCAGTAACAAGAACGTCTGTTGCCATAACAAGTTTAACTCCCTTATCCTGAGCTTTCTTTTCAATGGCTCTTGCAACTTCTAACTGATCATCTTCACAAATAGAGTTACCGATTTTTCCGCCGTTAGCTTTTACAAATGTATAAGCCATACCGCCGCCGATAATCATGTTGTCAACTTTATCCAGCAGGTTTTCCAAAACCCCGATTTTAGAAGAAACTTTTGCGCCGCCGACAACTGCCGTAAACGGACGAACAGGATTATCAAGCGCCTGAGAAAGACATCTCAATTCTTTTTCCATTAACAAACCTGATACTGCCGGTTTCAAAACCTTAGCCAGTTTTGCGGTTGATGTGTGATTTCTGTGAGCTGCGCCAAATGCATCATTTACATAAAAATCACCCAATTTTGCAAGTTCGTTTGCAAAAGTCATATCATCATCTTTTGCCTCTTCTGCTTTGTAGTAGCGAATATTTTCCAATAACGCTACCTGACCGTCTTTAAGACTTTCCAATTCTTTTTCTGCACCCTGTCCGACAGGTGTCGAAACAAAAAGAACATCTTCACCCAAAACTTTTGACATATGTTTAGCAACGGGTGCTAAAGTAAATTCAGAATTCCATTCTCCTTTTGGTCTGCCTAAGTGTGCCATTAAAATAATTTTTGCACCTTTTTCCTGTAATGCTCTTACGGTAGGTACAATAGCCTGAATTCTTGTGTCGTCTGTAACGTTTTTATCGGCATCAAGCGGAACATTTACGTCAACTCTGACTAATGCTCTTTTGCCTCTAACGTCACCCAAATCACTGATAGATTTTTTCATGGTTTTCTCCTTATTTGTAATATAAATATATCTCGCACTATAATCGTACATAAAACATAAAAGATTAGCAAATAAAAAGGTCAGCTTAATAGCTGACCTTTTCTAACAATCTTTTTATATTTATTAGTCTTTAGCATGACCTGCCGTACCAAGGACGTCGCGCATTTTGTGCATAACAAGTTCTTTAACAGCAGTTCTGCCCGGTCCCATATATTCTCTCGGGTCAAATTTTTCAGGATGTTCAATAAAGAATTCTCTGATAGTTGAAGTCATTGCCAATCTTAAATCTGTATCGATATTAATTTTAGCAACACCGTGCTTAGATGCGTAATTAAGCATTTCTTCAGGAACACCTTGTGCATCAGGCAAGTTACCGCCAAATTTATTACATTTGTC
>DBXD01000027.1:0-7423 GCA_002309425.1 Cyanobacteria bacterium UBA1221
GCGCGTTCGAATCGCGCCGGGCGTAAATTACAGAGGATAGGAATAATTCCTATCCTCTGTAATTTTTATATGGTAGCGTTGAGAACCGCAAAGTGCGCAAGCACTTGCGTGTTCGAGCGGATTTGCGTACGGACGACACGAAGTTAGTCCGGATAGCGAGGAAATTGAGCCAACTTGAACCAAAGGTTCTAAGGCGAAACTTTCCGAGCGTGGAGCAAATCCAAGACAATCGCGCCGGGCGTAATTAAAAAAGGATTGGTTCTTCCAATCCTTTTTTATAGTTATTGTCAGGCATTGCCTGACCTACAGACTATAATTTGGTGCATTTAAAGAATATCCCGTTCAGCACATTTTTTTATTACACCCAAATACCTCAGAATATCATCTTTTACATTGCGAATAGCGTTACTTTGGTTCGGAAAAACCTCAAGTGTATTAGTATATTTTGATGATTTACCACTAATAACAGAAGTGATACTTATGTCTCTGTGATAAGTCGGATAATTTTTGTCTATATGAAAACGACCAGGGATATTATACGCAAATTCCGTTTTTATATGATCTTTGCTATATTGCTTCCCTATATTAATAAAAACAGTATCAGTATTGCTACCAATCGTATCTGCAAGTTTTTCAACTTTTCTCCTAAATCCTTTAGGAAGCTTACCTTTTCCTATGACCAGTTGAGCCGTAAAATTTGTATTATTGTCTTGAATACTCTGCAATTTCATATTTAGTCTCCATTCTGTAAAAATTATACCTCATACACTATTAAAACTTCTAAAAATTTTTTTTGCTGGCTGAATGAAAATATCTTAATAAATTATTACAATCAATCAAATCAAGTTTTGTACAAGCCATGTTCGAAACTTGTCAACGCTGTGGTAAATCCAAGAGGAATCGCGCCGGGCACAGATTAAAAAGTGTGAGGTAAACTATGTTAAAAAGTGTTTACAATATGCTTAAAATCCGGCAATTATTTTTAGTGTTCTGTTTTTTATTAATTGTGTAGTGAATGAGTTTTTTCCGCAATTTCTAAAAATAGGAGAAAAGATGAAAATTTTTAATTTTTTGAAGTCGAGACAAGTAAAATTGTCCAGAACCTACTCCAAGGAGGTTCGTGAGTTGTGTGAAGATCTTACGAAAAATACTCCGTATAAAGATGTAAATGTTAATGTAAAAACACCTGACCTCGTAATTATATCAGGAAGTAACGGCAAGGCAGATTCAATTAAAATTGATATGGATTTTGCAAAAGGAACTCAAACCCAAATTGAAAAAACAAAATCATATGTATTGATGCCCTTTTTAAACGTAAGAGAAAAAATTCAAGAAATTCGGGGAACAATCAATGGTGCCATAAAAAGAGTTAAAACAACCAATATAAAAAGAGAAGAAGATTGGTCAAATTACATCAAGACAACTGATATAGAAAATTATTTATCAGGAAACAAGTACCGGATGGAAGTAACCCCTTCAGATAAAAGATATTTTAAAAATATTGACGGGGATTGGGTTGAGATGTTTAGTAAAGCACAAAAATAATATATGTTGTTACTATTTTTGAAAAAACTTGTATCTAAAAGTCCGTTAATATCTTAATTTCGGGTAATGAATTTTACAATATTTCCGCATTGGCATAATTCCAAGAACCGGCTACATGATAAGGATTTCCGATAAGCATGTGGGCAGGAGCAGAGGAAGTATTATGAGTTTTCATATATTCTTTTTCGGCTTCATCAAGTATTGTCATATCTGTATAAATAAATCTGACGGTGGTATCATTGTATTTATAATATTCATAATGAAAATACGGCCCTGTTACTTGATTAAGATATTGAAAGTCTTTATCTTTATCCATTTCTTCTATTATGCTTTTAAAATCAGCTTTTGCTTCTCTGCTATATTTTGCTTTATTTGGATCTGCGCCTTCTATGTTGTCCATATCTTGCATCCCTCGGATTGTAATGTATTTGATACCCATATTAGAGAATTTTTCTATATATTTTTTGACTTCATCCTTGTTGCATATTCCGTTTTTATTTAAAACAAGTTGAAGTGAAAGACGGCCGTTAAGACGGTCATTTAATTCTTTTAATTCTTCCGTACTTAGAGGTCTTGCACCTCTGAATATTTGTGCATTTATTTCATCATCATAATGATGTCTTGAGATATTTACGTGAAATTTGCCTGTTTCAAATTGTTTGTTCAACAAATCAATGTATCTTTCATCTCTTAGCGGGGTACCGCTTGTATTTATTCCGTATCTGAGAACATCATCAAGTCTTGATTTTATTACATCTAAAACTATTTTAGCTCTGTTATAGTTTAAAAGAGGTTCTCCGCCCGTGATAGAAATATCTGCTTTTCTACCGTTGTTTTTTAAATCGTCCAAAATACGATTTACGAAGTCCTCATATCTGTCATCTCCGGCCATTGTCGGATATTTTTTCCCGGTCGCATCTTCTATACAAAAACTACAATCGTGTGGGCAACGGAATGTGGTTTGGAGTTGTACAGGCATACTTTCTTCTCCGGTAGGACTTTCTGTAACTTGAACTTTTTTCCCGAACATTTCCATTTCTTTTGTCGATGAAAACATATCCCTGTCAATTTGGCGAAATTGTTCATGCATGGCCTCCGGACTAAGATTATTTGTTCTGTTAGGTGTAGATGTTTTTTGCTCTGATTTGGTATCAATAACACCTAAAAAAGGTGTGTTGGCAGGTGTTATTGCTTTTGTGGCTGCTCCAAAATTTTGTGAATTTTGTTGCCAAACAATTGAATTAATTGGATATGTTGTTGTCTGAATTGCAGATATACGCATAAATACTCCTTTTACAAGTGTAATTAATTTGGGTGTTTTTCGCACCAAAAGTAAGGTGTGAAATACTGCACCCCGCAAGCTAGGTTTCCAGTTTATACAATTTATTTGAAGTACCGCTTGTTGAATAAATACCTAATTTTGAAAGTTCATTTTCGGGAATGTTTTTGAAACCCAAAGAATTTATTACCATTTTTATTGGCACGTGTAGTCCGTTGATATCGACCATATAGTTATCCAGAATTAACGTTTCAATGTTTCCCATGGCAACATATACGTTTTTCCCTTTACTTTTTGCTTTAATTTCATTAAAAATTTTAAAAAAGTCATCTGGATTTTTTTCAAAAACGTAGCCTGCGGAATTTGCCAGGACATACACTACGTTTTCAGCTTCTTTATCAGGCTCAAGGTAATCAAGCATATCTCCGCATTCAAAAGTTACGTTTGGTAATCCTTGTTTATTAACTTCATACCAATCAAGTCCTGAACCTATTTTTTTATTTACAACGGGATCGTGTTCAAGGTATTTCATGCAAGGATATTCTGCTAAGATTTTATTAAATTCTTCGGGTCTTGTGGTCTTAATAAAATATTGATTCCATCCTTTTCCTGCGACAGGGCTTTTTTCTTTGAAAACTGAAGCTGTGCCTTCAGCGTATTTGCGTTCTATGTCAGACAGTACAAGGCAGCCTGTTTTTGCTGCATCAATCATGTGAGGTGCCTTGTCGATAGCCTGAATTGATACATTCTTTTCCGCATTCTCACCCATTGTTTCCTTTAAGGCTATTGCGTACCCCCAAGCTTCAGAACCGTCTGCACATCCCAGAACTTTAATTTGGGTCTTTTGTTCAGGATTCAGCATTCTTGCCATAGCAAGCTCGGAAGGAAGATCTCTAAAGATTCTTGTTGAAGACTTTTTGATAATCCGATAATCATTGGGGCCTGTTAAAGTATATGCTTTATACTCGGGTTCAGTTTTTCCGTTGGCATCTGCGCAAATGCTGCCGAAACTTGAAGTATTATTTGTCTTGTTTAATTTAAAATTATTAAATCTTACAGGGGAAATTTGCATATGTCACCTTTTTATTTGTAACCCTTATAACTATAAAGCGCTATGAATATAAATATTGCTAATTTGTTAAAAAATATTAAACAAGTTTTATTCAAAAATAAGTCGGGATTAATCCGGTGTGAATTGGCTTATTTGTGCGGACTAAAATCTGTCCTATGCTTCTTCATTATCTTCGAGCATAAAGTTTTGATGTCTGGAATATAAATAAACTATTCCGGCAAGAGAAACATAAAACAACAACTCAAAGCCTTCTTCAAATATAAAATTATTATTTGTAGCTTTTTCTGCGATTGCGCCCATAAACATTCCAAAACAAGCCAATAATACATTCCAAACGGGAAATCTAACCTCTTTTACCATTTTCCACAAAGTCAAATAGTGTTTCTTTAAAATAAAGAACAACGCAATTAAACCTATGTAAGTGCCGTAAATAGGATGTACCAAATATCCGTACCTGATTTCTCTCCACGGATAATAGGAGTTTTCTGTTCCGGGAATATGGAAAAATAATGTTCTTCCGCAATTAACCTCACGTATCATAAGAATTGTAAGAATTAATGCACAAAATCTGAAAAACTTTTTATTTGTTTTTGCGGTGAAGCATAATCCCATAATGCCAAACAGCACAACCATCTGGATACTTTCCAGTAAACCGTTTTCATAACCGTATTTCTGCGGTAAATACATTAGCATAGGTATTATTGATACCATAACGGCAAACGCAATCCAAGTAACACCATAGACCTTAAAATCAAGATGCTTTGTAATAAATTCCTTAATTTTTTCCATAATAAAATCTCTTTATTAAATTCAAACTCCAACGCAAAAATTATACCACCAAAATACATGTGTGAAAAATTTGTAAAAAACTTGTTTATTATATAGCAAAAAAATATTTTTACGGGTTTTGGATAAACATTGCAATCTAAAATTTCAGGGAATTATGAAAATTAATAATTATGATTACACATGTTCAACTCCGGCTTTTACTGCGAATCTATGGCAATACCGGAAAGCTGTAAACTATCTGAGGCGCGAAAGAAGAATCGGGCGCCATTCAGTTATTAAAGCCGAGTTAGATATAATTAAGGATGGAATAAAGGAACACTATCCGTTAAAATTTATGAGAGCCTGGCTTGACTTAAATCCGGCACACTTAAGGTTTTCATATTCTGATAAGGCAAATGACCTAAGAAGATATGGTATAAAAGCTTTAGATATAGATCGACTGGAAGGGATTCAATACGGTATTGATGTATTTAAAGATTTATCCATGAGAGAGATTGCATTTTTAGCTTATAGGACAATGAATTTTGCCGTTAAAAGAGGCTGCGCAAACATGTGCGAGCATTGTTTCCAGAATGCAATACCTGCGAGTAAGTTAGAACTGAGTGAGATGCCATTTGAAGATTTTAAAAAGATTATGGACGGATTTGGTACAATAAATAAAAGAATCAATAAGTTTTTAAGAACTAAATGGAAATCTGCACTTGTTGGGAATAAGTACAATGTCAATAAGTCCGGTGCAAATGCGCAATTAGGTGCTTTTTTCTACGATTCTGACGGGATTAATATTATTGCAAAAGATATTTCAGGTAAAGAACACGATTTTATTGAATTAACAGAAGCTATGTATAATGCAACCGGCAAAAGAGGTATATTTGATACTTCAGGCTGGAATACTAAAAATAAAAAGTTACAACAAAGAGCAGAAAGATATGCCGAGTATTTTTCTCAACCAGGTATTGAGAAAAAAGTAGAGCAATTGAATCTTTCCGTAAATACTTTTAATCCGCTTTATACAAAGGCTTATAAACTCGGTTACAGACCGGGAATGGAAAATGATTTAACTAATCCGAGCATACAAAAAGGCAAAATACTTTATGACAGATATATTGAAAAAATTTCAAATATGCTCGCTACACTGGGTTTGTCAGATAATGCATATTTACTAATGACGTACTCCATAAAGTACGAACGCAATATGGACGGTATGTATTTTTCAGACTTAAAACTGATTATGGATGATGTGGAAAAAAGATGTTGTGAACTTTTAAAAGAAAAATATTCATCGGAAGAATACATCAAAAAATCCCAAAAGATACATAATCTTATTCACCGTTCATTAGAGAGAGAAGAAAACGTATTTTATACTACCCCAAGATGTTCATATGAAGGACGTTATAAAGACCTGTTTAATTCAAGAAATCCGGACGCTCCAAGAGATGGCGTAAAATACACAGAAAAAATTTCTGATATAAATGCTTTATCTTCTGATGAATATAAAAATTTTCTGGACAGATATTTGGCAATTGTCGATACTAACGGACAAATATATTATTTGCAGCATGAATCTTCTCTGAGAAAACTCGGAAAAGAATTAAAGATTTCAACAAACGGGAAGGAAACTCCCAGGATACATAATCTGGAAGTAAGAGATTAGAGTTTAGTGTTATCTTGACGGTTTATAGACTTCTTTCCCGTCATTGACATATTTGTATAATTCCTGTTCGCCTAATTCCGGTTCAATATTGCCGTATACGACAATGCCTCTCTTTTTAAATTCTCTGAACCAGTGGGGTTTAAAGCCCTCGTCAAATCCAGTAATTTCTTCCACGGCTTTTGACGGAACTCCGTAATAGACTTCCTTAATCCCGGACCACATAATACCGCCGACGCACATTATACAGGGCTCTGCCGTTACGTATAGCCTTAAATTATAGGGAGCTAAGTCATAAGTCCCCAATTTTTGCTAGGCAGCTTTTATCGCATTCATTTCGGCATGGTTGTTTGAACATTGTTCATTTACAACAGAATTGGCAACTTTTACAACAAGATTACCTTTATTATCATATATGGCTGCTACAAAAGGGCCCGAACCGTTTTTTGTAAATGATTGCATATCTTTTTGTAAATCCGTAATAATTTTGCTGGCAGTTTCAACTTTTATTTTGTCAATCTTCTCGTTAGAAATAACTTTAGCATTTGCAATATTCGCAAAAGATGCTGTTAGAATCATAACAGTAATTAAAAATTTTTCATACCGAACTCCTATGTTATTAATACAAATATTTTATAATAATGCAAGATTATGTGTAAATAATACCAAGACATTCTTCATAGGTTTCCGTAATCTTAATTTTGTCCGACAAACCGAGTTTTTCTGCGGTTATATTTAGCGCAGTTTTGTTTTCTTTAACTGCATATACCGGAATACTCCTTTTTACGGCTGCCAAGACAACGGGACTGCCCAAAGAATTATATGGCATAACAACAAAGTCAATATCCTTTATTGAAATACCTCCGCTATTAACGATTTGAGGGGCTTTGGAAAGTCCGAGCAGAATACACGGTAAAAATGTCGGTGTTATGTATTCCGATGCGGATTTTGGGTGAACAATATCAGGATATATCTGATAATCTTCAAAAGCAGGAGAGTGAGCACAAGGCACTTTCAGATACTTGGAAATATAATGTGACAGAATTGCTTCGACCCCTCCCACAGGGTCTGTCCCTTCACCGTTTGC
>DBXD01000027.1:7465-9516 GCA_002309425.1 Cyanobacteria bacterium UBA1221
GCATTACAGCCTTTATCCAGAAGTTTTTGCGAAGCTTTAATCATTGTTTGGGGATTCTTCACCGCACCGTCGGAAATACCGTTTTTATTCAGGGCAAAATCAATACCTATATTTTCTTCCGTTATTTCATACCCGCCAATATCTGTTCCGTACACAGTCTTAACGGCATTCATTGTATTAATATGAATATTAAGGACATCTTGCGGGATTGCTCTATCAAAAACAATACCGATTTTATTAGGAGTATTAGCAGGCATAAGACGGATATTTCCTTTTGCAAATTCATCCAGAGTATACCCCTCAACATAGAGCATATTGTTATTAATCCCGGAAAACCCGCCGGCATTCACAACATTCGGGTTTACAATCAATTTTGCATGTTTTGAAAATTCCCTTGCCGTTGCGGATGCATCTCCGGCATATCCGCCGACAGACGCTCCGATTCCGGTTGGTACAACAAATATTCCGAGTTTTTGATTGGATTTACTCATATCAAAATAATACAACAAAAAAGCGGCTTGATTACAAACCGCTTTTTGTGAGTTATGTCGTTTTCGGTAAAAATTATTGTCCTTGACCGCCTCCATAGCTGAAGTCGCTCTGTATATTCTTTTTCAGTAATGCCCTGAAGGATGTTTCATTTGCATTTATTTCGTTTAATTTCAATTCCAGGGTTTCCTTGTCTAACTGTAATTGTTCTTCCCAGGAATCAATATTTTTGATGTTGAATTCGTACTCTGCTTCAAGTTGATAGCAAAGATCTTCATATTCATCCTGAAATATCATATTGCCCTTGTACATGTAATAATAATTTGACATTTTGTTGTTGTACTGTTGTTGCGCAGCCAATGTTTTTTTGGTCGCAGACGCAAGATTGAATTGAATATCATTAAATTGCAGATTCAACCTCGATTTTTCTTTTGCGTACATCAGCAGTGTTTCTTGTAAATTTGAAATTGCCATAACTCTCTAGCCTCTTATTTTTACTCTTCTCATATATATTAAAAATTTTGGGGAGGCTAAATTTCATAAGTCTTTTATTTTGTTACATTTGTTTACAATTGTTAAAAGGGGTTTATTATGATAAAATCAACGTATAGGAGATAAATGGTAATGAATACAATAATCAGTAAGCTTAGCAACAATACGGAAGTGTTTTATAAGATAAATAAAAATACCCCAAGAATTGCGCTGTGCCTGAATATAAAGAGCAGACAGAGCAATTTTACTGCCGGCGTGGAAACATTAATGGCACGACTTTTTATGCAGGGAACCAAAAACAGAACAGCAGAAGATATTGCAAATGAACTTGATTCTTATGCAATAGAATTTTCCGTAGAGGCTCGACCGGACTATTTCAGATTTAAGTTTGTGAGCCTTAATGAAGATTTTGAAAAATCCGTAGAGATTTTGTCAGATATTCTGAAAAATTCGACATTTGACGATTTTGACAGAGAAGTTGTTAAAACTGAGGGCGAAATTATTGCCGAATTGGATTCTCCCAGAGCAAAAGTCGCAGATAGCTATTATTCAACAATATTTGAAAATCACAAATACGGATATGCCAGTTCAAAAATACTTGAAAATTTGCATAATATAAAAAAAGAAGACATCTTATTAGCGTACAAAGCTTTAATGGCTGACAGTAAAAAGGTTATTTCCGTTGTAGGTGATGCAGATTATGAAACAATAAGTGCAGTTCTTGAAAAATACCTGAAAGATATCCCAGACTCGGTTGATACGGCATCTGAAAATAATATAATACCGCTAACTCAGGATAAGTATGCAGAAATTATAAAACCCGATGCAAATCAGGCTCATATCATAAAAGGCTGGATTACTGAATCTGTGCAGAGTAAAGATTATTGTCCGCTGTTACTGCTAAATATTATTTTGGGTGCATCAGGTTTGTCATCAAGATTGTTCTTGGAATTGAGAGACAAAAAGGGTCTGGCATATGTAGTAAGAAGTTCTTTTGAAACATTTGAACAATGTGCTGATTTTTATATATACATTGCAACTGAGCCGAAAAATATAGATGTTTCTCTTGC
>DBXD01000010.1:0-1850 GCA_002309425.1 Cyanobacteria bacterium UBA1221
TCCAAAAGCAGTAACAACGGAATAATGACCAGACATGCAAATCCGAAAATTCTGAAAGCATCCATAAATGCCCATAGAGTGGACTGTTGTAAAAGTTGTCCGTATAGTGAATATTGTGCCATATGTGTTGCAACAGAAGAGTGGACATATTGACTTAATGCACCTGCCGTTGCCTGGACACGTTCTATATAATTGGGGTTGAAATCAGTCAGATTGCGAACGAGCATGTACTGGTGGACTTGTGCAAATCTTGTGAGCATGGTTGCAACAAGTGATGTTCCTATTGCTCCGCCGATATTTTTTAGCAAATTCTGAATACCTGAAGCATTCGTCATCTGTTCGTTTTTCAAGGTATCAAGAGAAAGATTTATAATAGGAATCATTGAAAGTCCGACACCAAATCCCATCAGGCAGTTCGGAATCATAATATTCATATTTGCAATTTGCAGATTTAGGAAACCAAATGACATGCCGGCTAAACCAAGTATGCTTAACCCGATTGCAACAAGTATTCGTTTATCAACTTTATCCGCAATTAATGCACAAATCATCATAGCAGTCATACTGCCGATACCTCTGGGCATCATTGTTCGTCCGCTCAAAAATGCCGTATAGCCCATCATGCTCTGTAAGAATTGCGGCAAAATTGCAATAGTTGCGTATAACACGGCCTGCATGACCACCTGAATAAATGTGCCTATAACAAAATTTTTGTCTTTAAATACACTCATATCAATTAGGGAGTGCTCTCTTTTCCACTGGGTAATAAAGAAACATAACATTGAGATACAGGATAATGTAAAAGTCCACCTTATCCAGGTTGCATTAAACCAATCAGCATTATTTCCTTTATCAAAAAACACCTGCAAGCTGCACAGCCAAAGTACCAGGAAGAAAAATCCCCATCCGTCAAATTTTACACCTTTTTGCCGTCTGGAATAAGGAGGGTTAAATAACAGTTTACTTGCAATAACAGCGGCAACACAACCCAAAGGAACATTAATAAAAAATATCCATGGCCATGACCAGTTATCCGTAATCCAGCCGCCGAGCATAGGTCCGATAATAGGTACAATAATAACACCCATTCCGAATACTGCCATAGCCGTTCCGCGTCTGTTTTTTGGGAAACTTTCCATCATTATGGCCTGTGATAACGGAACAATACCGCCGCCGCCGGCACCCTGGAGAACTCTAAATAAAACCATTTGCCCGAGATTCTGAGCCATGCCGCACAATAAAGAAGCAAGGGTGAATAGCAGAATACTTATTACATAAAAATTCTTGCGTCCGAAAAACTTGCTGAAAAATCCGACGGAAGGAATGATAATACCGCTTGCGATTAAGTAACTGGTTAAAATCCACATGGATTCATCACGGGTAGCGGAGAAACTTCCTGCCATATGCGGCAGAGCCACATTGGCTATTGTACCGTCTAACGCAAATATAATTACCGCCATCATAACGGGGATACAACATATCCACGGATTTTTAGGCAAATATTTTTCGTCATCATAGATTTCAGCTGCGTTTTCCATTGCTCAAGACTTTCTGTACGGTTATTTTTGTTTTATATGAACTTTTGGTACAACGGACATGCCCGGAACAATAGTGTATTTTTCATGGTCAATGTCTTCCGTAAACACTATTTTTACAGGGATACGCTGAACTATTTTTACAAATGAACCGACGGCATTTTCCGGCGGGAACAGACTTGATTTTGCACCGGAACTTCTTTGGATACTGTCAATTTTTCCTTTAAAAACTTTATTCGGGTATGTATCAACCCTTATATCAACTTCCTGTCCCGGTTTCATATCTTTTAACTGATTTTCTTTAAAGTTAGCAAC
>DBXD01000010.1:1888-6659 GCA_002309425.1 Cyanobacteria bacterium UBA1221
TACATACCTTTTTCAACTCTTCTGTTAGCAATTGTTCCCGTTTGCGGTGCAAGAACTTCTGTATATTCAAGATTTTTAGCGGCCTGATTTTTAGCGGCCTTTAATGCTCTTAAATCTGCATCGGCAACTTTACTGTCGTTATCGGAAATTATTGCTTGCTCAGCATTGGTTAAACTTGCCTGAGCGGCATCATATTTTGCCTGAGCGGCATCTAACGTTTGTTTTGAAACTGCGCCATCTGCGTATAGTTGTGTATATCTGTCAAGATCTTTTTTTGCCAGCTCAATATTAGACTGAGATGCCGCAAAATTTGCTTTTGCATTTTGTTGCCCTAAAAGCATTCTTTCATATGCCGCATCAGCTTTTTCCAATGCGATTTCATAATCGGTTGTATCAATTTTTGCAATAACATCACCCTCTTTAACGGACTGATTATCTTTTATAAAGACTTCTGTTATATGCCCGCTTACTTTCGGTGCAACGGAAACCGTTGTTGTTTCCACATAAGCATCGTCAGTTGTTTGATATTTGAGTGCATCTATCACAAAATATGTAATACCGCATATAATAAGAACCAATAAAATAAGACCTATTGTTCTTTTTATTCCTTTTTTGGGTTTCTTTTCTTCTTCTTTAATTTCCGTATTTTGTTGTTCTTCCATTTTTACCTCTTTTATATTTTATTTTCTATGTGTTTTTCTATATTTGTTCTTAACTCTCTTATAGCTAATTTTACCGCATCAAATTCTTTTTGCGGAATTTTTTCAATAATGATATTATATTTATCCAAAATTTTATTTGATACGCTCTCAAGTTTTTTTATTCCGTTTTTTGTAATTTCTACTTTTTTGACTAACCGGTTCTTTTTTGTATCAACGGCACGTTTTATCAGTTTTTTTTCTTCCAGTTTATTTAGTATTCTTCCGGTATTGGCTCTGTCAAGGAGTAGCAACTTTGCCAAATCTCTCTGGCATAAATTCGGATTACACATTATTACATCAAGCGCAGAACATTCTTCCGGAGTCAAGTCGATATTCATCTGGGTAAATTGTTGTATAGCCAGAAATTTCAACATCCTTGCCGTTTGCTTAAGCTCATAAAATATACTTTCTGTATAATGCGGTATTTTATCTGTCATATTCTTCCGATTGTAATTCATATCCAAATTTTGTTGCAAAAAAAATATGTTGCATTTACAACAATATTATGCTAACATATTGTCATAAAAAAAGCAAGCACAAAATATAAGGAATTTATAAATTGAAAAAGATATTATCCGTAACACTTTTAATCAGCTTAATGAGTATGAATTTTATACCGGCGTTGGCAAGTACGAGTAAGACTCAAAGTCAGCCCAAAGTTTTCAAAAGCATGATTAAAAAGAACAAATCTCAAACAAATGACAGTTATAAATACGGTTATGTAAATATTGACTGGTGGAACAATTTTAATGATCCTGTTTTAACGGGATATATAAATCAGGCCATCAAAAATAATTATGATTTAAAAATGGCAACGTTGGCTGTTGAAGAATACCGTCAGGCAACAAAAATTCAGTTTGCAAGTGAATTGCCGACAATAGGTGCAGGCTTTTCTCCGGCATATGTTAAAATGCCCGGGCTTTCCGATTGGGATTGGACGTTTGCAGCTCCTGCTTATGTAAATTATGAATTTGATATTTTTCTGAAGAACAGAGATAAAACCAAAGCAAGCAAAAAGCAGTATGAGGCATCACAATATAATGAAAGAGCTGCATATATTGCAATTGCGGGTGCGGTTGGTGCAACTTATCTGAATATCGTACGATTGGATAAAATAATTACGCTTCAAAAGCAAATTGTTGATATAAGGCAGGATATTTACGACTTGAAGCTTAAATGCAACAGAGAGGGTTTAGTTTCGACTTCTGATACAATCAGGGCAAATAAAGCTCTTGTTGCTGGTCAGTCAGATTTGATAGAATTTCAAAAACAGAAAGAAAAATTACTACATGCTCTTGCCGTACTGATAGGTGAAAGTCCGGAAAATTCCGGCAGTTTGGTTATTACAAACTATGACAGTATAAAATTTGGCGGAACAATTCCTGATGAAATTTCATCTGAGATTATTGTTCAAAGACCGGACTTTTTAAAAGCGGAGGCCATGGTTGAAAAAGCCGGAATAGATGTAAGAGTGGCAAGAAAAGAGTTTTTGCCGACCATTAATCTTACGGGAATTGCGTTGTTTAATTCATCAGAGATGCACGGTATGTTATCAACAAAGACAAATATGCTGAGTGCATTAGCCGCAGGTGCTATGCTTCCGATATTCACCGGCGGTGCCAGAATCGCTAACCTAAAACTGAAAAAAGCGACATATGAGAGGTTATTGCAGGATTATTACAAAACTAATTTAACTGCAATTCAGGAAATTAATGATGCTCTTGTATCAGTAAAACGTGATAAAGAAAAAATGGAAGCAACGTTAAATCAGCTTAACCTTGAAAAATCGGATTACAACCTGCAGGAGAAGAAATATAATCAAGGTGTAATTTCAAGGTTAGATTTGATACAGAAAGAAGAAAACCTTTTAACAATAAATCAGCTTGTTGCTCAGCAAAATGTTGAGTGCATGATGGATTATATCGGCCTGTACAAAGCCGTTGGAAGCAAATTATAAAAACATATTAGAAAGTAATCATAACCTCTTTACTTAAAATAAGTAAAGTGAAGCCGGTACAAAATACCGGTTTTTTATTTTTCAAATTCTATTACAACAATTTCCGGCTTACAATTAAATCTCAATGGCAGGATACTTGTACCCAAACCTTTTGAAACAAACATTGTTTTTCCGTTTTCCTGTTTTAGACCGTATGCATATTTTTTACCGTAAACAGACGGAACAAGCAGCGGCTCCATACCCCAAAAAACAATTTGTCCGCCGTGAGTGTGTCCTGCAAGAGTGAGGAAAACAGTATCCGGTACCTGCGGAAATATATCAGGGGAATGAGTAAGTAATATTACATTTTTATTGTTTTGTCCGATTGCTTTTTCTATATTGGGATTACCCGTTTGTAAATCTTCAACTCCTGCAATTGTGAAATTATTTAGATTAATATTGGAATTTTCTAAAACCGTAATATTGTTTTCTTGTAATGCTTGGATAACTTCATATTTACCCTGCCAGCCGTCATGGTTTCCGAGAATTGCATAAGTTCCGTAGTTTGATTTAAGAGATTTTAATTCTGATGAAATTTTTTCAATCGGATAGGTCATATTTTTTTTGTGACTGTTTACAAAATCCCCGCCTAATAAAATAATATCAGGGTTTTGTTCATTTATTTTCCTGATTATTTTTTTCAGACGCAGTTTTTCATAAGGTTTTATGTGAAAATCAGATGCAAAGACGATTTTTAATCCTGCCAAATCCTCATTTTTTAACTTCAGGCGTTTTATTTCTAAAAGATTAGGCTCAACGAAAAATGCCCACAGTCCGGATATTAATACACCTAAAACAATTATTAATGATAAATATTTCATAAATATATTCTATTACAAATATTTGTTGTAGAATTTCATTATGAAGAAAAATTTAGTATTGAACGGTATGATGGGTTGCGGTAAAACGACAGTCGCAAGAGAACTGGCGGTACTTCTGCCTGAGTTCAAACTGGTTGATATTGATGAAGAAATAGAAAAATCAACGGGCAAAAAAATTTCCGAAATATTTTTAAAATACGGGGAGCAACGTTTCCGAATGCTTGAAAACCAAAAAATTAAGACTTTTTTAGCAGGCGAAAACCAGATTATTTCGCTTGGCGGCGGAGCTTTTGAAAATCCTGAGAACCGTGAAATAATACTTGGTAATGCAGAGGTTATCTATTTAAAAGCGAGTCCCGAAACAATTTATTCAAGAATAAAAGATGAATTTCACAGACCCCTGTTAAAAAATAATTCAGTCGAACGAATAAAAGAAATTTTGCTTAAAAGAGAGCCAAATTATTTAAAATCAAATATAATAGTAAATACAGGTGACAGAACTCCAAAAGAAGTCGCAAAAGAGATTCTTGAGGTATTAAAATGATAGATTTGCAGGTTAATATTAGTGAAAAAGAAAAATCTTATCCGATACACATTTTTCAGGATAATATAGAGAACCTGAAAGCAAAAATTCTTATGAATCTTGATGGGCGGAAGTTTCTTGTGGTAATTTCAGAGAAAGTTGAAAAACTTTACGGCAAGGCTCTCAGGTTTAATAATGCCGAAAAATTTGTACTCAAAGACGGCGAAAAAGAAAAAAATATCAATAATTACAAAAAAATTCTCGATAAAGCCTTTAAAATGAAATTGACAAGAAAAGATGCAATTATTGCAATAGGCGGCGGGGTTGTCGGAGATATTACGGGTTTTGTTGCATCTACTTATATGAGGGGGATTGATTATATTCAGGTCCCGACAACTTTACTGGCATGTGTTGACAGTTCCGTAGGCGGTAAGGTTGCGGTTAATAACAAATTTGGTAAAAATTTAATAGGCTCTTTTTATCAGCCAAGTGCGGTATATATAAACCTGAATTTTCTTCATACTCTTGATGAGAGGCAGTATAAATCGGGATTAGGAGAAGTAGTAAAATATATTTTTATTGAAAAAAGTTGTAATTGCAGGCATGAATTTAATCTTTCCAATTTTATCAGTGAAAATATTGACAGAATTTTGTCACGAAATTTAAGTACTCTGGAGCAGCTTATTGCAGCTTGCGTAATACTTAAAATATCGGTTGTTGAGCAGGATGA
>DBXD01000058.1:0-7352 GCA_002309425.1 Cyanobacteria bacterium UBA1221
CAAAAGGGGTCTTTATGTATATAAACCGTCACATTCTGCCATATTTGAACAGAATGAAAAAACAGTTCAGAGTTCTCTTAATTACTGGTTCTCGTCAGGTTGGAAAATCAACTTTGCTAAAAGAAAAACTTTTACCTGATTATGGATATGTTACACTCGATGATTTTACCGAACTTGGACTTGCACAAAAAGATCCAGCTTTGTTTTTCAAAAATCATCAACTCCCTGTTATTGTTGACGAAGTGCAGCGTGCTCCAGATCTGTTTTTACAGATAAAGCTTCTTGCAGACAGTACAAAAGAGAAGGGGCAAATAGTCCTTACTGGCTCACAAAGCTATAGGCTTTTGAGTAAAGCAGCAGATTCATTGGCAGGCCGTGTCTGCATCATAAACATGACGTCTCTTTCACTTAGAGAAAAATATGAAATTGATTTTAATACTGAATTCTTACCGACATCTGAATACATCGAATCTCGAAAACAAAAAATAAAACCATACAAAAACTTGTGGGACCACATCTGGCGTGGAAGCATGCCGGAACTGGCAGACGAGTCAATCGAATGGGAACCATTCTACCGTTCATACATAAGGACATATCTTGACCGCGATGTTGCAGATATAATAAGCCAGAAGAATCTGGTAAAGTTCCACAACTTTATGCAGTGCCTTGCAGCACGTGTTGGAGAATTGTTCAACGCAGATTCCATTGCCCGAGATGTTGGTGTTACAAGCAAAACAATTGCCGAATGGACAAGTATCCTTGAATCCTCTGGCGTAATCCGTCTTTTGCAGCCATACGAAAAAAATGTTTCAAACAGAGCTGTTAAAACTCCAAAGGTATTCTTTATGGATACAGGCCTTGTTTGTTTTCTTGTGGGCTGGTCTTCCGCAAGTGTTGCAATGAACGGTGCAATGTCTGGCAGCCTTTTTGAAAACTTCGTTGTAAGCGAAGTAATCAAGTCATATTACAATGCCGGGCACGAAACAGAGAAAATCTATTTTTACCGTGATAAAGACAAAAAAGAAATAGATTTGATAATCGAAAAAGACAATATACTCTACCCAATAGAAATAAAAAAAACAGCACACCCAACAATAGACATGGCAAAACATTTTTCTGTCTTGTCCAAACTTTCCGGAGTTTCTGTTGGTCAGGGGTGTATTCTTTGTCAGTGTGATAATTCTTTGTATTTGAGTGATGAAGTTGTTTCGATGCCGCTTGAGTATGTGTGAGGGGATGCTGTGTTGCATCGTCTCCGTAAACGAAGGCTTGCCTGGATGGACAAGCCCGTTTTCTTTTAAAGCAGGAAAAACGCATCCCATTTATTGCGTAATTCTCTTGGAAATAGACCTTTCCTGATTCGAGGAGTATATAATTTTTTAGATTCTTCTAATCCCCAGAGATAAATGAGCTCCTCTGTTGTAAAAGCTTGAAGACTTTTAATGAAAAAACAAAGTCTCATATTTGAGAGATTTCCCTTGTCATTAATCAAAGATAATAATTCATTTTCTGAAAAATTATAATCCCAATTAATTCGTGAAATAAGTTTTGATTTTGACAATTGTTGAACATTATTCATTTTTAGTATAACTATGCTCCATTTTTGGAGGGTCGTCAATCCATTCTTTTTAAATTGAAATTTTCACGATATTGCCTTATATTTATATTAAGAGAGCCGAGGAAAGCCATGCTATTGCGTGTCTCACCGTTTGAGTGGGTGGCTATGTTGGGAAATAGATTACCAGGGTAGACCGTGCTGAGGCTCTTTTTTCCGTTTAAAAAGTCTTCATTCAAATATAGTAATCTATTGTTCTTTAGAAGCCAAGTTAAATATTTTTCAATATCATGTTTTGGAAAAGATGTTGTAAGAATGGTTGTGTATAACTATGCTCCATTTTTGGAGGGGTGTCAATCTCGTGCATGACACTCTGAGAGTGCAAGATTTTACAAAGAATATAATTAATTCTTTGAAAGGTTTATATCTTTTTCAGCCCGTTTTACAAGACGTTTTATGGTATCATCAAGTGAATTATAAGTATACAAATAAAGGCTGAATTACTTGACATGTACTACAAATGTAGTACAATTCATTATGAAGATTGTTCTAAGGAGTTATATATGGCAAGTACAATACTGCAAGTCAGGATTGATGATAAATTACGGGCTAGAACTAATGAAATCTTTCATAATCTGGGGCTTGATATGTCTTCTGCTGTAAGGCTGTTTTTAAATCGTGTTGTAATAGAACAGGGAATCCCATTTCCCATGACAATAAATACTGATAAGAATACGGATAATTCAGGCTTTAATCTTCTTGAATATCTGGACGAAAAGGAGGCAGAAGCGCCAGCATTCGATCCAGTAGATTTTATGAACAAATATATTAAAGAAAAAGAGGAGAGATAATGAAATATATATTATATCATAAAAACATTAAGGTTTTGAATTTTGAAATCATAAATGATGAAGTATACAATATTAACGAAATCTATAATGAGGAACACCTTCCATTATTTTTACAATCTGAACATATAACCAATAAAGTAAGGGCATTCAGGGAATGGTGGAAAAACAGATGTATACCTGCATCAAGACAAAATCTTGAAAGCTTTTTGCAAAAACTCAATGGAGAGAATTTAAATACATTAATAATAAAATCAATGGGGCTAAGTCTTTCTGACCAATACTGGTTTAAACCCGAAATCAGTCAATTAAAATGGGAAGATGTAAACTTCTATGAAAATGATTTTTCAGAAGATATAGGAAACCTCTTTTTTGGAATTAAACTAAATAAAGATATAGATTTTGTTTCACCAGATAATACATCAGATGGATGCCTATTAAAAAAATGGATTATAAAAGACAATGAAAGATTCTTGTTAAAAGGCGGCAGTTCTCCTTATGAGCAGGAACCATTTAATGAAGTATTAGCAACAAAGATATGTGAATGTTTATCTATTCCACATGCAGAATATACCTTAGTTGAAATAAAAGATAAATACTATTGCAGTTGCAACAATATAACAACAAAAAATACTGAGCTTGTAAGTGCCTGGTATATTATAAATACCAGAAAAAAAGATAAAAACATAAATGCTATCGAACACCTGATAAATTGCTGCAAAGAAATGAATATTGAAACTGAAGAAAACTTAAAAAACAGTTTGGGAAAAATGATATTGCTTGATTATATCATTGCAAATACAGACCGGCACTATAAAAACTTTTCGTTTTTACGTAATTCAAATACTCTTGAATGGATTGGATTTGCTCCAGTATTTGATACAGGAACTTCTATGTTTAATAAAAAGTCAACAGAAGAACTCAAGTTTCCATACTTCACAGATTCAAGCAATATAGAAGCAAAGCCTTTTTATTCAAAACAATTAAAGCAGCTGGAATATTTCTCTACAATTATTGCTTTACAAGATATTAATTTTACTACTTTAAAAGATATTCCAGATTATTATTCAGAATTGTTATCAACAAATAAAAAAATATCAAAAGAAAGAAGAGAGCTTTTAGTATCGCAGTTAAAACGTAGAATAGAACATTCTCAATCTGTTATTTATAGAAAGAATGATATTACTAAAGAGTTTTTGTTTATCGTATTCAATGACAAATCAAAAAATAATATTCTTGATAAAATATCTAATGCTATGATTCAAATATCAACAAAAGGTTCTGGATATAAAAAAATTATAGAAAATTATTTAAAAGTATTAAAACCTGTAGATGAAAAAGATATGATAGAAAAAATACAAAAAGATATTAATTATTTTTTTATGAAAAAAAGAACAATTACGCCCAGAAATCAAAGTAAGTTTTAATAGTTATTGTCAAATTGCTGATACGGTTATATAATAAAAATAAGAATAAGCCACCGCCCTTAATCAGGTGCGGGCGATAAACAAAGAACTTAAGAAAAATAATGGAGGAATTAAAATGCCAGACAACAACATTACCCAGTGGGAATATAAAGTAATTGAACAAAATACATCTAAAGAAGCAGCAATAAATGAACAAGAACTACGTGCATTAGGTGAAAAAGGCTGGGAAGTAACCGGTGTTTTACCTTCTAATAGTTGTAATACAAATCAAACAATTCTAAAGCGACCAAAACGAAATTACGACAATGGTTATTCAAGATAAATAAAAGAGGCTTCCGTTTGTGGAAGCCTTTTTTAATACCAGATGATTTTTTATTTTACCAGCTGCCAGGGTCACGGGGATTCGGAATATCCTTTTCTTTTGGTTTAGGCTTGAGGTAATCAGTAACGGCAGAATCATAATAATCAAAGCTGTTTTTCTTATTCAGGTCGTTTTCAATATTTTTAGTACTATTTATCATGTTTCTGTTCAATACGCTGTCTGCAGCATTACTGCCAAGTTTTTGAGTAACTTCCCTGTTGTGCCGCAAGACATCTTCTGCAGTAGCAACGCGCTGTTGTCCACCTACATTAACATGCTGTCCGATTCTCCAGAAACCATCAGTTTCATTACTATTATTAATATGATGTCTTTCAGAACCGAATACAGCCTTATGAGCCTTATCTGCAGCCTTCTGACCGATGGCACTGCCGATGGAAGAGAAGAAAGCACCGGCCTGTGCGTTTCTTACATCGCCGCTTGAAACTGAATGCTGACCGTCACCCATGGCACTTTTTACCCTGTTTCCGGCAAAGCTTGCTGCTTGCTGTGCTGTATCGAGTACCGAGGCGGCTCCGGCCACGCCTCTTGCTGCGGCCTGACCTACATGGGAAGCACCTTTTGCAAAGTTCTGTACATCATGAGACATACGCGAAGCTGAATGCATTGCATGACCAAGTGAATGACCGATTCTTGCAATATCCCCAACACCCATAGAAGCTTGACCTGAAATAACTGTTCCTGCAATCTGAGGAGCCTTATTAGCGAGTATTATACCGAGCATCATTGAAGTTATATATGTAACCATTGTAATGGAGCTTTCAATATCCAGGGCATTGAGGGTAAGGTTTATTGTATCCATAAAAAGGCCTATTGCAAAGAAACAACAGATTACTGTAACAAGTATTTTCATGAAAAAACTGAGAAAAAGTCCTGAAAATTTCATTCTTTTTAAATTTACATTTTCACGATATTGCCTTATATTTATATTAAGAGAGCCGAAGAAAGCCATGCTGTTGCGTGTTCCACCGTTTGAGTGGATGGCTATGTTGGTGAATTGGATGCCAGGGTAGACCGTGCTGAGGCTCTTTTTTCCGTTTAAAAAATCTTCATTCAAATATAGTAATCTATTGTTCTTTAGAAGCCAAGTTAAATACTTTTCAATATCATGTTTTGGAAAAGATGTTGTAAGAATGGTTGTTTTATCGTTTACAGATTGTCAACCCTCCAAAAATGGAGCATAGTTATACAATTATCAAAATCTTCATATTTCCTTCCCTTTTTAAAACTCCATCACATCCTGTAATTTCAACAGCTCAAAATTATTCGCATCCATACAAACATTTTTGTAACGAGCGGGCTCAACCTTCTGCTTTGGAAACTGCCTGTTATAATCGCTGATGAAATAATCTTCTTTTACAAAGTACTGATGTGTATGTCCGTGAATATTCAGAAAACCATTCTTATTATCAAGAAAAACAGGCTCGTGCGACAGGATATAATTTCTAAACTGCAGCGGACCTTTATAAACCTTATCAAAACCAAGATATTCGTAAAACTCAACATAATTTTTGAACGGCTTTTTATCATTTTCAAAATCATGATTTCCAAGAATCAGACACATCTTACGATTCTTTTTCATGCGCATAATTTCATTCATAATTCGAGACTGTTCGATTCTTTTATTCAGATAAACATCACCAAAATTCCAGATTAAACAATCCTCAGGTAGTGCATCAAATTTCTTAAGCAAAAATTCAGTCATCTCCGCACACCCCTTTGCCGAATACTCAAACGCCCGGTTACAATACACAATTATGTTTGTATGAAAGAGATGTAAATCACTTGTTATAAAAATATTATCCGGAGAATATCCCTGTAAAAAATCCTCATCCGAAATCTGCCTGTAATCCATGTAAAAAATTATAAAACTATTTTTCAGAACAATCATTAAAGTAATACTTTAAATATCAGCCCTTTATTTAAAACTGAAAAATTATTTTTCTATTGGGCGTTCCGTGGCTCGGTACCCTCGGCGTCCTCGCTCAGTCATTCGCCTCCAGCTCATTCCTTCGTTCCGGTCGCTAGCTTCGCTACCACGATTGACGACCCTCCAAAAATGGAGCATAGTTATACTTATAAAAGCCTGTGTTAGACACAACCTCTGTTCTATCCTTTCCAATCGGAATGTCGTGTGAAATAAGTTGCTGTGCCAGGCTTTTTTTCTTTACATATTACATAAAGTTGTTTATTTCAATCAGTTTTCTGAAAATTGAAATGACAAAAAAATATTATTGTGGTATGATAATAGAGTCGGTTACGTCAGAGATAGCCACTGCGGTGTTTCCTTCGGGATTCTGCGACAGAGGAGTGCTGCCCTCTACCGACTTATATATTAAGCTTTTTTGTCAGTAGCCCTCCGCCTCAGGAATTGTACCTGGAATACGCGACTACCAATGAAGCTTAACTAACAACAGGAGCTGATGATCCTGGCGGAATCAGCTTCTGTTGTTAGAAGAAATATGATTTTGAAAATGTATTTTGCTTTGTTTCCTTTTCTTTGATGGCAACAAGTTTATCAAGGATTTCTTTTACTGTTTTAGCTCGCATAGTATTGTTATTTTCTATTGCCACGTTATAAACATCTTCAACACAATAACGGATTATATTTTTTTCCTGTTCCGTAATCTCTATAGTATCCATACATAAATCCTTTTTTAATAAGCTTTTATTCTAAGAGTATTACATGTATTTCTAAATTTAAAATAAAAAAGAGATTGGGAACTTAGCACATCATATAATGACACGCAAGCACGTTCCCAATCTCTTAATTCATATAATAAAATATAATTATTCAGATGTCTATAAAGTTGTACTTTAATTGATTTTAATTCTTTGGTCTGTTTACTTTATAATTCCTTGAGAAATATTCCATATATCTAGTAATAAAAATGTTAAGTAAAATGTTAAGTGTTTTATTTTTACATATGTTAAGTCTATAATAAATCTTGTAAATAATACTATATAGTGTTGATTAAGTCGGAAAATCAAGTTAAGGTATACTAAATAGCACTAACAATTAGCTATGCAATATATAGATTGGGTTCAAATCTTAGATGGCCCAATATTTGCGTAACGAAGTGAGCAAATATAAGTAAATCACTTCCTTTCGGACAAACGGAGCGAATGCGACGTATGGCCCA
>DBXD01000058.1:7402-7773 GCA_002309425.1 Cyanobacteria bacterium UBA1221
TTTATGTTATAAAATAACCTTATGATAGTTTCAACAAAAGGTCGGTATGCTTTACGTGTAATGGTAGATCTGGCGGAGCATCACAATGAAGAACGGATTCCGCTTAAAGAAGTTGCCGAACGACAGCAGATTTCTCAAAAGTATATAGAAGCAATTATGACACTTCTTTCAAAGAATGGGCTTGTAAATGGTGTTCACGGAAAGGGCGGTGGTTATAAATTGAGCCGCAAGCCGGAAGAATATAAAGTTGGCGAAATCCTGCGGATTACAGAAGGAACTCTTGCTCCTGTTTCCTGTCTGGAGTGCGGGGCTGCTCCCTGTCCTAAAAAAGAACGATGCAGAACTCTTCCTATGTGGGAAAAGCTCGATAC
>DBXD01000058.1:7843-8044 GCA_002309425.1 Cyanobacteria bacterium UBA1221
GCCTGCCTTTAAGACTTCTAGCAAAGGCTTCTGCTTTATGGTGGTTGTCAGCTTATACTGCCTTTGCTTGCAGTTTTGCGTAAGGCAAAACTGCACATTTCAAGTCATTATCGGGCTGGCACCAACTAGTGTCATAATCTATTTTCCCTTCTTATAAAAGTTGTAAAGCTCTTCTGTTGCCAGAGCCATTTTGGTAACGGA
>DBXD01000071.1 GCA_002309425.1 Cyanobacteria bacterium UBA1221
TCTCTTGATTTTAGATTTACCATTGCCATAATTGCTTTAATAACAAGCACTTTTCTGCAATATGCACAAGTTTCCATATTTTTCTATTCCTCTCTTGTATAGTATTGGGGTACTATATCAAGCAGTACGGTCATTTTATTAAAATTAGAATTGCCAAGTTGAACTATTTTAGTATTGCCGAGTTAGGCTATTTTTTTGCATAGCCGAGCTAACCCACATGTGGGTTGTTTTCTCCTACTTGGTGCAATTTCTAACCTTTATAATTTAATTATATTTAACCATTGTGTATTGAAAAGACCGCAAAATGTTGTTCATGAGAACTTTCTCACAGCAAACGCAGTAAACTCGTTTTTTTATTTTTCAAAAATATAGTGTTTTGATTTATAACAACTAAATAAAAGGCAATTTCAAAAAAAGAGAAAAGTTTATTACGCAATATTAAGCAAATTTTGTTTTAATTCTATGTATAAATCCTTGTATTCTCTTTCTCTTCGCCATATATATTCGGCTAATCTGTAGTACATATATTGTTCATTACCATTATGACTCTCAATTCTTGATAAATATGAGTACATTATTTTAAATTCACGAATTTGTGATTTTGTGAATTTCTTTTCAAGTTTGCCTCGTAAATAATAATCCGATAAATATACTTTATCTCCATACACATAAAAAAATGCATATCTGTCGTAAAAAATCCTATACCTGCCTTCTTGCGGATTTTTATCAAATAATTTTTTTAATTCACTATGTTGATTTTTATAAATTATTTCTCTAAATTTTGCATAATATTCTGCTATGCACTGCTGTTTAACACCAACAAAGTGTTGTAGTTTATTTGGAACAATTTCTAAACAAAAGCCCTTTATTATTTTATCAACATCATCCAATGTTGCGTAATTTAGCATAATATTCAGTCTTTTTTGTTCAATATTAGATTTTTGAGGATTTTGTATAAATAGAATTAAATTATTGTCTACTTTTACACAACCGATTTTTTCAAGATAAGTTAAGGCTGATTTTACAATATATTCTTTTTCTTCTGTCAAAGATAATAAATCATCAAGCGTACATTTTTTGAGCCGGCGGCATAATTTTAATACTTTGTCTTTCATAAAATCGTCCTTTCAAAATATCTTCTGTAATTACATTTAATTTGTTTGTTTTTGCTTGCTTTTCTAACTGTTCCAATGTCTGAACAATTTTGCGAAATTGATTGGTGCGAGTAGAGAGATAAGTTATTGCATCATCACTAAATTGAAGATCAGTTATTTGCTCAAGAATATCTCTTAAATCTTCTTCGTTGTAATGTTCAAATTTTAGTTTTTTAAATAATCTGTCGTCAAAATGTTTTAATCTTGAGATTTTCTTATCCACAAATGCCATTCCCGATAAAACAATTGGAGAGCCTGTATTATCCTGAATGTCTCTTAAAATTTCAATAGCATTTTTATATCCGATTAAATAATCAACTTCATCAACAATTATTATTTTAGGTTCTATTCTTAATTGCTTTAGAATTGCATTAAAATTATCTTGCATATTCCAATAAGGACTTATATCCAACTCTTCCATAATAATTTTTAATAATCCATTTTGTGTTATATCGTTATTGGCTCTGATGTAAATTGCATCATTTTTTGTTGCCCACCATAACAATGTCTGCGTTTTACCAATTCCATGGTCTCCGTAAATAAGAGCAAGTTTCGGAATATTTGGCGGAAGTTTTTTTAAATCTTCCATTAATCCAACAAACTTTTTGACGTTTTTTGTTCTTACAAATACATTTGTTTTCATCTGCTAACCTCCATATAAGTTGTAGTATTCATCACTTCTAATGTAATCTGTGAGCCATTTTCTATCATCAGGATTAGTACATCCGTTATTCATTAACCACTCGTATTTTTCATAATCTGACTCAAACATTGGTTTATTCATTTGTTTTTCACGAGGGGTTAATTTAGGTTCACGAACCGTTTTTTCAACTTCAATTTGTTCAATTTCTAAAACCGGCTCCGGCTCAATTTCCAAAACCTGAAGTTCCTCTTTTGGGAATGTTTTCTTAATTTGTTTAACCAATTTATTTTTAAGTTTTTGTTGCTTTTCGTACTGATATTTGTATTCTTCCATATCTTTTACAGTTCCAAGAACACGAGCCATCGGGTGAACTTTTTGTACTCTGTTTGCAACACATAAAAACTCGCCTTTTGTGGAATATACATTAATTTTTGATAAATCAAACAGACTGTATCTAATATTTACTTTGTCCCGGATTCCTAAGATAGCCTCACTTCTGTAATGCATATTTAAGAAAGTAATTCCATGTTTATTAATTGTCCTGCCTTCAGTTTTCATCATTAATTCATCAAGTCTTTGAACATCAATGTTTTGTTTTTGAACGCTATTTAAACACTCTTTGATTGTTTTAGTTCTGTCATTCGGACAGGGTTGATTATTATGAAATTCAATCCAACTATTGATATATTTACTTGCTTCCGAAACTGTCGGAATATGATTATTAGTTAATTTTTGATGCCATTGTGCGTGGAGTTTTTCACCTCGTTTTAACCATGCCGGCTTATCTTCAATTGAAGTTCCAATATAGCTCGGCATTCCCTTTTCAAGTTCTTCCTGAAATTCTCTGAAAAATCTTTCTATTACTTTGGCTCTTGCATTGTATGGTTTTGCAAAAACTGAATGTATATTTAAGTTTGCATAAACTCCGTTAAACAAATCTTCTTCAAAGTCTACATTTTGGAAGAATCGAGATTTAAATGCTTTTCCGTTATCTTGATAAACGACCTTCGGAATCAAACCTAAATTAATAATTGCATTCCTTAAAGCAGAGGCTATACATTGAGTGCTTTCAGTCATCATAATTTCATATCCGACAAGTGCGGTTGATTTCCAATCTAAAAAACCGACAAGAGTTGCTCTTGTCGGTCTGCCGGTGAATGGATTTATAACTTGGAAGTTTAGAACGTGTCCGTCTGCTACAATTACATCCCCAACTTCAATTTTAGAAATATCTCTTTCAATATATGGTTCAACTTTATCGTGATATGCTTTCATCCCCTCACGTCTTAAAACCCATTCTGCATAATTGTTTTTTCTGAAGTTCTCGGCATATCTTTTAAATGATAAATCACAGGGAAGATGTTCATACCCTCGTTTTTTTAATATCTCTTTTGTCAATTTAATTGCTTTACCATAATTATATCTGCTTGGGTGGAGTAATAATGTTAATAATATTTGTTTCATTTCATCATTTAGAATCGAATTATATTCTCCCTGTTTAGAGTATTTATAATTTGGTTGTAAACATTCTGCACTCTCGTGCTTTTCATATTTTCTAACCCAACGATGGAGAGTTCCAAGAGATATTGATCCGATAAATTTGTATGCTTTTGGAAGATATAATCCTGAATTATATAAATCTAAAAACTCTGAATCAGCTTGCTTTTTAGTAGAATAATTATTTCTGTATTTGATTAAAGCCAAGACAATATTTGTTCTATAATTAGCAGTCAATTTTGCATGATCTGAAACAAACTGTTGTGGCTTATAATTTAAAGGAACAAGCTCAGTTGATTTTCGTTCATTCTTCCTTAATTTATCCTGAAGTTCAGGTTCTAAACTTGAAAACAATATTTCATAACTTGTGCCGCCATTAACCTGAACCACTCTTGAAATATATTTACTTTCAGTTTTATTTAACTCCAAACGAATTGAACGGGTACTTTTTAAACCCTTTGCTTCTGCTACATCTTTTATATTTATATATATATTATTCATGGCACAACAACATTACCTCTGAAAATAAATAAATGGAACACGACTTCCGACCATTGTGTTGTTATGTATCATAAAG
>DBXD01000041.1 GCA_002309425.1 Cyanobacteria bacterium UBA1221
CGCTTAGTGATGATGGTAATGCTGCTTCTGCAACTTCAACTGCTTCCGGGGCAAAAGACGCTTCTGTGAAATTGCCAAACGTCCTCATCACTCAGCTTGTTGATGAAGAAGTCTGCAATCCTCTAAAAGTCTGGCACGATTTAGGCGAACACGCCAATCCTTCCACCGACGAAGTTGCCCTTTTACGCTCCGCCGCAAATCCTTTTGTCCAGACAAAACGCTGTGGCAATAAAATTAGTCTGACCTTGAAAGAAAACGCCGTCTGCTACTTTGAAATAAAAACCGCCCCAATNNGACCGCGGGTATGAGTATGGAAGACTATACTGAATTAAAGAATTAATATGAACCGGACAAAGCTGCACGAATCCATAATCAACAATTCTCAAATGACATTTGCACGCAGCGGCGGTAATGGTGGACAGAACGTAAACAAGGTGAATACTAAAGTTCATCTGGTGCTGCCTGTTACTGCAATTGACGGACTTACAGATGCGGAAATGATTCGCTTTCGTACAAAGCTGGCTACCATCATCAATAAGGAAGATTGTCTTTTTATTGATGTTGATGATGAATGTTACCAGGAACGAAATCGTGAAATTTCTCTCAGCAGACTCGAAGCGCGGATTGTTCGGGCTCTGATTGTTCCAAAAAAGCGGATTAAAACAAAGCCGACTCTTGCCAGCAAAGAACGAAAATTAAAGTTGAAGAAAATCAGAAGCGAGATAAAGAAAAATAGAGGGAAAATTATATAGTATAGCTTGTTATGTTTAGACTATACTCTTAAAAGTAGTAAAAAACAACTAAAAATATTGACAACTACAACTTATAGTAGTATATTACAACTAGATAGTAGAGGTAATATGTTACGACTAAAAGAACTAAGAGCAAAATTTAATATTACTCAGAAAGATCTTGCAAAAAGATTACAAATGAGTCAGCAGGCAATTGCAAAATGGGAAAATGGAACTGCAGAACCATCGGTTAAGAATCTTCGTGAACTTGCTGTTATTTTTGGTATAAGTGTTGATAATCTTTTATGTGATTCTAAGACTGTAAAAACAACTCATTTTTGTTCGTATGGGCCTAAAAAGAATGAAGATATTGAAATTGATGGTTTCTGGGGAAATCTTGGTGTAAAAATCAAGGGTCAAAAAAAATCTCGCTGGTATCCTATTACACAAAAGACTTATGAATATATATATATGGCTATTCAAAATGAAAATAAATGGATAAACATAGAGACATTAAATAATAAATATCTTTTGATTAATAAAACAAATATAAAAAAGTTCTCATTAGTAGAGGAAGCTTGTGATGCAGTTCCTGATGATTGGGATTTACAGTGGGATGCTTATGATGGAAACTGTGATGTTGCTTATGATTGTCTTTATGATTATCTATGTGAGGGTACGGAAAATATTCCTGAGAGATTATTACAAGGAATAAAAGATGTGATTAAAAATAATAACCTTTCTGATTATGATCTTGAAAAATCTGTATGCCTTTTAGGTGTTATTGATGCAGATGGTCAGGAAGAATATATGTTTCCTAACTTATGGTCACAGATTCAGGAATTATTTGATTGGTATGAAGAACTTAATGAGCAAAATGTTTCTTCTATAATTGTAGAAGCAGATGAAGGTGATTTTTTCTTCAATTCAAATGAAGTTGCAGTGATAGAAGCTCCAATCAATCAAATGAAAAATGATAAATAATATGATTTAATTTTATACTTTTAGTTTTCTAATAAACTCTAAATCTTTTTGCAGGACTTCTTCCAGGCTTAAATCCAGCCAGTTTTTCTTTGAAGTTTTGATATGACTAATGAATAATTTGTTTGTAAGTATTTTTTCAATTCTTGAAACAATGTCATCTTTTGTATTTATATCAAGAGTCGTATCTTCGAAAATGTAACGCTCTATACAGAGCTTTAATTTTTCGTTTGAAACTTTATCTGAAAGATAACAGACATCAAATATATCCTTGAAACGAGTTGAAGCAATATCGTGTCTCAAGATTGATTTGAGTTTTTCGACAAGAACTTGTTCTTTTGAGTTCATTAAAAGATATGCACCTTCATTCTGAAAACAGATATCAAAACAGTATTCTTCTTGAGTGATATCTAAATCTTTATGAACGCCAATATCCATTTTACTAGTGAGAGCAAGGCCAGTACCATCGCTGATACTGATATGAACTCGTTTACCTTTATAATCTTGCTGCTTTAATTTTTCGATTTTTCCGATGATAGTTATTGTTACAGCGCTAACTGCATTCAGCCGATTTACAAAGAGTTTGATGGAATCATCACTAATCGATTTTTTTATAAAGTCAAAATCAAGGTCCACAGTTGCTCTTCGTACATCGTTTGAAATGTTACGCATTACAACACCACCTTTTATTGTGACATTTTCATTGAAGTGGCATTTAGAAATAGCTTCAAGAATAATGTCCTGACAGATTCTTGCCTGTGCGTTCTGTTGACTGTAGCCTTCTTCTTTTAATTTGTTTATTTCATCTCTTAGGTTCATAGTACTTCCATTTGAATTGTATTCATAATTGTCTGGTTCATTTTGAAATGCTCGGCATATTCGTGAACCTTTCCAAAATCCATTTCATTTATACGGTTTCGGTAATTTCCGATTATTTCCTTGTAATAATCAAAAGGTATCTTACTCTTATTTCTAATCAATTCGATAAGCATTCGTTCCTGATTATAAACTTTGATATTGTCCCCTTGAAACTCCATTTCGATTTTACCGAGTTCAAAAATATCATCTTTCATAAAACTTTGTTTAATCCGGTTATCTTTAATTCTGGTAGTTTCTCGGCGAGTTGCCAGACAGTATAAGTCTGGAACTTCATCTGTAAGGCCATGTGCATAGAAAGCGCTGTCCATTGTAAAAATTGCATTTGGATATTTCAGACTTATAACTTCATATATGGATGAATAATTGCTTGTTGAATAAATACCTTCCTGAACTTTGAACAGTTTTTCAGATTTCAAAAGATTTTGAATCCTGTAATCAGAACCAAATTGATTTCTGCATTGATTATAGGTTAAAAGCATTGTTTCGCTCCTATGGTAAACATACACATATTATTGTCTTGTGTGTATGTATAGTTTAATTTATGTCAGAAATAAATTCAAGTAAAAATACACACAAAGTTGTGTTTATGTGTACTTTTACTTGAATTTTTTAGATTACACGCTTCGGTTCGAGTCCATCCTCGAATT
>DBXD01000034.1:0-2464 GCA_002309425.1 Cyanobacteria bacterium UBA1221
TGAATTTTAGACTATGATATATTATAGTTACTGTGTGATGCATAGTCAACCCACAATATTTTGAATAATGTATATTTTTCAACAGATATGGTTATAAATGTTCAAGAGGAGGAATTTTGCCGTGAACAAGAGCGGAAATCAGAACAGAAGCGTGAGAAATACAAAAAAACGCCTTAAAGAAGCCCTTTTAATTTTACTTCAAAAGAAACCTGTCAATGAAATATCGGTAACGGAGCTGTCGGAGCTTGCAGACGTGAACAGGGGAACTTTTTATTTTCACTATACAGATGTATATGATATACTTTACAGGACGCAGGACGAGTTTTTCAGGGAATTTGAAGAAATACTTGATTTTGACGAAAACAGCAAAACCAATATATATCGGGACTTGCTGAAAATATTTTCGTTTTTGGCGGATAATCACGATATGTGCAGGGTATTTTTCAGCGAAAACAACGACATGAAGTTTTTTAACAAAATAAAGTCACTCGTCAATAAGCACCTTTGCAGTCTGTGGAAATATGCCGATATTTCTTTCAACGAAGCAAACACGGAAATGTATAATGCTTTTATCGTGAACGGCTGTGCAGGTATCATGAAAAGATGGCTTGATGACGGTCTGAAAGAAACATCAGAGGAAATTGCCTCGCTTGTTTCCTCCATTATATCGAGCATTCTTAACACTAACCATTGCTTATTGTAAAAATAATCTATTAAGACTGCGATTTCTAAATAAATTTTATTGACTTTATTATCGGAAATCCGCCATATTCAGGCATATCATCGAATAATAATGAATTTATAACAAATCTTATCAATGATTACAAGTACATTAATGGAGTATATTTTAATGAACGAAAACACTGGTTGAATGATGATTATGTAAAGTTTATACGATATGCTCAATTATTAATCGAAAATACATCAAATGGAATACTTGCCTATATATGCCCTCATGGTTTCCTTAATAATCCAACATTCAGAGCAATGCGTTATAATTTGTTACAAACATTTGAGAAAATATATATTATTAACCTTCATGGGAATATCAATAGAGGAGAAAAATGTCCTGATGGCAGTAAGGATGAGAATGTATTTGATATTGAACAAGGAGTTTCAATAAATATATTTTTTAAGAAAACAACAAAAAACGTTTGTCCAACAATTTATTATTCAGACTTATATGGTTTGCGGAATATAAAATATACTTTTTTACAAACAAGTAATATAAACAACATAGTATGGGAAAAAATTGAAATTAACAGTCCATACTATCTATTTATTCCAAATAAAATGAGTAAATCAAACAATTATTGGGAATGGATTAACATTGATGAACTCTTTGCTAAAAATAGTACAGGAATTGTTACTATGGGAGATGAGTTTATTATAGCAGATACCAAAAAAGATATAGAATTTAGAATAACGGATTTTATTAGTACAGACTACACAACAAGTTCTTTCAAAGATAAATATAATCTTGGAAAAAATTATCCTGATTTTGCTATAGGTAATAAAAAACTTGTTAAATACAACAAAGAACATATTATAAAAATATGTTATAGACCTTTCGACAATAAATACACATATTATGATAGGCTATTATTATGGAGAGCAAGAGATGAAGTATCGCCTTTGTTTTCTATGGGAGATAATATTGGTTTGATAACTGCAAGAAGTAATAAAGCAGATGATTGTAGTCACTTTTTTATATCTGATTGTATGTCGGAAGCTAAATGTGGAGAAAGGACTACACAATCGGCTATTTTTCCTTTATTTACATACTCTAACAACTTTATTGAAAATAATAAAGTAAGAATTCCTAATCTAAATTCAAAAATAGTGTCCTCAATATCAGCATTGTTGAAACTTCCACTTGTAGAACACAATACAGATAAAAGTAATGATGGCTTTACTCCTATAGATTTGCTTGATTATATATACGCTGTTCTCTATTCCCCCAAATACAGAGAAAAATACAAGGAATTCCTGAAAATAGACTTCCCCCGTGTGCCGTACCCGACAGATAAAGAAACTTTCTGGAAACTTGTTGAAATAGGCTCAAAGCTGAGAGAATGCCACCTGATGCACACGGAATTTGACATACAGCCGTATAACTTTGTTGGCTATGGTACAAATGAAGTGGTAAAGCCTGAATACAAGAACGGCAGAGTGTATATCAGCAAGACACAGTATTTCGATAATGTTCCGCAGGCACAGTGGGAACAGTACATAGGAGGCTATCAGCCACTCCAAAAATGGCTCAAAGACCGCAAGAAAACTATACTCTCCTCTGAGGACATTGAACACTACAAGAAAATCATAGCAGCACTCAAACTCACTCAGGAACTTATGGCTGAGATTGACAACATAGTAGACTTCTGAATATAAGCCGGTTGGAAAAATTTTTCCGACTGGCTTTTTTAATTTCATGGTGAGCAACAGCGATTTTTATTTTTGCCTG
>DBXD01000034.1:2475-2933 GCA_002309425.1 Cyanobacteria bacterium UBA1221
ACATCAAATTGACTGATGTATTAGTTACTTCCTACCCCCTATGAAAAGTGACAGAAACCACATATATCAACAGTAAAAAAATTCTGTCAACTTTACGGTACATCAACGACTATCTTCAGCAAAATAGTAGGGTAATTTTTTGAACAAGGCAACATAAGGCAACAACAAGGCAACACTTTTTGGGGATTTGTTGCCTTGTAAAAATCCGCTGTTTATGCGGCTTTGAGGGGCAATAAGGCAACAAAGGCAACACTTTTTCCTATTAACCCAAAAAAAATTTTTTTTGATAAAGATAAGCATATATACTATTATAGTAGTTATATTAAAATTTTGTTGCCTTGTTGCCTTATTTGTCAAAAAACCGCTATATAATCGTATTTTTTACAAGGCAACACCCTATTTTTTCTTATGCCTTATTGATGCCTTGTTGTTGCCTTATTTGCCTTAAATAAAAAAAA
>DBXD01000088.1:0-14528 GCA_002309425.1 Cyanobacteria bacterium UBA1221
TAAAGGCTCTTTTTAAAAATGGTGGAGGATGAGAGACTCGAACTCTTAACCCCCTGCGTGCAAAGCAGGTGCTCTACCAATTGAGCTAATCCCCCGAAAGGTTTTATTCTTTTGTCATCCGCACCCCTGTTTGAAAGGGTACTATTACATTCTACATGCTGATTTTTTTTTGTAAAGTGTTTTTTTAATATGTCTTTTTAACAAGTTCTTTTATATGGTGTTTTACGGCACTTGTAATTATTAAATCGGGTTCTTTTGCAGTAAATTCGTCTAATGTTGTAATAGCTTTTGCTATTTCTCCTTTTTGTTCAAGCAAAAGACCTCTTAAAACGAGTCCCAGAGGATTTGTGTCACTATAAGAATGTTGTATCTGATTATCCGCATACCCAAGCCGATAATAACATTCTGCAATATTTTGATAATACCTGAAATTCAACGGAAACTGTCTTAACGCCCTTTCAAAACAATCCTGCGCCATTTGGGGGTTATTTAGTTTCATATAACACTCCCCAAGGTTGTTATAAAATACAGCACTCGCCTGAACGTTCGGGGATAAACTTATTGCAATTTTAAACTCCTGAATTGCCGGATAATAAGACCTCTCACTCTGGTACATCAAGCCCATATTATTATGCGTATAAGCATTTTGCTCGGAATCAATAACATATTCTTCCGCCGGCTTGTAACCAGAAAACAAAAAAGTGCTTATTATTAATGCTGTAATGTATAACTTTTTCATAATTTTATCCGTTATTTATTTATATAATTATAAAAGTTTAATTTCCAACCCTTCGTGAGCAAAAATTGATTTTGAATCAATATTTTTATATTGCTCTTTTAGTTGGTTCAGCTTATTATCGTCATACAGCGGGTCATAGTGGTAAAATACAAGTTGTTTTGCATTAAGTTGTTTTCTGCACTCTATTGCCATGTCAAAAGTTGAATGTCCGTAACCCTGTTTTGGAGAAAATAAATCCAAATAATCCTCTGTTGTGTATTGAGAATCATGAATTATTAAGTCGCAATCATGTGCAAAATTCGCTAATTTTCTGTCACCGCCGGTGTAACTTTCCTTGTCTGTTGCATATACAAGCGTTTTCCCTTTATATGCAATTTTGTATATCAACACGCCCTCCTGCGGGTGAGCGTATGAACGGTAGAATGTTATTACAACACTGTTTCGGTAATCTTCCAAATCCTCTTCCGATTCTATTCTTTTTATGACGGCAGATTTACCTTTCTGAAGAATAATTGCATCTGTTTCATTAATATCGTGGATATTCAGGTTTCCTGCGACATCTCCCAAATCCAACGGGAAAGATTTTCCAAAAAGCAGCACCGCCAATTCTTCCGCCAAACTTTCGTTATAATTAACATTACCGAAAACATCGACTACCGTTGAACGTATGTGCAGTGGTCTGAAAAATGTAAACCCCTGTATATGGTCATGATGAATATGCGATAGCAATACCGTTGCATTTACCGGCACCCGCTCCGATGCATTTTTACCTGATAACAGATATTTTTCGGTAAGCTCGTCACCGAGTTTTACAATACCGGTTCCTGCATCAAGAATAATCAAATGGCCGCCGACATTAACTTCCACGCACGAAGTATTTCCGCCGTATTCCATAAAACTTTTATCCACTACAGGATAACTTCCGCGAACACCTCTGAATTTAACTTTAAATTCACTCATATTAATTCCTCATTATTTTCTCTTCTTTATTTCATATATACCGTTTTGGTCTTTTTCCCCTCCTGTATATAAGTTAGAGGAAAATACCATCATTTTTGCCAGACTTCTTATATTTGCATCTTTTATCTCTTTTAACTGTATATCAAAAACGACTTTTCTTTTTTCATTTTTAACTGTTATTATGCGGAATGCATTAGGATAAGAAACCAGTGACGGCGAACTGACATACAAAACATTCTCATGCTGTGTAATTTTATTTGCATGATAATGTCCCTGAAATACTGCTATCGGATTTTTATAACTTTCCAAAAGTGCCTGTATCTCTCCTGCATTAAGCAATCTATGCCCCGCGCTCGGAAACGGTTCTACAACAGGAACATGCATAAATATCAGGACTATATCTTTTTTGGAATTATCCAACTCATCTTTAAGCCATTTAACCTGCTCCGCAGGTATCTCTCCGTTAGATGTTACTCTTGTATCAATAATAGAATCCAGGCCTATAACCTTATATCCCTTTTTTGGAACGAAAGAATAATAAGGCTTTTCCGCCGCAAAATTTTTATTATGCTCTTTTAAAATTTCAAGGTATAAATTTTTGGTCAAATATCCACCAACACAAGGGTCATGATTGCCAAACACAAAATACCATGGGTATTTCAATTTATCAACGTGAGTAAGAGCCGCCTGCAACTCTTTTTCATACGGTTTATCAATCAAATCTCCCGTAAACATAACAAAACTCACATCGGGTATTTCGTTTATCTGACTTATTACATCATCCAGCAGTTTCGGAGATTCTGCCGTAAGTTTAAAAGAAGTATTAACATTTGCTGTTGAAAAATGAGCATCAGAAATTTGCGCAAATTTTAAATCACTTGCACAGCAATATTCATAACCGCAGACCATCAAACAAGCGAGCAAAAGCGTAAAAAAACCGCTAACCAGACGTGAAAAAAACGTTGGTTCACTTTTTCTGTTTTTCATGCTTTTTAGTTTTTTCCTGCTTGTCTTCATATATCTGTTTTACTTCTTCCCGTTCCTCATCTTGCAACTTTTGCGCATTATAATTTTTTATAAGATCTCTTGTTTCATTATACTTCTGTTTTAATTCAATATCATCATCAGATAGGAGGATTGCTTTATCCAAATTCAACATAGCATTGCTGTATTCCTTCTGTCCGAGATAACTTAACCCTAAATACTTAAAAACATCAGAAGTTTGAACTTCTTCGGCAACTTTAGACAAAATATTTATTGCTCTCGAATAATTTCCTTTTTTATAAAGTATTATTCCGTGGATAAACTGATATTCAATATCATCATTAAGCGCAATAGCCGTTACAATTTCCGTTTCCGCATCATTTAACCGGTTCATATTCATATATGCTTTTGCCCTTATTGCGTATGCAACATCACATTGCTGGTTCTGGTACAAAAACCTTTTTATCGGCTCATGTACAGATTCGTAATCTCCTAATTCATAATAGCAAATTGCAATCGCCAAAAGCGCCTGAGTAAAAGACGGCTGCATTCTGTAAGCCTGAAAATAAGCTTCAACCGCAGGTTTGTAATTTTTAGTTTCTCTGTAATAGTCGCCAAGATAACCGTAAACCCAAAAATTGCCTGTTTTGGCTGCTTCGGATAATACGTTACCCATATTTATACGGTCACCTATCTTTTTATAAGTCAGGGCTTTGTCAATATCTTTATTATAACCCGCCATAAATGAGCGTTGGTCTTTAGTTCCGAGTTGATACAAAAGTTTTTTTAACTTTGGGACTTCTTTATCCTGCGGTACAATTTGCATAATTCTGTCCAGATACTTTACGGCATCAGCATAATCACCAAGCAGACAATCATTTGAAATTATATCCATATAATCGTCTATAATTTCCTGATTTACCGCAAAAGCAGGTGTCAAGAACCCCGTAATCACCATAACAGATAAAATAACCAATTTTTTCATAACAGCATTATACCACGAATTTTATTTTTTTATCATAGATTTGTTAATCTGTGCACGGATTTTATGCGCACGATACAGATATTCCGTCAATTTTTGATAATTTTGTGCGGTTTCACCGTACGGAGTTTTCATTTTTAAAAGTTCGTCCACATTTTTATTGATTGTGTCAAGTGTTTCCAAAGAATCTCCTATTGCAACAATAGATCTGAATTTTTTTGATAATCTCGCAAGAATGTATCTTTTTATAAACCTTTTTATAGCGTTTATTACGGGCATTTTTCTTCGCCGTACACCCGTTACCGCATCATTTATTCCGCCTGAAATCTTTGAGGATATATTTTGAGAGGAATACTCTTTATACAAATCTCTGAGTTCCTTGCTCAGACGGCTTTTCCTTGCTCTGAGATTAAATAACTCCTGCTGGCTTCCTATTGTTTCGGCAGCTTTTATTTTTGCATTAATATCTTTTAGAACTTTTTCTTTTTCTTCTATTCTGTATTCAAGTTTTAAAGATTCATCTTTAACATTAAGATAAACTTTTTCTTCAAGAATATTTGAATCCAAATCATTCAGCCGCTGGGGATTTGTTGAAAAATCAGACAGCGAAACAGACTGCTGAGGGGTTAAAAACCAGTTATTCTCAGCACCTTTTAATTTTGAAAATGGATTTTGGTTTTCTTGTTTGGCCATACAAATATTTTAAAATACAAACAAAAAATTTTTTTCCACTAAAAAGTGTAAAATGTTACAAATTGCAAAGGTTTTCATTTATTTTTGGGAAACACCGTACCCGAATGTTGCAAAATCATACTTTACGGGGTCAATATTATCAAATTTTTTAAGACAATCCGTTAGTTCCACAACAGCTTTAAAGTCATTTGAATTACGCTTTAACAACCCCATTTCTCTTGAAACCCTTGCAACATGAACATCAAGCGGAATCAGCAATTCCGATACAGGAATAAAATCCCATAAACCAAAATCAACAGGCGGTTTTCTTACCATCCATCTGAGATACATATTCATTCTTTTCATCGCTCCGTCGTTATCGGGATTAGGTATCATAAAATAAAACCCCTGTCCTGCGTTATCTTTTACCCTTGAATAAAAATAATCCGTTACGGTTTTAAAAAACAACGTATCTCTGAGCGTTCCGGTATTTTCCCACGCATATTTGAACAGCTCTTCCAACCCGCCGTCACTAGAATACAACGTCTTCATTACTTCAAATACGGCATTAAAATCCTCTGTTCTTCCAAATCTGTAATTAAAATCGCCCAGAACCCCGACTTCAAAATTTAATACAAAATTCAACGGTTCAAACTGTGCTATTTCAAACAAATTTTCCAGTTTCTTTATAAATACTTTTCTGGAGCCGTAAGCAACTAAAGACGCTATAAAACCCGCAATTTCTATATCTTTTTTGTTTTTAAACCTGTGCGGGAATTGCACCGGATCGGATTCTATAAAATACTCTTTTTCATATTTTTCGACTAATCTATCCAACTCAATTTTTGTAATCATGACTAAATTATACTACTTTTAAAAAAATTTTTTACATAACTTAACACTTTATTAAATCATGAAAAACCATGCCATGAGCATGATTGCATGCTGCTTATTAGTTTAAAGCATGTGACAGCACATGATATGGGCTGATTGACAGCTTGATAACCCGTACAAGCAGACTATTTCTGGCTTTTGTTACAAATGTTCACATACACATGTATCGCTATTGAAAAAATTTATCCCTTTACATATCATAAAAATATCGAGAGGGCATGGTGCCCGTGGGGACAGAATTCCGACAGAAAAACCGTCAGGAATTTTGGGATATGGGTAGATAATTTGGAGATAGTATAAATTGTTTAGAAGTAGAGATATGGGAAGGGCTGTTGCTGTAAGGAGATGGACCACTACGGCACTTGAATGTTATAAAAGAGGCTGCAACTGTGAAGGTTGTTTTTATAAAGATTTTTTCAGCGGTTCATCACAAAAATGCCAGATGAAAGCATCCGTTCTTGAACTTGTAAGAGTAATCGGCACACCTAATGTTGAATTGCAGCAGTTTTTAATTGAAGAAGAAGTTTAAGACTTTGGCCTGTTTATATACATAAAGTCATACTGTTTTGTACGGGAATATTTGTGTACAAATCTTAATTTTCCCCTTTAAATTTTTGGGCAGTTATGTTATACTGGCATGGCACTATTTTAACACGGAGGTATAAATGCATATTCACGTAAACGGAAGAAATATTGAAATTACCGATGCTATCAAAGCTTATGTTAAAGAAAAAATCGGTAAAGTAGTTAATCATTATGACCAGATTCAGGCAATTGACGTAGTGTTATCAGTAATCAAAAATCCTTCGGCAACAGGTAAGCACGTTGCTGAGGTAAGCTGCAAAATGAGTACAGGTGTTGTAAGATGCGAAGAAGCAGCTGATTCTATGTACGAAAGTATTGACTTGCTTGCTGATAAATTAATCAGACAGGTAAACAAATTTAAAGACAAATCTTTAGGTTCGGACAAAACTTCTATCAGAACAGATGTTAAGGAAGAAGTTGCGCCTGCAGTAGAAGAATAAAAATGATAAACGGTAAAAAAGTCGTTGTAATCATGCCTGCATATAATGCGGCAAAAACTCTTAAGCAAACTTATGACGAAATCTACAAAGACTTTGTTGATGAGGTAATTCTTGTTGACGACAATTCACAGGATGAAACCAGAGAAGTCGCGAAAAATCTCGGAATAAAAACTATCGTACATAAGGAAAACAGAGGTTACGGCGGCAACCAGAAATCATGTTATAAAGCAGCATTGAAATCCGGAGCAGACATCGTTGTGATGCTGCATCCGGATTATCAATATACACCAAAATTAATTCCTGCGATTGTATCTATGATGGCTTTTGAAGAATATGATGCGGTTTTGGCATCACGTATGCTCGGAAATTCCGCACTCAAAGGCGGTATGCCATTGTATAAATTCATTGCAAACAAATGTCTTACTTCATTTGAAAACGTTTTGACAAATCAAAAATTATCTGAATACCATACGGGTTTCAGAGGGTTTACGGCGAAAGTATTAAGAGAATTACCTTTGGAAGAATGTAATGATGATTTTATTTTCGACAATGAAATGATAGCTTTGATGTTTTACAACAACTATAACATAGGCGAAATTTCCTGTCCTACAAAGTATTTTAAGGAAGCATCCTCAATAAACTTTTTGCGCTCCTGCAAGTATGGTTTCGGGGTTTTAGCGGTCAGTATTTTGTACCGCCTTGCAAAACTCGGTATAAAATCCAAAATTTTCAGAAAAAATGCCAGAAAACTGGATTTGAATTCGGAAATTGAATATTATTTTAAGTAGTGTTTTATTTCCTCAAACTCAACCCTCAGATTGTCCGGGTTTGATGAAACAATCGTGAGCATATATTTTTCTTCAAAAATATCAGTATAAGAGTTTTTTATATCCGACTGAATTTTTATTTTTGCCTCAAGTTGTGTCCACTGTCTGTAAAATTCAAATTTATCCTTTGTATTTATCCCGTAATGCCCTGAAAGTTTCTCAAAATCTCTGTCTTTCATATACTCAATATCAAGCCCCAGAGGGAAATCATCAAATGCGACCGCAATAATTTCGTTAGAATGCGAAATACTGAACTGAATATCAGAATTCAAAAATTTTGGCTTGGAATTTTCTTCAATAACCGTTGTCTCCGAAAGATTGTATATATTTTTCCCGACGTAATCAATTATTTTTCGGCCAATACCAGACTGCAAAGCCTTTAATTCGCGCCTTGAAAGTTTTTCTGTTTCACTCTTATCCAATTTAACGTAAAAAATTTTCATATCGGATATTCTATTATTAATAAAAATAAAATGCAATAAAATACAACCCTTGCAATTAAATCAGGTTTGTGTTTACATGGGGACTATGAACAGGCAATTCCTCTTAGCCTGATTCAAGGAGAAACAACAAGCGGCGGTTGGATTTCCGATAAAAGTACAGTAATAAGAAGGAAAAACACAATGTTAAAAATCAGATTAAAAAGATTAGGCGCAAAAAAGAACCCCTCATACAGAATTATCGTTATTAATTCTACAACAAAACGTGAAGGCAGACCTATTCAGGAATTAGGACACTACAACCCAAAAACTAAAGTTATGAAGTTTGATGTTGAAACTGCTAAAGAATGGGTTAAAAAAGGTGCTCAACCGACAGAAACAGTTGCATACTTAATGAAAAACTGCAACGCTGACGGAACTTTGAATTATAAAAAGAAAGAAACAGTAAAACTTTCTAAGAAAGCACAGGCAAAGAAAGCCGCTGAAGCTGAAGCAAAAGCTGCAGCAGAAGCAGAAGCAAAGGCTGAGGCAGAAGCAGCTGCTGCTGCACCCGCTGAAGAGCCTGCGGCAGAGGAAGCACCGGCTGAAGAAGCTGCTCCTGAAGCTTAATTCTTTTATTAAAATAACATTTTTACAAAAAACTCCCGATTATTTGGGAGTTTTTTGTTGTAATAATCATTTGCACACAATCTCTCTGCGTGGTAAAATTGACATATGGAAACAGATAAAGCTCTAAAAATAAAAATTCGCCCGATGACGATACAGGATATTGATTCCGTAATTGAAGTAGAAAAAGAATCATACGGCGAACATCATTGGTCCAGAGAATCTTTTTTTAACGAACTCTCAAACGATTTGGCTTTTTATTTTTGTGCATTAGATGAGAGTGATAATATGCTGGGTTATATCGGCACCTGGCAGATTATGGAAGAAGCCCATATTACAACGGTTTCCGTAAGACCGAAATACAGAAGAAGGAAAATCGGAGAGGCTCTTTTGCATTACGCAATAGAAAATTGTTACCAAAACGGAATTAAATATATTACACTTGAAGTCAGAGTTTCAAACGAAAAGGCAATAAATTTATACGAAAAATACGGTATGAAATCTCTTGGTACGAGAAAAAGCTATTATCAGGACAATAATGAAGATGCTTTGATAATGTGGACAGAAAATATTTTTTACGATAAATTTAAAACACTGTACAAAAAGAATATTGAAAATTTAAAAAAGGTTATTTGCATAAATGAATGATAACGATATAAACGGGGAAACCATTGAAAATACCGAACAGGAAGCTCCTGAAAAACCATTGGAAGAACCACCTAAAAAAATCAGAAAAAAGAAAATAAAAAAGCAAAAAACTTCGCAGAAGCATCACGGAATAAATTTTGGTATAGGAACTTTTATGCTGGTTGTCTTTTGTGCCTTTCTACTCGTTATATCAACATTTTTACAGCTTGATGTTACACATTTTATAATTCCGATGGATTTGTTCAAAGGAAAAACGGTTGGTATTGACGACTTTTTATACACCATAAAATATATTCCGCAAATTCCGGTTGCTCTGTTTGCGGTAGGACTGCTTGGCAGACGGTACGGCAGCCTGAGCATTGTTTTATACATTATGACAGGATTATTTTTCCTGCCTGTTTTTGCTCTGGGAGGCGGATTACATTATATAACCTCATACGGTTTCGGATATATTTTAGCATACCTGCCGGCGGGAATTATTCTCGGCTCGGTATTAAAAAAAGATTATTCTTATAAAAACGTTGCAAAGGCGGTATTTTTTGGCGTTTTAACAATACATTTAATCGGAATAATTTATATGACGGCACTTGCATATTTCCATCATACCGGTATTAATTTTGTGACAAACTGGATTGCTTCCCAAAGCGGTATAAAAATAATCTATGACTTTATTTTCAGTTACCTGATAATACTTTTTGCAAAATACGCAAGAATAATTTTATGGTTTTATCTGTAAGCCGAATATATTTGTGCTAATATAAAAATACTAGCATACGAGGAATAGAGAATTATGGATAAATATTACATTACAACGGCAATAGACTACGTAAACGGCGCACCCCATATCGGACACGCCTATGAAAAGATTTTAACGGATATAATAGCAAGGCATTACAGCCAGCGTACCGATAATTTGTTCTTTTTAACGGGAACGGATGAACACGGCATAAAAATTCAAAAAACTGCTGCATCTAAAGGTATAACCCCAAAAGAACTTTGTGATGAAAATGCACAAAAATTTAAAGCTGCATGGAAAGCCTTAGACATAAATTATAACAAATTTATAAGAACAACAGATGAAGATCATAAAAAGATTGTTCAAAAGATATTCCAAAAACTTAAAGATAAAGGGGCTATTTATAAGCACGAATACGAGGGTTGGTACTGTTCAGGCTGTGAATGTTTCTTAAACCCGAAAGATTTAACGGAGGATGGGTTATGCCCTGACCATATGAAAAAACCTGACATTGTAAAAGAAGAAAATTATTTCTTTAAATTGTCAGCGTACAAAGATGCTATTATCAAGCACATAAAAGACAATCCCGATTTTATTGTTCCGTCATTCAGAGCAACGGAAGTTATAAATCAGTTAGAAGACATTCAGGACATTTCGGTATCACGATCAAAAGAAAATGTTGGCTGGGGTATTGATATTCTTGATGACCCCGAACAGTCAATCTATGTCTGGATAGATGCCTTATCAAATTATATTACTGCAATCGGCTATAACCCGGACGGTGAATCGGATGAACAGTTTAAAAAACTGTGGCCTGTTGATGTTCACGTTATAGGTAAAGATATTCTTAAATTCCACAGTATCTATTGGATAGGAATATTAATGGCACTTGAATTGCCGCTGCCAAAACACATTTTTGCCCACGGCTGGATTACAATTGATGAAACAAAGATGTCAAAATCATTAGGTAATGTTGTTTCTCCTACTTCCGTACTGGAAAATTTTGAACTCGAATATCCGGATGCGTTCAGATATTATATGGCAACATCGGCACCATGCGGCAGGGACGGTAATTATTCCGATAACGACTTTAAAGAAAAGGTTAATGCGCATCTTGCAAATTCTATGGGTAACTTGTTAAACAGAACCCTGTCAATGCTTGTGAAATACTTTGACGGAGAAGTAAAAGAAGAATTTTTTGTCACAAAATCTCCCGAAAAGGTTAGCGGCTCTTTGAGTCTGATAAAAGAAAGTGCCGGAAAAATCAAAGTTGTAGAAAATCATTTTAATCACTTTGAGATAGCGGAAGCAGCACAGGAGATTATGTCAATAGTTGACAGCGCAAACAAATATGTAACAGACAATGCGCCCTGGACTTTAGCAAAAGAAGAAAAAATGACAGAATGCGGACAGGTACTCACAACCGTACTGGAAGTAATGTGCGTGATTTCTTCTCTGATTTATCCGTATTGTCCTAATATTGCCCGTGAAATGGCAAAACAGCTTTCATATGATATTACAAAGAAATTAGAGGACATAACAACCGATGAAATTAAACCCGGAAAATTGATTTCAAAGGAAGATATAAAACCTGTATTTTTGAGAGTTGATAGCGAACTTGCGGATAAGAGCGTCAAAAAATAACTAAGCTAATTAAATTTTTCTTCAAAATAATTTGAAAGACTGTCTAAAATCTCATTGTAATTTACAGGTACAGGTGTCGGTTTTGCGGTTTTAATTACATTAAGGAAAACTTTAGTGTTGTGCGGCTTTTTACCGTCAAAAAAATATTTTGAGGTTGCGACATCACTTCTTGCCGGAACAATAAGACCGCATTGGGTAAATTTTTCTATACTGTTTTTTGAGGACAAATAATTTACGAGTTTGCGGGCTTCCTCTTTATGGGCTGAATTTTTTGCGACCGCCCAACCGGAGGCATCCAACTGAACAATACTACCCGCACTACCACTTGGAAAAGGCACAATATCCCAGTCAAATTTTGCTTCCTCTCGGTACTTTGGAACAAGCCATCTGCCGGTTAAATGCATAGCTATTTTTTGCTGCAAAAACATTTGTGCCATTGTAGCACTTGCACTTTCTTCAGCTCTCGGTGCAATATGTTCTTTCTTCCTTAAATCAGCATAAAAATCCAGTCCTCTCTGAGAATACTCCTCGTAAATTGTAAGTGTGCCTGCTTTATTTACAATTTCACCGCCTTCACTCATTAAATACGGTAAAAAGAATAAAGGATTTTTTTCAAAACTTATCGCAAAAATGCCCTCTTTTTTGAACTTTCTCCCTATTTTCAGAAAATCTTCAAATGTCCAGTTTTCATTCGGATATTTTATCCCATATTTATCAAATAAATCCTTATTATAAAAAATAACCAAATTTGAAACATCTCTGGGAACAGCATAAATATTCGCTTTCCACGAAAGCGCACTCAAAACATTTTTGTCGTACACGGATAAATCCGCCCATCCGTCAACCGGCTCTAAAACACCTGCATTTGCATATATCGGCAGATATAAGTTATTCATAAAAACAACATCCGGCGGAGTGTTTGAAGCAAAGAGCAGATGTATTTTCTGAAAATAATTTTGCGGAATATGCATAAACTCAATTTTTACATCAGGGTTATTTTTCTCATATTCCGCCAATATTGGTTTTATAATATCAACTTCTGACTTTGAACCCCAGCTGGCAAATTTTATCACCTGCCTGTTATCAGACGAATTACACCCGCATAAACCCAGTATAAAAAATAAGCACAATACTATGCAACATATTAATTTTTTCACAAAAGCTCTTCTTTCAGGTTATACTTATAACTCAATCAGTACACCCATTTTATTTCCGTCAATTTCAACAAGGTAGCGTTCGCCTGCGGCTCTTACGATATAAACATTATCGCCGTCTTGTCTGACTTGTATTTTTGGTTCAACCGGGTGAGAAAATTCTTTCAAAACGGTTACCGCATTGTTTGATTTTCCGATTAACGAGCAATTTCCTTCACTATCCGTTACGATATAGAAACCGCTTGTCTCATTGATATTATAACCTGCCTTTATAATTTTACCATCGAGCGGATTTTTGGAATCCTTTGCGGAATTTTTATCATCCTTATTCATATTTGAGGACATCGCACTCAATTTATCCGCAACTCTGCTGGCTAATGTTGCAGGTGCAGTAATTCTGCTTGAAGAATCCATTGTGTCAAAAAATTCATCCACGCTGATTGTTGCATATTTATCATTTGAAGAAGTTTTTATGGGAGATGTAGCCTTTAATCTCGAACTTATTTTGTTTCTGTTAATCAAATCTGCCGAACTTAAATTTGCATTAGCAAAACTTCTTCCTGAAGAATATAAATTTGAATTTTCAAGGTTTACATATTTTGCTTCGGTATTTTTTAACTTGATAATATCAGAGCGATGTTTTGGAGAAGGCATCAATCTGCGGGTTTCTTCCAAAGCCATTTTATTTGCAAAAGATTTTAATTTCGGGGCCTTTCTTATTGATTTGGAAATAGCATCTTCTTCCTTGTGTACAAAAGGATTTGCACTGTCATAATCATCTTCAAAATCTATTCTTTCAACATCAGGAGAATTGTGCAATGTCCTTTCTAAGGACTCTGCCAAATCTTTATAACTTTCAAACCTTGTATCATCTTTTGAATATCCGCTTGAAGCTGAATTAGTTTTAAACGGCTGATTTTTACCTTTCTTGATAGGCGGCAGATTAGACGGAGAAGAATTTACTGCAGGTTTATTATAGGATTTAAACCTCGATTCATGTTTTGGTTGAAGTTGGGCAGCGCCACCGCTATAACTAACTGTTTCGCCATATCCGATTTCCGGAGAACTGTCTTTATATATAGATTCCAATTCGGAAGAGTTTACAAATTCATATTCACCGTTACCAACATGTCTGATAATTCCGTCTGCCGGATTAATTTCTTCCACCGAATTAATAAACTTTTGATATTTTTCCTGCCAGGACAACGTATTATCGGAAGTAATATCCGAATAATCTGCAACCGGCTCATGCGGTTTGTCGTGCAAGTTATCTTTAAATGACTTTTTAAGTGCAACAGAACCTTCAAGAGAATTCTTAATTCCGTTAAAGAAAGCCATTAACCCAAACATTGATGATAATAATATAATTACAGTCGTTAGCATATTCCGTTCTAATCCTTTATTCTCCGTTGTATTTAGAATTTCCTTTTGTTCCTGAGCTCTTTCTGATAATAATTGACCGACAGTCAGCCCAAGATTTTCTTTGCTGTCGGTATCTGAAGCTTGTTTATTTAATGTAAATACACCCTCAGCATCATCTTTTAAATCAGATGAAGTTTCTTCCTTGATATTTTTCTTATTATAAGAAATCTCATCAGATGCTGCTTGTGTTAAAACTTTTTTATCATTGCCGTCTGCTTTTAGAATATTTTTTTCTTCCGCTTTGTTTGATGCCAATTTGTCTTTATCCTGTTTAATTTCGTTTTTAACAGTTGAACTTACTGTTGCGGAAGCTATATCTTTCTTTTCGGCAACCGAAGGCTTTGTTTTTGCAGGCTGCTCGGTTTTAATTGAAGTCTGTGCCGGTTGAACCTGTGCAGTTTGTGACGGTTTAGCAACAGAAGTTGCTTTATTATTTGACTGAGCCGTTTGAGCATAACCTTTTGCCTGCGCAATAAGATTTTTATACGCTTTTTGCTCTTCCGTTAAAGGGGTACTTTTTTTAGCCGCTGTTGTAATTGAAACAGGTTTTGTTGTCGTGAGGGTAATTTTTGTATAACTGCTGGATTCGTCATTGATAGATTTTAAACTTACGTCGGAAACAATGTCTTTTATTGCGGAATAATCAATATTTGAAGCATTTACACCGGAAATATTCGGCATAATTATAACGTATTTATCATCGCCCTTTTTTGTTACGGCAACATTTTCATCATAAGGATTTGCGGTATATATAGTAACGTTTAGGGCAGATGCTGACGAACTGCTTCTTTTAAT
>DBXD01000088.1:14577-24213 GCA_002309425.1 Cyanobacteria bacterium UBA1221
GATAAAATTATTCCTGTTTTTTTATTTATTATATTCATATCGACATTTTTCCACTATATATGTATATAATAACCCGACACAAAATTTTTTGCCAATTTGTTAAAAAATTTTACTTTTATGTTAAGATATGTGTATGAAAAGTGGATTTACAGCAATAATAGGCCGCCCAAATGTCGGCAAATCTACGCTTCTTAACTGCGTTTTGGGGCAAAAGATTGTTATTGCCACAGACAAAGCTCAAACTACAAGAAAAAGAATTAAGGGAATTTATACAACAGAAAAGGGTCAAATTGTTTTTATAGATACCCCCGGAGTACATAAACCTCTCAACAAGCTTGGAGAATTTTTGCTGGACGAAGCAAAAATTGCAGTTCCTGATGCAGATTTGATATTATTTCTTGTTGACGGCTCGGAGCCTGCCGGAAAAGGTGACAGGTGGATTGCGCAAAATATTTTAAAAACTAATATTCCCGTAATTATTGTTATGAATAAAGTTGACAAGGTAAAAAAACTCGGAAAAATTGAAGAAAATCTGCTCTCATACAAAACTCTTTTTGAAAAAAATTATCCTGTTGTAAAAATTTCCGCCAAAACCGGCAGAAATATTGATACTCTTATAAAAAATATATATAAAGAATTACCTGAGGGAGATTATCTGTACCCCGAAGATGTCGTAACCGAAGAAACGATGCGGGATGTGACCGAAGAAATTATAAGAGAGAAAATTTTACTTAATACGAGTGACGAAATTCCTCATTCCGTTGCGGTTAAGGTTGAAAATTATTTTGAAAATGAAGATATAGATAAGATTTATGCAACAATATATTGCGAACAGAAAAGCCAAAAGGGTATATTGATAGGCAAAGGCGGTTCTCTGCTGAAAAAAATCGGAACGGAAGCCCGCCTCGAACTCGAAAAAATAACCGAGAAAAAAGTTTTTTTATCGCTGGAAGTTAAAGTCGAAAAAGACTGGCGCAAAAAACAAAATGCCCTGAATAATTTCGGATATAAAAGTGAGTATTAAGGATTTCTCTATTGTGTATTTTTGATATTTTTTTGTTCTTGAATTTTTTGTATTAATTCTTGTGGATTTATAATTCTGCCAACATAATTGCCGGAATCATTGTTTCGACACTCATTTGAAGTCTCTAATGCATATTTCCAAAATGTTTCAGGTGTTAGGTTTGGGTCAGCTTGTTTAGCAAGAACATACATTCCGGCAAGCCAAGGGACAGCCCAGCTTTCGCCACCGTCATTACCTTCATAACGATAAGATGTTCCGTCTTTATAATCTGCAACAGTTCTATGATCCATTGGAACTAATAAAAGTTTATCATCTCGTTCGCCACGTTCTGAATATTTTTTCCAAAAAGCACCCGCTTCGTAATTATCAGAGTCATCCAAATCGCCTTTAGGATTTCTGTTTGCACCTCCAAATCGCATATCATAATCATTATAAAGTGCCGCAGATATAACAAATACTCCTTGGTCTTTGGCTCTCTGTATAGCCTGCTGCAGATCATCAAATCCATATGCTTCTTCATTAAAACCCCAGCTAATCGAAATAACTTGAACTCTTTCATTTTCCGGGATCTTCTCATTTTCATCTAATATTCTATTTATTGCATCTACATAAGCTGTATTAGATGGGCAAGAACCATCCTCATCTATTAAATCAAGTTCATATTGCCAATATTCTATATCTTCAGGATTATCTCTTTTTGCCATTTCTTCCAGACATTTTTCTCTGTATGCTTTAATCTCTTGTGAATTTCTTGAATAATTAACCGCAGAATAGTAAACCAATCCGGCATCTGGTGCTACTCCTGTAGTTTTCCCTACTGCAATTGAAGTAACGGCTGCACCATGCAATCGCGCATTATTCCAACCCATTTCCTCTGAATTTATATCATGAATCTGTCCTATAAGGTTATCTGCATATTCTTGATGCATACCCAATGGTTGGTCTATAATTGCTATATTTACTCCTTTTCCTGTAAACCCCTGTTCATGTAATTGGCGAATACCCAAACCGGGATTTTTTGCTGCTTCTATATAAGGTTCAAGAAAAGCTTTTTGTTCAGGAGTCATAATTGTTGTTTTATCAATACATAAATTTAGTAACTGTTCTTCGGTCAAATTCAGCTGTGTAATATCACAAAATCTTGCATCTCTAATGTTTTCATTAGAACCAAATGGTATTTCTTCTAAGGATTTTACAACTTTCAACTCTTTTGACCAATTACTGTATTGAAAAAAACCTTTATTATCTCTGTTTTCTGTTGCTGCTAATTCTTCAAACCTTTCTGCATCTTTTTCATCTGTAAAATTAAGTTGTATTGTCTGGTTATTCTCTTTTGCACGTTGCATTATATTACACATATCACTTAAAAAAGTGTTCTTATCAATATCGCTTGTTACTGAATTAAAATAATCATTAAAAACACTTGGGGATTTTTGTGTTCCTAAAAATTGTTGAATTTCTGATTTTTGAATATATCCATCGCCACTGCTGTCTATAAATTTTAATAAAGCATTTAAATTAATATCACCCATTTTAAATATCCTTTTAGTTTTTCGTACTCTCAAAAATAAAATATCTCCGTTTATTTATAAAGTATTTTTGTCAAAAAAGATTGCTCCATATGAGTATTAAATTTAATAATTCTTTACAACAAAATTTAAAAAAGGTGTGCAAGTTTGCACACCTTTTCTGTTAATTTATTTTCTTACCAAAATTACTTCTTTTCAGATTCTGTCAAAGATTTGAGTAATTCATAAGATACATTCCAGCTTGAAAGACCGTTTGTAGATTTGTATTTTGCAAGCTGTTTTGTTCTTTTTGCTTTAATTTTTGCCTGTTCTTTGTTAAATTTTGCAAGTTTCTTTTTATTTTCATTTCTTGCATTTACTGTCGGCTCAATATATGCAAGGTAGTTGCGATATTCCTGACAGCCATATCCTGCACTAATCTTTGACGGATAATTGTATGTTAAGTAATCGTATATGTAATTTGCTCTTTCATGATTTGCCGGAATACCCATTGTAATTTCCCAGTTGTTGCCGGGCATTTTCGTTAATGTAACAATTCCCGCAAGCGGATTGTATCCAGCATTAATCATTAAGTCGATACCCATAATATCAGCTTCCTTCGCATCACGAGTATTTTCTCTTCTGGCAACAAGATCACTGTTCATTGCGGTTGAAATTACATTATCCGTACTCAAATTACTTGCAATAGCGGATTTAACATAATTTCTCACACGCTTTTTACCGATATTGTCAACGATAACTCCGCCTAATTCGTATGCAACAACGTATGCAACTTCATTGTCATTTCCGGTATAGGTTAAATCCGTTGCGCTGACCTGAATAGTATTTGTTGTATGTGCCATTGAATTGTCAGGTGCACCGTTTACAACCTTAAACTGAATTGTAGCAGGCAAACTGTTTTTCTTTACTATTTGTTCACCGACAACGGAAACTCTGTCAGCAGCGACCCATGTTGCAGCATTTGACGGCAACACTATTACCGCTGCAGCAAATAAAGCTAATAATACTTTTTTCATCATTTACTCCTTTCAAGTATGTTAATTAATCCGTAAATCTAAATCTTATCAATGCCCACAAAGCATGAAATCCGTCAACCCAGGTAATTTTTTTACCTTCCGAAAATTCTCTTCCAAAATATGAAATAGGAACTTCAAACAATCTGGCCCCTCTTTTCAGAACCTTTGCAGTAATTTCCGGTTCAAAATCAAACCTGTTTGATTTAATTTGAATATCTTTTATAAAATCCGCACGGAATGCCTTGTAACAAGTTTCCATGTCCGTCAGAGTTGAGCCGTACAAAATGTTTGTCGTTAATGACAAAAATTTATTTCCAAGCCAATGCAGGAACATGAAGGCTCTTGTCGGTTTCCCGCCGGAAAGTCGTGTTCCGTAGCACACATCTGCTTTTCCGTCAAGAATAAGTTGTATTAACGGTTTATAGTCATTCGGGTCATACTCTAAATCCGCATCCTGAATAACTATAATATCACCTGTTGCTTCTTTAAAACCGTCCCTCAGCGCTGCGCCTTTACCCTGATTATATTCATGATACAAAACTTTATACGGCAACTTTGGATAAATATCCTTTGTTCCGTCTGTCGAATAATCGTCAATTAAAATGATTTCTTTTTCCAATCCGCAAAAGTCGCTTTCCTCAACTTTTTTCAGGATTGTTTCCAGTGTGCCGACCTCATTATAAACGGGAATTAATATTGTTACTTTATTCATCTGACTAAACTCCGCTCTTATATTATTAAATTCTTTGTACAAATTATGAAAATATTGTATAATAAAAAAAGAGAGATGTAAAAGGATTAATGATGAAAAGTAGTACCGCCGAAAAAGATAAAATCAAGGAACAGGGAAAAGAAATTAAAGATTTGTTATCAATGATTCTGTCTAATCATTATGATGAAGCTGCAAAAAAAATTGAAGCTAAAACAAAATCTTTAGGAAGTAATATTTCTGCTGAAATGGCTTCAGTATACATGAGCCTGTCAGCATTAACGGAAATTTTTGATGATAAAACTTCACATAAAAACATTTTATTAAAAATGCAGGATGCGACAGAACTTGCAAGAATATCAAAAAGCATACCGGCAGAATTTTTAAAAGAATATGTGCTGGCAGAATTGTGCTACAAAAACGGTGATTTATTCGTTGCTCTGTGTCATTACAATAACGCTAAAAATATAAATGTAAATTCAACGTATGATTACGGTATTTTTGGTTATATAATTGCAAGAATTAAACAAATACGGGAAAATCAAAAATATCTTATGACTCCCGCAAGCGACCCGTTGGTATCCCTGGTAAAAATAGGACGGTCTATTACCGCTCAAACGGATATTGATGTATTGCTCAAAGTTATTGCAGAAGAAACAAAAATAGCGTTGCAGGCAGACAGATGTACCGTATTTCTGCTGGATAATGAAAAAAATGAATTGTGGTCAAAAGTTGCACTCGGTCTTGACAGTGAAGAAATCCGTTTCCCTGCGGATAAGGGACTTGCAGGCTATACGGTCAGAACCGGAGAGTCGATAAATATCAAAGATGCCTATAACGATAAACGTTTTAACCCTGATGTTGATAAGTCAACAGGATACAAAACAAAGACTATTCTTTGTATGCCGATAAAAAATAATAATCAGGAAATCATCGGAGCATTTCAGGTGTTAAACAAACTGAACGGAACATTTAATAAAAATGATGAAGATTTGTTGGTCGCAATAGGCGGTAGTGCTTCTATTGCACTAGAAAATGCTCAGTTATTCGAGCAGCAAAAAGAACTTTACAAAGAACAAAAATTGTTATTTGACAGTTTTATAAATACGCTTGCTTCATCAATAGATGCCAGAGATAAGATTACGGCAGGCCATTCAACAAGAGTTAAATTATACGCAATGTTGATTGCTGATGCCCTTAAATTAGACCCAAAAAGAAAAGAAATTCTTGAAAAAGCCGCAACTCTCCATGATATCGGAAAAATCGGAATCAGAGATTCCGTTCTTCAAAAAGAGGGTAAACTGACTGACGAAGAATACAAACATATTCAGGAACATGTCCAAATTACGCATAATATTTTGGAAAATATCGGCTTAAATGAGGACTTTAAAGAAATTAACGAAATTGCATGTTCGCATCACGAAAAATACGACGGAACCGGATATTACAGGCATTTAAAAGGAGAAGAAATTCCTTATGGCGGAAGGATTCTTGCAGTATCGGATGTCTTTGATGCAATAACATCAAAAAGACACTACCGTGACAAAATGCCTATAATAAACGTCATAGATATACTCGTTAAAGGTAAAAATACCCATTTTGACAAAAAGCTTATAGATGTGTTTATGGGTATTCCGTTAAACAAAATTATAAGGGTATTTTTAACTGAAAATCACCACCGGTTTAAAGCAAAAGATGATAAATTACTGAGTAATTATTGTCTTAATGATATATATAAATTTTCAACCAAAAAGAAACCCAAAAAAGAAGAATTAGAAATAATATCACTATTTAATTATTATTATTCCGGAAAACAGGATTAAGTTAATGGCAGGCAGTAAAATAAAAAAAACCTTCATATGTTTTATGACATTATCTGCAGTATGTACTCAGGCTGCAATGCTTGATTATATCAGTCCTGCCGAACCCAATCAGCAAGTTCTGATGAAAGACAATAATAAACCCGAGCCGGAGTATTCCCATAATCCGCATAAAGCAAGACTGACTCATAACGATGTCCATAATCATTATGAAATAGCCATGCAGAGGTTTATGCAGGCAAATGTAAAATCCGCCTATAAAAATTTTAAAATACTAATCTCAAATATTGTTCCGAACGATTACGCATATCTCAGAATTGCTGATGAAATGGCAGAAATAGGATTGTTTAATCTCAGCAATACGGCACTTCAAAAAGCCGCAGATAAAGATATAGCTTTTATCCAATCTGAAGATATTAAACATTTTTATTTCCCTAAAAACACATTAACCGAAGAAGATGAAATCTATCTCGCCGAAAAATACTCTAATATAATGTACAATGCTCAAAGTAAAGAAGCCGCTAATGAACTTTTAAAAAATACGGAATTACTATCCAAATCCGATTATGCAAACTACATAGCGGCACTTGGATTTTTTAAAGCCGGTGATACTAAAAATGCAAAAAAATATATTGAAAATGCTTTAGAAAAAAATCCGAACAATATAAATTACCAAAAATTAAAAATCGAAATTTCTATTCAGGATAATGATTTTAATGAAGCTTTAAATATTCTCAAAAACATTAAGTCAAAAAAATTCCATACAACCGCCTATATAAACAAGGTTAATACATTAGAATATTACACTCTGTATAAAACTGAAAAAAATGAGAATATGAAAAAATATTACCTCGGGTACTATTATCATTCTTTAGGCGAGGACACAAAAGCATTAAGAACACTCCAAAGTGCAATGACCGCACAAAAGAAGCAAAACAGACTTATTTACGCATTAATGGCAGAAATTTATTATGACCAGAAGGAATATGAAAAAGCTCAAAATTATGCCGAACAATCTCTGCAGCTTGGCGGAAAAAACCGTATGGCACTAATGGTTCTCGGCAAACTTAAATACAAAGATAAAAATTATGCCGATGCACTTAAATACTTTAAATCTGCTTCTTCAGGGAACAATATCCCTGCAATGACATGGACAGCAATGACCTATTCGGCAATGGGAAACGATACTCTGGCAAGTTCAACATATTATAAAATATTAAAAGAACATTCAGATTGTTATCTGGCATACTATAATATTGCAACACGGGACAAATCCCGCGAATATGAATATTACAAAAAATCCGTATCGATTGATTTAAAATTTATTGACGGATGGGTTGGTTTGGCAAAATATTCAATAGAAAAAAATGAATTAAGGTCAGCAGGAAAATACTTGGAAATTGTAAAATATATTGACGAAAATGATTTTAGATATTATTATTATCAAGGGTTGATATATAAAGCAAGAGGTCTGTATCAAGATGCCAATTATTATTTTAAAAAGAGTCTTGTTTTAAATCCGGATAACACACCTGCCAAAAAGGAATTGGGAATTTTATGAAAAATAATATACTTATAGTAGAAGACCATGAATTGACAAGATTCGGACTCAAAACCGCTTTTGAGGGTGCTGATTCGGTAGGAACTCTTTATGAAGCTGATTCTGCGGAATCCGCTATTGAAATATTTAATAATAATAACATTAACATTGTAATTATGGACCTGGGTTTGCCCGGAATGAACGGGATTGAAGCAACAAAAATTATTCGTAATTCAAACAAAGATGTTAAAATTATTATTCTTACTTCCCACAATGATGAAAAGGAAGTTTTAAACAGTCTTAAAGCAGGTGCTAATGCGTATTGCTCAAAAGAAATTAACCCGCAAAGACTGCTGGAAGTAGTTCAGTCTGTTGCAGACGGTGCAGCATGGTTTGACCCGAGTATTGCCCATATCGTATTGAAAGCAACAACAAATTCACCCATACTGGATACTGAAAATAACAGTAAAAATTATGACCTTACGACAAGAGAATCTCAGATTTTAAAACTGATGACAGAAGGTTACAGCAATATGGAGATTGCTCAAATTCTTGTTATCTCAATTAATACAACAAAAGCTCACGTTGCAAACATATTACAGAAATTGGAAGTTGATGACCGCTTACAGGCTGCCTTGAAAGCCCTGAAATATAAAATAGTATAACCCCTGAAATTACAACAAGGAGATAATTACATGATAGATTACACAAAAGAAGAATTAGCAGAATTACTGAATAAACATCCTGAAAAATTCAATCAGTGGAAATTAGAACAGGATGAAGTTGATTTGAGCGAAATGGATTTTTCTTCAATGAATTTTAATGAAATTGATTTTTCCGGAGTAAATCTGAATTCAAGTTCTTTTGCAGATTGCAATATTTCTCTTGTTAATTTTAATAATGCAGACCTTACATCAGTAGATTTTACAAGGGCAAAGATTGTTGAGTGTGATTTTACCGAAAGTTTACTAAACGGGGCAGATTGCAGTTATGCTGAGATGACCTACTGCAATTTTAGTGATGCAGACCTTGCGGGGTGTGTATTTGCGGAAACAAACCTGAGCAATTCGGATTTTACGAGTTCTTATAATCTGCATGCCTGCCGTTTTGATGATGAAACGGTCTGGCCGGATCCTGAACTTATGCCGGATGATTTTGATGCCGTATATAAAGATGACCTGTCCGCAATGAAAGATGAGGACGAATACAGCTCCGAATCTATGGACTATTAATTAAATTATTTTGGTGCGGAAAAACACAACCCGAAACTACTTCTCCATAGTGTAGAAGGTACGGAGGCGAGCAAGTTTAATTCGTTTTACTGCTAACTTTTCCTTTTTTGGAAGAGGTTTGTTTGTCACTTTCTGCTGAAGTAAATGTATCTGTTTTAGGGGTCTTATCAACATTTTTTGGTTTTGATTTTTCACTTTTTGAAGCATCACTTCCTTTTTTAACACGTGAAGCATCCCCGTTTTTGGTTTTCTTTGCCTGAAAACACGGCTCTAAACGTGCAAAAAATATTTTACTTATCATTAACTACCCCCTCTATCTTAATTCCCTAAAACAAATTCAACAATTTATGTTTTTCATAAATCTCATTAACTATATTATCCAGTTTTTCATAGTCTTCCTTATTGGGTTTACCCTTAACTAACAAGGGCTCAATTATCTCTAACTTCAAACCTGCCAACTGCTCCTGCAATTTTCCAACCAGATTTCCGCCCCAGCCGTAAGAACCGACAAAGGTTACAAATTTAGTTTTGGGTCTTAGAACTCCCGTAAGATATGCAATATTAAATGCTGCAGGATGAGGCCCTGCAAGAACCATTGAGCTTCCGATAACGAGCGTCGTTGCATCAACAAGGCTCATTGCAAAATCACCCAAATCTCCTCTTATAATGTCAAATTTTTTTGTTTCTATATTTTTTTGAGATAACTTTTCAACAAGATAATCAATCATCTCTTCCGTACTTCCGTACATTGAAACATAAGGAAGCA
>DBXD01000046.1:0-3554 GCA_002309425.1 Cyanobacteria bacterium UBA1221
AAACAAAGAAAATCAATGGAAGAAACGGTTAATCTGTATTACGAATGGAAAAAAACAACAGATGCTATTAATGATGCAAAGGAGATGCTTCATTCAGAGTCAGATGAGGAAATGAAAGCGTTTTTAAAAGCCGAAATGGAAGAAAATGAAGCAAAGCTTCCGGGATTTGAAGAAAAAATGAAAATCCTTTTGCTTCCCAGAGATCCAATGGATGACAAAGATATTATGCTTGAGATTCGAGGCGGAGCAGGCGGTGATGAGGCAAATATTTTTGCGGGTGACCTGGCCAGAATGTATTTAAAGTATGCGGATAAACAGGGATGGCAGACTCAAATTTTGTCAAAAACCGAATGTGAAGCCGGCGGGTATTCTGAAATTATTATCTCTATAAAAGGAGATGCCGTCTATTCTCAGCTGAAATATGAATCGGGCGTTCACAGAGTTCAGCGTGTTCCTGCAACCGAATCTCAGGGCAGAGTACATACTTCAACTGCGACTGTTGCGGTTATGCCGGAAGTAGATGATGTGGAAATTGAAATAAGACCGGAAGATATAGAAATGTCAACGGCACGCTCGGGCGGGGCCGGCGGACAGAATGTTAATAAAGTTGAAACGGCGGCAAGATTGTTTCATAAGCCGACTGGTATTATGATATTCTGTACTGAGGAGCGTTCTCAACTTCAAAATAAAGAACGTGCTATGCAAATTTTGAAGGCAAAATTGTATGATTTGGAAGTCCAAAAACAGATGCAGGAAATTACCGATTTAAGGCGCTCTCAGGTAGGTACCGGTGACAGAAGTGAACGTATTCGCACCTACAATTTCCCGCAAGGCAGATTAACCGATCACCGCATAGGGCATAATCTTAATGTCTGGACCGTAATTGACGGCGATTTGGATGAATTGATACATCTGCTTATTGAATATGACCAAAAATTAAAATTAGAGAAATTGGCACAAGTGGAATAGGATGGTTTATGATAAGCAGAAAATGTGTCGGGTGCGGAGAAATCAAAAATCGTGAGGATATGATTAAAATCACAAAAGAACATTCGACCAATAGCCTTGTTATAAACGGAAATCCAAAGGTATTTGGCAGATCTGCATATCTTTGCTATAATAATACTTGTATTGAAAATGCATTTAAAAAGAATAAACTGCAAAAAATATTAAAAACTCCCGTGTCAGCGGACGTGAAAGGACTATTAATAAATGAGTTACGAAACAATCAGAATTAATGAATTAGCAAAAGAATTGAATCTTTCAAACAAAGACTTGCTGGAAAAATTAGCAAAAATTTCTATTGTGGGAAAAACTCATTCGAGTACGCTGACTCCGGATCAGGTCAGGAAAATAAAAGAGTTCATTGCAAACGGTGAAAAAATAGAAAAACCGTCAAAGCCAAAGGCTTTTATCGTAAAAAAGTCAAAAGAAGTTGAAAAAGTAGAAATAGAAAAACCAAAGGAAGAAAGTAAACCGGAAACGAAGAATAAGCCGACAGATGAACCTGCAAGACCAAGAGTGGAAATAGTTAAACCAAAATCCAGGTTGGAAATTGTCAGAAAAGCCCGTCCAACGCAAGGAACTGACACATTTCAAAATAAAAAGGGCAATAGTTTAAAGTCAGGCGACAGACCTCAAAAGCCTTTCGGTGACAAAGGAGGCGCAGAGAAACCAAAATCTCCGGCAAAACCCGATGACAGCAGAAAGAAACCTATTCAAAGGCACATAATTCCGCAGGAAATATATGAAACAAAAGGTAGTTCAAAAAGAAGACCTGATAATTCAAAAAGAAAAGATAAAGAATTTAATAAAAAAGAAGAACAGGAAAGAATTTCTTTAGAAAAAGCGGCGGCGCAAAAACATAAGAAAAGAACCCAAAAAGAAGAAGAAGTTAAAGAGGTTACCCAGATTGTTGTTACTCATGCCATGACAATTAGTGAATTGTCAGACAAAATTAATCATACTCCGGCGGAAATTGTAAAATATCTTATGATGAACGGTGTTATGGCAACGGTAAACCAGCTTATTGATGTTGATGTAATAAAGAAAATATGTGCAGAATATAATCTGGAAGTTCTTGAAGAAGATTTAGATGCATATATTGAAGAAGAACTTGAAAAAGAAGAAGAAAAGAAGACATTGAGCGAGGTTGATAAAAAACTTCTGAAAAAGCGTGCACCTGTTGTTAGTATTATGGGACACGTTGACCATGGTAAAACAACATTGTTAGACAGTATCAGAGCTTCAAAACACAAAATTGTCGCAACGGAAGTCGGCGGTATTACTCAGTCAATAGGTGCTTATACCGTATATCTTGACAATAAACAGGAAAAGAAAATAGTATTTGTTGATACTCCGGGTCACGAAGCGTTTACTGAAATGAGAGCAAGGGGCGCGAAAGCAACGGATATTGCTATCCTTGTTGTTGCTGCGGATGACGGAATAATGCCACAGACAATAGAGGCAATAAACCACGCAAAAGCAGCGGATGTACCTATTATAGTTGCTGTAAACAAAATTGATAAGCCGGGTGCAAACCCTGATAAAATCCTTCAGCAATTAACCGAGCACGGTCTTGTTCCGGAAGAATGGGGCGGTGACACTATTACCGTCAAGGTCTCAGCTCTTCAGGCAACAGGTATTGATGAACTTTTGGAATATGTATTGCTTGTAGCAGATGTTCAGGACTTAAAAGCAAATCCGAAGGCTGAGGCTTCGGGTGTAGTAATTGAGGCAAACCTTGATAAGGGTAAAGGTCCTGTTGCAACGTTACTTGTACAGAACGGAACTCTCAGAGTAGGTAACTGCGTTGTAGTGGGAACGGCATGCGGAAGAGTTAGAGCATTGCTTTCAGACAGCGGTGAAAGAATCCAAAAAGCCGAACCTTCAACTCCGGTTGAAATATTAGGCTTGACCGAGGTTCCGCAGGCGGGCGATAAGTTTGAAGTTGTTAAAAACGAAAAAGAAATGAAGGCAATTGTTGCGGAAAGAAAAGAAAAAGAACGTGACAAGAGATTGGAGGCAATGCTTCCGGCTCATATCAGACGTGAGGCGGCTGCAGGGGATGAGGATATTCCGAACCTCAATCTTATTATTAAAGCAAATACGCATGGTTCGGCAGAAGCTGTATCTCAGGCAATTGCTCAGTTAGACTCAAAAGAAATAACGACCAAAATTATACATGTCGGGGTTGGTGATATATCAGAAGCCGATGTTATGCTTGCTTCTGCATCAAATGCTCTTATTTTGGGCTTTACCGTAAAAGAAGATTCCAATGCTCTTGCGGCAGCCGAAAAAGAAGGCGTTACAATTAAAAAGTATGATATCATATATCAGATTTTGGAAGATATTGAAAAAACTATGTTATCGCTTCTTGAACCTGAAATAAAGGAAGTTGAACTTGGTACGGCAGAAGTCCGTCAGGTATTTACAATCGGTAAAACAACCAAGATTGCCGGATGTTATGTTACTGAGGGTAAAATTGTACGTTCTAAGGATGCAAAACTTATCAGAAACGGCGAAACTATTTTTGAAGGTGCAATTGACCAGCT
>DBXD01000046.1:3600-75883 GCA_002309425.1 Cyanobacteria bacterium UBA1221
TTTGCGAAATGGAATGACATTGAAGTCGGTGATATAATTGAAGTTTCAACTACGGAAGAAGTTGAACGCAACAGCTTATAACTGCTGAGGAAATCAAGATGACATTAAGAAATGAACGTGTAAGAAAAGAATTAATGAGGGATATATCAGAAATTTTGCGAAAAGAAATTCGCGGACTTGCAGGTGTAGTTTCTATCGTTGATATCGAAGTTTCTCATGACAATTCTTTTGCAAAAGTTATATATAGTGTTCTCGGTTCTGAAGAACAAATAGAAAAAACTAAGGAAATTATAGAAAAGAGTACCCCGAAAATCAGATATGAAGTTGGTAAGCAGATCCGTTTAAGACTGACACCGGAATTAAAATTCGTATATACGGATTCGCTTGAAAAGGGCTCAAGAGTTAGTGAACTTATAAATAAAATTTCAAGAGGGGAAATATAATCCGTTATGTTCGGAGTTATAAATATTTATAAGCCTAAGGGCCTTACTTCTCACGATGTTGTCGGGATTGTACGTAAAATTCTTGGTATAAAACAAGTCGGACATACCGGAACTCTTGATCCGTTTGCTGAGGGCGTATTGCCAATATGTGTGGGGAAAGCAACAAGGCTTATAGAATATTTTGATGATGATAAAGAGTACCTCGCAACCGTAAAATTCGGAGCGGCGACTTCTACTTATGATATTGAAGGTGAAATAACCAATACCTCTCAAAAATTGGTAACTCAGGAAGAAATCCTAAAAGAACTTGATAAATTTAAAGGCAAAATACAACAATATCCTCCGATGTATTCCGCAATAAAAATAAAAGGGAAAAAATTGTATGAGTACGCAAGAAAAGGGGAAACCGTTGAAGTTGAGCCAAGAGAGGTAACAATATATGAATCTGATTTAGTTTCTTTTGATTATAATTCTCAAGTTGCGGTTATAAGAATTAAATGTTCAAAAGGAACTTATATCCGTTCTATTGCAAATGATCTTGGCGAAAACCTTGGCTGCTTCGCTCATTTGATAAAGTTAGAAAGGATATTGGCAGGAAAATTCGCCGTTGAAAATTCCGTAAATTTACCTGTTGAATTTTTAACCGAGAAATCTGAGGATAAGTTTGTAAAATATGATATATGCGATAATGCTAAAAATATATTGGAAAATAATATTCAAAATCCAATCGCAGGTATATCTTTGCCGGTAACAGATATTAACGAAGCAGAATACAAACGAATTATTAACGGGAATCCCATTACAAAATGTTCTGATAAATTAAAAAGTGGTGATTTTTTAATTTTGATTTATAATAATTGTATAGTTGCCGTCGGGCAATACGAAAGAAATGAGATTAAGGTTAAAAAGGTGTTTGTGCAATGAAAAAGGTATTATTGTTATTAGGTGTAATTGTATTATTTGGCGGGGCATGCCATGCGTCTAATCTGGTTGATTTTAAATGCGGCTCAAATCCGTATTCAGAAAGTTTTTCATACAGCAATTTGTTGGGTACAAACTTTATTTCAGAGAAAATTGCAAACGCAGTCCTTAAAAAAGCAATTTTAAAGGATTCAAAAGGTAAATACAAAGTTAATCTCCAGTCGTATAACGTAACTTCCTTAAAGAAAGGCATTTTTAAATCACTTGAAATAGAGGGAACCGATACGGTTACGGATGACATTTATGCTTCAAACGTAAAATTCAAAACCTTGTGCGATTATAACTATATTGAAACAGATAACAAAAATAAAACCACAACCTTTAAAGAACCGTTCGGGATGACCTTTGTTATCGGTTTTTCGGCAAATGATTTGAATAAGACCATGCAAGGCAAAAAGTATTCTGAAATAATACGAAAAGCAAATAATATAGGAAATTCATCAAAACTTTTTAATATAACAGGTTCTTCCGCCAAAATCTCAGAGAATAAATTGTATTATACTATGGAAATAAAAATGCCTCTTTTAAATAAAAAACAGAAGCTTACCATAGAAACAAGTGTAAAAGCAAGAAGCGGTGAGATTATGCTTTGTGATACAAATTTGGTTACTGAGTCGTTCTCTGTTGATATAAGTAAACTGGACAGAATAATTAATTATCTTAACCCTCTGCAGTTTTCTATGGAGCTTTTTGAAAATAAAGGGGCAGATGTTAATATACAGGATGTCACAATTAAAAACAATATAATAAATGTTTCCGGATTTGTGACTGTTGAAAAAGATGTTGTAACAGAACAATAAAAGGGTTATACGTTATGGATAAAAAACAGAAAAATATTCTTTTGGCACTGACCTGCGTGTTAGTTTTTATGCTCTCTGTGCTTGTAGGTATAAAGGTTATAAGTCCGCTTTTCAACGGTAACCCTGAGCAGCCGGGGGTTGTTATAACAACTCCGCCCGATAACCCAAATCCGGAAGATGATCCTGAGAAGGAAGAAAAGAAACAAAAAGAATATATTCCGATTGTTTTTATAGGTAAAAACTCCTCAGGTGAAGAAGTTTATAAAGTCGTAAAACGTGAATATGACAAGGATGTTGACGGTTCAAAACTCAGACATGCGGTAACTTCGTTAATTCTAGGCCCGAAGCAGACTGAAAGAAATGCAGGAATATATTCCGAAGTTCCGACAAGTACAACGGTTCTGCATGTTTATGATAACGAGGATAAAGTTATAATTGATTTATCATCAGGCTTTGTCTATGGTGCGGGAACCGAAAGCGTATATAAAAGGCTGTTCCAGCTCATAAAAACGGTAAACCGTAATACCGACAAACCCGCTTACCTGTACATTGACGGGAAACAGGCAGACGTAATTGGCGGTGACGGGATAATGATTACCCAGCCGTTGAGTGAGCAATCTATTGGTGAATAAATAATGGAAAAAGACCTGGATTATTACTTAAATCTTAATTGGACTCTTATAGAGGGTGAGGATTTGGATTTTGAGGGAAATCCGTATAAGTATATTATGATTGAAGAAATCCCGAGTTTTTGTTTTTGCGCAAAAACTATTGAAAAAGCGAGAGAAAATTATAAAAAACAGCTAAAACTCACTCTGATGGTGATGCTTGAATCGGGAGAAGAAATTATTGAACCCGGACAAGGAAATTCCGAACCGGACTGGGAAAGCCTGTGCCCTTAGGATAATTACATAATAATTTTTGTTATCATATCTTTTCTTAAATTGGGGGCAATTTTTGCCGTTGATTTTTCCGAATTTTCATAATTCAGGCAAATGTCGGTTGGAAATACTTCTCTCCAGTTAGTAATATAAAACTTTCCGTTAAGATCAAGAAATCCATCCTCAAATAGTTGTGCCGCCTCGTTGGGTGTATAATTAGTGTTTTCTAATGTGTTTTTGTATGTATTAGACCGTTTATCGGTAACGAGTTTCGCATTGCGTCCCGCAGCGCTTATTCCCGTATCAATATTATTAAATTGATTTTTTAACCAATTCATAAAGAGGTCTGTTTCGTGTTGAGAACCGAATTTTGATTCCGTTTCAAGTCTTTCTTTAACTTTTGCCTGAATTTCATTCGTTAAAATGTTCAAATCAGAAACTCGGTAGCCTTTTACATTTCTTGTTTTATTATCAAGGGCTCTGATATTAAACTGCAGCATAGAGCGATCACTTATCATATTGTACTTATTTACCAACGGTGCAAATGTGCATATTACATTGGCAATTCTGTCCGTATATATATTGCGGTATTTTTTTGCTAATTCAGGGTCCTGTTGTTTTAAAGATAAAGCATATATCGGGTGGAACGGATTTATGGAAATATGAAATTCCATAAAATTGTATTCATTTGTATTTAAAATTTTTTCTACCAGCGCTTCCATTCTCGCCTGAGTTTTTTTGTCCTGAATGTTCCATCCTGCAGTATCAAACAGAACAATCTTTTCCGTAACATTGTGGAGCATTTTTGATAAATCCGCATAGTCAAGAATAACGCCCTCGTTATTTTTAAGAGTTATCATAGAACTGTCTGCATCGTGGAATAATGTATTATATTCAGCCTTAGAATTTTTAAAAATGTTGAATCCAAATCTGTTATTTAGTTCCGTAAATCCGTTACATAAATTTTCAAAATCATTATAACTTATGGCAGATATAAAATTCTCCGGTGCTTTTACCGGTGGCGGGACAGCCTCTGCATAACAATGCTTGCATACGTTATTACAACCTCTTTTTGTTATAACTTCCGTCATGTGATCTGCTAAAAATAAAATTTGTTTAATGCTTAAACCCTTAAATAAGGGAATCCCGTTTTGAATGCCTTCAAGTTTTTTTGTAGCATATAAGTCTAATATATCGTATGATTCACCGAGCTCTTTTTTTCTGTGGTCAAGATAAGTACGGACATCCGGCGGAACATCGGAAGATTTTTGAAATGCCACAGTATCTTTTGGCAGCGATAAATACCTTGTATCATGTCTTTGGGTATTTGATATGGGCTTGTAGTTATTATATTTTATTTGGGTATTAGCCCAAGCGTTATTTATAAAATTAATTTTCATATTTTTTTCAAAACCTGTAAAAAAAAATTTTTGCTACTTTTTAATAAGTTAATAAGGGCATAAGTTTTTATATATAGTGTTTTAAATTAACCAATTACCCGATACAAACTTAACGTCTAAACGGCTTATCGCCCTAACGTCTTATTGTTGTATTTACTATTTTTAAAATTAGCGGTATAATGGGAGTAAATAATAGATTGAAAGGCTTAGTATAATAATGATTGAAATGAAAGTTATGGGTATCGCCCTTGATACCAGAACGGGTTCCCCGATAGTTGTATTACACGATAAAGAAAACAGACGAGCTCTTCCTATTTGGATTGGTTCTGCGGAGGCAAGTGCAATTATAAGAAAAATAGAGAACCTGAGCGTTTCACGCCCTATGACACACGATTTAATTATAAGCATAATTGAAAAAACGGGCTATAATTTAGAGAAAATAGAAATTAATGATGTCGAAAAAGATACTTATTATGCGACTTTATATATAAAAGATGATAAAGATAACGTTATAGAAATTGATTCACGTCCGTCTGATGCGATTGCGATTGCAATAAGGGTAGATGCTCCGATTTTTGTTACGGCAAACGTAATATCCAACGGTTCCGTATCAACGGATTCTGCAAAAGATGAAGAAGAAGCACAGGAATTTAAAAAATTTATACAGGATATAAAACCGTCAGATTTTGAGAAATTGTTAAAAGACAATGATCACCACGAGAGTGATCAGTAAATGTTAAGAATGTAACGATTTTTTATTAAATTGAAATTCGGACGAATAATTTGACTTTATATATATGAAAGATGAGAGAACAAAATTTAAGAGGTCAAAGAGTTGGATTATTCGGTTAAGGCAGTGCAGGCACAACAGTTGTACAAAGTGCCTCCTGTTGTTTTAGATGAAAAATCAAATAGAAAAAGTGCGCCGCCCCAACAGCAGATGGCAGGAGTAAATCCGTTTACACAAAAGGCATATAATCCGTTGTATCCTTCTGTGGAAAACAGTCCAACGCTGGGTCGTTCACTTGATTTGCTGAGTTGAGTTCATGGCTTTGCTAAACTGTTTCTTGAAACTTTGGCGAGCTGCATGAACTTTTTGGCATCATTTATGGGTATTGCAAAACCGATACCTATATTTGACATGTTGTTGTCGGGGTTATAAATTGACTGATTAATCCCGATAACTTCGCCTGAGGAATTAAGAAGCGGCCCGCCGGAACATCCGGGGTTGATTGCCGCATCTGTTTGAATCCTTCCCTTTTTGTAGTCTATTCTGGAAATTATTCCCTGAGTCAATGTCCCGTTAAATCCGAAGGGATTCCCTATTGCGAGGACTTTTTGTCCGACTTTTAAGGTTTCGGAATCCCCGAAAGTAATAGTTTTAAGCTGTCTTTTGGGTGAAATTTTTAACAGTGCCAAATCTCTGTTTTTACCCATTGTAGCAATAACGGAGGCTTCGTAAGTTTGTCCGGAAGATGTTGTTACTTTAACTTTTTTATACCCGTCAATAACATGAGAACCCGTCAAAATATAACCGTCAGAAGATACAATACATCCTGTGCCGGCAGAAACTCCGTCTTCAATATCTGCTTCTATTGAAACTATTGCGGGATTAATTGATTCATATACGGTTATATTTATTTCTTCTTCGGGTACAAGTGTTCCTGCAAATGCTTTATCCCCGGATAATGCCGTAATACATATACAGACCAGAAATACTATAACCGCGGATTTTTTACTCATAATTGCCTCCATATCCTATTTTAATTATTTCATTGTTTAGCATTTTTTCATTATTCAGCAATCAGTTTTACGGCTAATTATTGAAAATATTAGAATTTTAATGTATAATAATAGCCAAGTTATAAGTATTAAAAATGTTTTATTTTAAAAAAGGAGAAAGAAATGAGTAGAATCGATTTATTTAAAGAGCATTTATCAGCAAAACGTGCAGTAAAGATTATTGCAGGTATTGATAATTTTGATATTGATAATGTAAAAAAAGTTGTTAATGCGGCTCAGGCTTCCGGAGCAAGTGCAATTGACATTTGTGCCGATGAAACAATTATCAGTGAAGTAAGAAGTATGACAGATATGCCGATTTTTGTATCATCAATTGTTCCGTCAGAACTTGTACGTGCGGTAGAATTAGGTGCGGATGCTATAGAATTTGGCAACTTTGATGTATTGTACAAAAAAGGTATTTCCTTCACAAAAGAACAGGTTTTATCGCTTGTTGATGAAACTATCGAAATGTTAGGTTCAGACAGAGTATTTTTCTCTGTAACTATTCCCGGTGAAATCTCAATAGCAGACCAGATTGATTTGGCAAGAAGCCTTGAAGAAAGAGGAATAGATTTAATCCAGACAGAAGGTCATTTTAGTGCTGACAGTCAGGCTGACGGAGTCAGAGGTTTGATGGAAAGAGCAGAATTGACTATTTCTAATACTATTGAAATTACAAGAAATGTTGAAATCCCTGTAATGACTGCAACAGGAATAAATCCGACAACAGCACCTTTTGCTTTCGCGGCAGGAGCAAGTGCAATCGGCTGCGGTTCTTGCATAAACAAAATGAATTCAGAAATTTCTATGATTGCAACAGCAAAACAACTGGTTGAAATTGCAATCAGAAATTCTGAAAAAATTGCTGAACTCGTATAATTTTTAAATTCATAAAAAGGCCTCACTTTTTTAAGTGAGGCCTTTTTAGTGTTAATTTTCAACAATACAGTATGCCACTATTTTATCCACATTTACATTAAGCCAATCATATTTAAAACAAATATAATCATTGCAGGAGCAATCATCCTCGTTGCATGTGCAATAATCATTAAGACGACATACCATGGCTTTTGTCAGAGTCAAAATGTCCTCATGACATTCGTCGCACTTGCCGTCTTCAAAATAAGCATACCCGTCAATTTTTAAACGGCTTGTAAAAATTACAATTTTTGTAGAGCCGGTTTTTTCGGCTATTTTTCTTATTGCTTTGCTAATTGGTTTAGTCATAGTTTTCCTCCTTGTTTTCGATGATAACAAGTTTGTTTTATATTTTTATCGGATAGCTTTTATGTATTTAAGAGTATTTTATCCTTCATATAAACTATAATATGTACAAATATTCGCCATTGTGTTATTATACATAAGGTATTATCTTTATTTTATTTTGTTCAGGAACTTTTTTTGAATAAAAACATCTAATAATGTAGCTTGAGCTAAGTTAAAATGAGGATAATCTGGAGGAACAGTTAAGAATGAGAAAATTTATGAAGAAAAGTTTATTTGTATTGGGCTTGTTTGTGTTGTTGTACGGCTGGATAATACAATGCAACGTGATGGCTGTCAATGAACCTGTTCAGTTGTACGATCAGGTATGGAAAATAGTTAATGATAAATATGTTGACCAATCTAAAAACTCTCAGAATTGGGAGCAAAAATGGCGTAATCGCTATCGTAACGAAATCCGGACAGATGAGGATGCTTATGTCGCAATAAGTACGATGTTGGCAAGTTTAAATGACCCCTATACAAAATTTTTAGACCCAAAAGAATTTGCAGAAGAATCAAATTCCATCAAGGGTTCTTTAAAAGGTATCGGTATACAGATAGGTATGAAAGACGGAAAACTTACCGTAATAGCACCTATTGAAGATACTCCGGCAGAAAAAGCAGGCCTTATGGCAGGTGACGAGATTTTGGAAATAGACGGTAAAAGTACAAAAAGTATAACTGTTGATAAAGCGGCAGATCAGATAAGAGGGCCTGAAGGTACTCAGGTTACTTTGCTTATAAAAAGAGAAAATCAGGAGCCCAAATCTTATACAGTTACCCGAGCAAAGATAGAAATCAAATCTATTTCTCAAAAAATACCCGAATCAATTACACTTCCTAGTGAGATGTGTTATATAAGACTAAGCTCATTTATCAGCAGAAATGCTGCGGAAGAATTTCGTTCGATTTTGGAGAAGAATTATTACAAAAAAGGCTTTATAATTGATTTAAGATCCAATCCGGGCGGACTTTTGAGTAACGCAATAGCAATATCCGATATGTTTCTTGACAGTGGTGATATAGTTTCTACGGTTGATAAAAGAAACTACAAAGACGTTGAGCATGCAACAAAAGGAATTGTAACAAGACGTCCCGTTGTAATATTGATAAACAAGGGTTCTGCATCTGCAAGTGAAATATTCTCGGGCGCTATGAAAGATAACGGCAGAGCTGTTCTTGTCGGTGAAAAGTCTTTCGGAAAAGGACTTGTTCAGGAAATAAACAAGCTGGCTAACGGTTCGGGCATGAATATTACTATTCAGAAATACTTAACTCCGAACGGTACAGATATTCATAAAAAAGGTATTTCTCCTGACGTTGAAGTTAAGATGACAGAAGAAGACATAAAGAATAAAAATGATGTTCAGTTAAAGAAAGCAATAGAAGTATTAAAAGAACTTGAAAAAGGTTCAACTGTTGCAACATTTACAGTATATTGATGTTTAGATAATTTTATATAGCATTATAAAAATATTTAAGGGAGGTTCGTCTAATATTCGAGCCTCCCAAATTATTTTTACCAAAAATCAAACCAATTAAGAAATCTTTGCCATGGAGTTAAATTACGTTGCTGAGTTGTATTTGTCCATGTGAAGCCGTTAGCGCTTGTGGTATATGTTGAAGTTACTGGTGCGTATGGCATTGTGGTTGTGTACATATATGGTTGTGAGTATGTGGTGGTGTAATAATACTGGCGAGGATACATATTATTTCCGTATGTATGTCTGATGTGCCGCCTGTGGGGTCTGTGAGTGTGGTTAATGCCGTAGCCTGCGTGAGCTCCGGGCATTACATTTGTCGGAGGCGGCAGCATACCGGGTTGAGTGTGTATTGTTGTCGGAATGGGATTGAGGTGAGTATTTCCCGAAATTGAACCTGAATTGACGGTATGGATTCCCCCTGTATGGGAAAAATTCCCCTGATGAGAATATGTGCCGCTGTTGTTAAACCCCGAATGTATTGTGTGTACGGTCTGATATGTTGCTCCATATGAGTAGCTGCTGAACATAGTCCAAAATATGATAGCTGATAATAAAATCAAATTTTGCTTCATAATAATATATCTCCTTAAATTAATACTACCACTGTAATAAAAATTTTGTCAATTCCCCGAAATATATTAAGAATTATTAAACATGCAAAACCCCGGAAAATTGCTAATAACAGGAAATTCTGTATAAAAAATAAAAAAAAGAAAAATTTTTCAAATAAAAGTTTGACATTTAAAATTTATTCTGCTACAATTGTAGCAGTTGTTATGATAAACTTTTGTTATAAGGTATATATATTTAAACTCCTAAATGTTTTAGATTAAACCATCCATCGGCTCCTGCAAGGGAGCCTTTATTTTTCTCTGTTGAGAGTTTCTCTTTTATTGATATAATTGTGGTATGAGTATTGAAGAAAATGTCTTTACAAAATATATTCCGGATTTTGATAAACTGAGTGCGTACGGATTTAAGCGTTCGGGGAAAAAATATGCATACGAAGAATATTTTATGGATAACCAGTTTAAATCGGTAGTTGAAGTCAGCAGTGCCGGGCTAATTAGCGGCAAGGTGATTGATACGGAAAGCGGCGAAGAATATGTTCCGTTAAAATTAAATTCTCAGGAGGGTTCGTTCGTCGGTGAAGTCAGAACGGAATATGAGAACATTCTGATAAAGATCAGAGATTGTTGTTTTATGAAACAATACTTTGTTCTGCCGCAGTCAAACAGGATTACAAGGTTAATTGCGGATAAATACGGTGATATGCCGGAATTTTTGTGGGAAAAGTATGACGATTCCGGTATTTTCAGAAATCCTGCCTCAAATAAGTGGTATGCCGCAATACTTGATGTTGACAGGAGCCGTTTGCTGCCCGATAAAAAAGGATTTACGGAGGTTATAAATTTAAAACTTGAAGTAGAGCATGTTCAGCAAATCATTAAAGAACCGAATTTTTATCCTGCGTACCATATGAATAAAAAATATTGGATATCGATAATCCTTGATGATAGTGTTGCGGATAATGTGATTATGAAGCTTGTAGAAGAAAGTCACGGATTGTGCGGTAAATCCCATAAAAAGTAACAAATTTTAAAATTTGATGCTTTTATTGTTGTTATGCTCTATGTTGTGTGTTACCATAACCTTGTTATGGAAGAGAGGAAATATACACCGGCAGAAGAATTTGCAAATGCTTTTTCGCATTCAATAGGGGCATTATTGTCTATATATGCCATTGTAATGCTTGCCGTAAGCTCTCATAACCCGGTGGAGGTAGCTTCAACCGCAATTTTTGGCGCAACGCTGTTTATTTTGTTTCAGTCGTCTGCATTGTACCATGCAATGGTTAATCCTACTGCCAAACTGGTATTTCAAAAAATAGACCACAGTGCAATATTTATGCTGATAGCAGGAACGTATACTCCGATATTACTTCTTGTTGTGCCGTTTCCCTTGTCGGTTGCTTTGCTTGCGATGACATGGTATCTGGCAATAACGGGAATTATTTATTCGTGCCTGACCCTCAAATTTAAGTATTTATCGACCGGCTTATACCTTGTAATGGGTTGGCTGTCCCTGTTTTTAGCTTATTCAATATGGAATAATGCAAGCCACTTTGCATTATGGTTGTTGCTTTTAGGCGGCGGGTTGTATTCCGTTGGTTGTGTATTTTATTTGCTCAAAAAGAAATTTATGCACAGTATCTGGCATCTGTTTGTGATAGCAGGTGCAACGGCTCATTATTTCTCTATTATAGAGATACTGAAATCAGTCGGGAAATAATTATACTTGAGGGGTATCTTCTGCTGAGAGTTGTACTTTTCCGGCTTCCGGATTCATTGCCTCGATTATAATTTTATTTGTTCCGTCAATAATGCAATCTTGTCCGTTCATAACAAGCGTTCCGGTCTGACCTAACCTGAAAATAACGGGATTTTCTTCCGAAACATCTGTTCCCGCAACTTCTTTTCCGTTAGTTATAAATTTTACATCTTTTGCTTCAAAAACCGTGTCATTTATTTTTACAAAATTAAATCCGCTTATCAGTCCGGGCCCCAGAACATTTTTCAGAACTACGCTGGCACCGTTTTCAAGCCTTTTTAAAGACCCTTTCTGGTAAATTCTTCTGATTAAAAATTCCGGAACAATGACCATTATATAACCTCTTTTACTTAAATAACTGGTACATCTTCTGTGTACCTATCTTTATTATAACATTTTTCATTTCCGATTTAAAGCCCCATGGCGATTTTATATTGCGTTCTTTTTCCCAGACAATGATGTCCAGCGTATTGTGCGGTTTTAAAAATTCGTTTATAAGGTAAAATTTATCCTGAACGTGAGTCCTTTTAATATATCTTCCAATCTTAATTCCGTTTAGGAAGATTGTTGCACGGCGGCAGCGGAAATTTTCAAAAGACAGGTATTTAGCAAAAAATATATTGTCTTTTATATCTGCATCAAATTCTACGGATATTTTTGTTAAATAGGGATTGTCGCTTTCTCGTTTATAATTGTATTCCGGTGACAATTTCTCTCTGACAAAAAACTCAACCGGAATTTTTGGGGCCGTTTCAAAAAATACCAAACCTCTGGGGTTGTTTGTGTCGCCCGAAAATCCCTTGTCAAACCCGAGGTTTTGAACAAGAATTGTTAGATTATTAATTCTTTTGGTTAATATGGTTTTGTTAAGCGGAATTGATATTGTTTCGGGTATATCCTGAAGCTTTTCTATTTTGTAACTGTTACGGTTTAATACTTCTTTCCCGTTTATGTACACCGCAAACAGATGCCTTGCACTGAGAGTAATTTCTGTCAGATTATCCGGAAGCTCCGCTTTATACCAGACAAATTCATCATATAAGCCGCAGGATAAGGAATCTGTTTTTTCGCCTAATTTAGTCCATTTTGAATAATCGTAATCAGAATCTATTTCAGGCGAACAAAACTCAACACTTTTTATTTTGGCAATTTCACAACCCGGCTGTTTCGAAAAAGCATCTGTTATACATGATTTTTTGGAAAATTTATGTTTCAAATCATAATAGGCAATTTCCGTATTTTTATCGATGGCGGCTGCACCGTTAGGTAAAACATAATCAGCGTTAAATATCATCTTATCTTTTAGATACCAGCTTTTGTCGGCAAGTTTTTTTGTTAAGAATACAAACTGTGTTTTTTTGTCGTTGTTTTTATACGTCAGATTATCAAAATCCTTCTTTTTACCGGATATGATTTCCCCGCTTTTCAGGTGCAAATTTGCGTATTCGTCTGCAATTAAAAATACGGTTTCTTCCTCTTCATTTTTAAGTCTTGCAAAAATTTCCATATCGGAAAATTCAATTTCACATCCTTTTAGTTTTAAATTCACAGGGCAGATTTTCATATCATAAGGTTTTATGCTGACAACTTTTCCGTCAGGAAGTTCAATATTTTTTCTTTCGGGATTCATATTGCGAATAAATAGCCAGTCACAGTCATTGTTCAAGTCGTGTCTTAATTTTGTATAAATATTTTCCTGATAAAAATCAAAATCTTTGGGTTCGGTACATGTAAAATCAAAAGAATCCAGAAAGTAATTCAATTCTTTTGCCTTATAAAAGTTACTCTGGGGAATACCAAATTCGTCAATCGGGGCGCAAAACTCGTAACTCGTATAAACTTCATCACAGGCCAAATCACCCCAGTTAGTTCCGCCGACTGTCATATAATGATTAAACAAAGTAACACCTTGAGATAATGCTGTTTTTGTCATTATATTTATATGTTCATCTCCAAGCGCCTCTCTCATATGCTTATATCCCGACCCGTCCCACTTATCAAACCAGCCGGATTGCATTTCTGCAATAAACGGCGGAGAATTTTCTTTGGAGGAGCGGAAAATATCTTCAACATTATCTAAAGAGTCAAAACAAAAATTATCCTGTTTCCAATTCTGATTAGGGTTTATATATGGGTATAAGTCAAGCGCATAAATATCTACACAGTCGGCCCACAAACCTGAGAAGTATGCATCGTTATGAAAAATAGGGCATTTTATCCCCCTTTCACGTGCCATTTTATATAGCGCCCTCATGTAATCTTCTTCCATGGTATCAGTTGCGTATTCATTTTCTATTTGGAAAAGAATTACATTATCAAATTCGTTTATGATAGGAATAATTTGGTCATACCATTCTGCAATGTAGTGCATATATTTTTCGGAATACTTATATTCTGTTCCGATGCGATTTCTTGGAATTACATCTTCCATCCTCAGTAGCCAAAACGGTAATCCGCCGGCATTTAATTCCCCGTTTATAAACGGTCCGGGACGTGCAATTATAAATAATCCCGTATCTTTTGCCGCCTGAAGAACTTTTCTGACATCTTTTACCCCGGAAAAATCGTACTCTCCCTGTTCCGGACTGTGATAATTCCAGTTAAAATAAATATCTACGCAGTTGTATCCGCCGGCTTTCATTTTATTGAAGCGGTCACGGGCCATTTCTTCTCCGGGTGTCCGGAAATAGTGAAAAGCTCCGCTTTTTATAAAAACTCTCTTTCCGTCAATAATCAGCGAATATTTGTCAAAAGTTACTTCCATAAGATTATTGTAACAATATTTCAAATTCGGTCAAATTGTAAATCGGAGTATAAAATTATTCAGACGTTTCCGTGTTGCAGGTTTTATTACATGAAAACTGACAGTTCTTTTTGTAGCACATTGGCTCGGAATGAATTGAAATAGAGCAATTTATGTATATATTGCGAATTTGATTTTCTATTTCATCACAAATTTTGTGACACTCACAAATGGTTGTTTCCTCAGGGAATTGCAAGACTAAATCAATATCCTCAGAAGGTCCGACGTGTCTGGCCTTAATGCCGTTTTTCTTTAGTTTGGCAGAAGGGGAATAATTTTTTATTATTTTTTTTATTTTTTCAATATCCGACTTGGGTAAAGAATGATCAAGCAGGTTCATCCAGGCTCTTTTTGATATATTATAACCCGTTCTGTATATTATAACAGCAACGAGCATTGCGATTATAGGGTCCAAGACTGTATGTCCGGTATATTTTATTAACACTAAACCTATCAGGACACCCAATGAAGAATATACGTCTGTTCTCAGATGTTCCCCGTCAGCATACAAAGATATGGAATTTGTGTCTTTTGCAACTTTTATAAGCAGCGAACTGACAATAAAATTCATAACAACTGCCGTGAACATTACAATAATGCCAAGGGTGCTCTCAAACTCTGCGTGTGCTCCGAGGATTATTTTTGTTATGGATTGGTAAATTATATAAATAGCCGCAAAAATTATAAGCAAACCCTCAATAAAGCCTGCCATATCCTCATATTTCCCGTGGCCGTACGGGTGGTCATTATCTGCCGGCTTTGATGATTTTATTACCGAGAAAAAAGTTAGTACCGATGCAAATAAGTCGCTGAGCGAATGAATTGCTTCCGATATTATACTTAAACTTCCCGAAATAACCCCTGCCGCTATTTTTAAAAATGTCAGCAGTATATTTGAAAATATTGATAAGCCTGCAACCAGATTTTTCTTTTTGTTTACTTCCATAATTCTGTATTTTAACACAATAAAGCCAAACTCTCAAGTGAAAGGAAATAATAAATTTCGTTGCAGAGTTTTGTAAAGAATTGTTACATTTTTGGTAATGAAAAGGCAATTTTGTCGGCAAAAATTACTTATAATATATATAAAGTATATAAAAAGTAGATAATACTGAGAGAGAACAAGAGCAAAATTACCCCAAAAGTATGTTTTCTGATTGACGAGGAGAGCACATGGACGGCATTAATAAATTCAAATTCGGAGAAATAACGACGGTATCAAAGCAGAACTATTCAAAAAGTGGTGCTGCCGGTAATGCTGCCGGTGGGGTTCAGCAAGAGGACAGAGGTATTTTTGCTCAGGGCGGTACTGTACAGCGTACGAGTAACAGTGTTACACCGGGAGGTCCTACACAGGCTCACGGTTCAGGTAAGTATGCCAAAACAGGTCCGGGAACCGGAAATGTAAATGCAAACTGGTCCAAGTATGGCGCCATGTATGGCGGCTCCGGAATTGCAAGTGCCGCAAATATGAAACAGTATATGGGGTATATGGCAACTCAGTATGGTGAAAAAAGTATGCCAGGACCCCAAAAAACTGCGTTGCAAAAAGCAGGAGAATACGCAGAACTTGCCAAAACCGGGATGGATACATTAGAAAAAGGTAAAAAACTCTATGATGAAGGTAAAAGTCTCTATAGTGATATTAAATCATTGATTAGCGGCGGGTCAAGTGAAGAAAAAATTACAAACCTTGAAACAAAGTTAGAAAAAGCCAAGACCGGGAAAGATGTTGATAAAGTTGGTACAAAAGCTCAGAAATTAGAAACAGAGTTAAATACTGAAAAAGGCAAGATTCAGCCAAAGGTTGAAAGTGCTAAAGCAGAAAAAGATAATAAAGATAAGGCTGTTCAGGATGCTCAGACTGCGGTAGATAATGTAAATAGCGGTAATACCGAAACCTTGAAGCCTTTAAAAGAAAAATATGAAACCGCACAAAAAGATACTCAGCAAAAAGAAGTTGCTAAAAACGAGGCTCAAACAGCCAGAGATGAAGCAAAAGCAAAAGATGATGAGGCCGCAGAGTCCGTTGCAATAGCCAAAGATGGTGTGACTTCTGCAGAGATAGAATTAACAGAGGCTGAAGCAGAGTTAGCCAGTGCAACAGATGAAACAACAAGAGCCGCGGCTCAACTCAGAGTAAATAACGCAAAGATAGCAAAAGCGGAAGCTGAAAGAAAATTATGGGAAGCAGAAAACTATAAAGATGCAACCGCAGCACAACTTTCAGCAAAAGAGGCGGAGTTAAAGACAGCAGAAACCAATTTAGAAACTGCCCGAAAAACTGAAAGTGATGCAAAATCCGATTATGAAGGAACTCAAACAAAAGAACGGGATGCTGCAAACAAAGTTTTAGATAAAGCAAAACAGGAAGCAACCAAGGCAAATGACGGGTACAACAAGGTAAAAGCTGAAGCTGACGGCATAGATGCGGATTTAGGCAAAATTGCGGGTCTAAAAACAAAAATTGATGCTAAAAAGGCTGAAATAGAAGCGGAAAAAGCAGGACAAAAAGACGAAAAAAAACCTGAAGAAGAAAAATAAACATTTGCATAAATTACTTCTTTCTTGATACATAGAAGGTGCTCCATTCGGAGTACCTTTTTTAGTGTTATTATTCTTATTCATACCTTAAAGCATCAATCGGGTTAAGGAGAGAAGCTTTGTATGCGGGGTAATAGCCGAACAGTACTCCGATAGCACCGGAAAATCCCAACGACAGTGCTATTGAAAACCCGGATATTAAAATATTCATTGTAGAGAACATTTCTATGCATTTTGAACAGGTGACTCCGAATATTACGCCGATTATGCCGCCGATTATAGACAGTAAAAATGATTCTATTAAAAATTGTATTCTGATGTCACTGGCTTTTGCTCCGATTGCCATACGGATTCCTATTTCTTTTGTTCTTTCGGTTACGGATACAAGCATAATATTCATAATGCCTATTCCGCCTACGAGCAGTGATACGGATGCTATTGCACCCAGTAAAATTGACATTGTTTTTGCTGAGGATTTAATGGTTTCCTGCATTTCTGCCAAATTTCTTATCTCAAAATCGTTATCCTGATTTTTGCCGATGTGGTGGCGGGTTTTCAGAATTTCAGTAATATCTTTTTGTGTAGTGTCTAATATATCAGAATCGGAAGCCTTTACGTTAATCATACTGACAGTTCCCGGGAAAGCCGTTCCAAAAACTTTTTTCTGGGCGGTAGTTATCGGAATAAATACCAAATCATCCTGATCCATTCCCATTCCGCTCTGTCCTTTGGGTTTAAGAAGTCCTATTATTTTAAAAGGAACATTCCCTATTCTCATGGTTTTGTTAATAGGGTCAACATCGCCAAAAAGCTCTGTTGCAACGGTGTTCCCGATAATTGCAACTTTTGAACTGTTTTTGTTATCGTCTTCCGCAAAATTTCTGCCGCTCATAATTTCATAGTTTCTTATGAATAAATAGGAGGCTGTTGTTCCGCCGACAGAACTCGACCAGTTTTGATTGCCGTAGGTGAGCTGCTTGTTTTCTGAAGAATATGGCGCTACGGCTAAAATTCCACGGGCCCCTTTTTCGATTGCTTCCGCATCTTTTAGTGTGAGTGTAGGCTTTGTCCCAAATCCCATGCGAACTCCGCCTGAATTAGCAGAGGCAGAACGCACCATAAGAAGATTTGAACCCATTGATTCCATATCTTTTGCGATTTTTTCCCTTGCTCCGGAACCTACCGCAAGCATTATTATAACAGCGCTTACACCTATAATTATACCCAAGCTTGTGAGCATTGAACGCATTTTGTTTATTTTTAACGATATTGTCGCCATTTTGAAAATAGATTTGAAATCAAGCATATCTTATGTTTCCCTTGTTCTGTGTTTTTGCCATTCTTCTTTTGGCATATCGAGTACAATATTTCCGTCTTTGAACTTAACTACCCGTTTTGTATATGCGGCAATGTCAGGTTCATGGGTTACAACTACAATTGTTTTTCCCATTTCTTCGTTGAGTCTTACGAAGAATTCCATAACCTCAATACTGGTTTTTGTATCAAGATTTCCTGTCGGTTCGTCTGCCAAGATAAGCGGGGCATCATTAACTATTGCCCTTGCAATGGCTACACGTTGCTGCTGTCCTCCTGACATTTGGTTTGGCATATGGTCTTCTCTGTTCTCCAGCCCTACAATTTTCAGAGCCCACTTTGCCCGTTCGATTCTTTCTGATTCGGATATGCCTTTATATATCATCGGCAGACAGACATTGTCGAGTGCTGATGTTCTGGATATAAGATTAAAACCCTGAAAAATAAATCCTATTTTCTCGCATCTGACCATTGCAAGGTGATTTGAGTCAAGTTTAAGCATATCTTCCCCATCAAGAAAATAACTTCCCGATGTCGGTTTATCGAGAGTCCCGAGCATATTCATAAAAGTAGATTTGCCCGAACCGGAAGTGCCCATAATTGCTACAAATTCCCCCTTATCAACATTAAGAGAAACCGAGTTTAGGGCGTTGAAACTTTCTTCGCCCGTCTGATATGTTTTTATTGCATCTTTTACTTCTATTAAGTGCATTTTTATAGTCCTGTTCTTATGTTTAATTTTAAGTATTCCACCAAGTCTATTACAGATACGATTTGACCAAACATTTTACGGAAATTTTTTCTGTTATCGGTACGTTTTGTTAATCCGAATAGTGCGAACATTCCGCCTTTTGCCCCTGTCGCGATATATATATAATCATTGCAAAGAGAACAATATGTTTTGTTTGTTTCGGTAAATTGTATCGATATATTTTTTAATTTTTCCATAAAAGACGGAGTTAAAAGATACCTTGCCTCCACCTGATCCGTTGAATATACATTGAACTTTTTGTTAAATTCAGGATCTTCCAGAATTACTTTATCTAATCCAAATGCTATTAAATCGGCGCAGGATACTTTTTTAGGGCGTAAAACAGTTTTACCGCTAAAACTTTTATTCATTTTCGCTCGTATAATTCCGCCTTCAAAATTAAAATCGTTGCCGCTGTACATAGCCTGTGAAAATTCCAATTTCACGTCCTTACAATGTCCTTGAAACATGTCTGTGTATGCGTGAACTATGTTTTCATTTTCATTACAGGGAAAAATGTCTGCATCAAAAACATCCTCATAAAATTTGTCATCAGCAATCTCAAACCATCTGAATCCGTCAAATGTGCTTGCAAGTATCGGCATTATCTGATTTTTTATTTTATATTCAAAATGCTGCTGAAGTTTATTCCATATGAATGTTCCTATTAATATGGCAAACAGGATTGCCTTTTTGCTGCCGTATTTTGCAAAGGCTCTATACCCGCTATTGTATGTCTGTGCGTCTGTATAATGTGTGGAATAAAGGTATATAAGCGCTGCTATAATGATGACAGCAATAATTGCAACAAGTGTTGCAATTATTGTGGCCAGAATAAGCCTTATTTTCCGTTCTTTTTCAAAAGGTCTTACTCTCGGAAGCACGAAATTTTCCAAGTTGTAAGAATATTTGTCTGCAAGTTCTTTTATCCAGTCTTTTTCTTCTGTCATTTTTACCTCTGTTTATTATTAGAACATTCCGGGCGGTTTTCTTCTCTGAGGTTTGCTTTTATCCCTTTTTACAACATTGGAGGACCCGACTATTACCTGCGTGCCGGATTTTAACTCACTGCTTTTTATTTCTATACGCGTATCATCACTTGCGCCTGTTTCTATATCGACTCTTTTAGGTTCTTTGTTTTCAAGTATCCAGATACCCTGCGTTTTGTATTTTTTTCCGTCTGTTTCCGGGGTATATTTAAGAGCAATGGAAGGCGCACAGAGTACGTTTTCGCTTTTGTTTGTAATAATGGAAACATTTGCGGTCATTCCGGGGATAAGTTTTAAGTCCTGGTTATCCACACCGACGATTACCGAATATGTTACAACGTTGGATACCGTTGTCGGAGAAATCCTGACCTGTGTTACTTTCCCGTCAAATACGCTGTCAGGGTAGCCGTCAAGCGTGTAATTTACTTCCTGTCCCTCTTTTACTCTGCTTATATCAGCTTCTGATACGTTAACTTCAATTTGCATTTTTGTCAAATCCTGGGCAATCGTGAATAATTCCGGTGCCTGAAAACTTGCGGCAACAGGCTGACCGAGGTCAATTTTACGGGCAATGATTGTTCCGTCAACAGGTGCAATTATTTTTGTGTAACCTAAATTCGTCAGAGCTGTTTGGTAAGAAGCTCTGGATTGATTAATTTTTGCTCTTGCAGCACCGACTTGTGCAAGATTGGATAAATAATCGCTTTCCGCCTGATCTAATTCACTTTTTGCTATGAAGTTTTTTGCATATAGATTTTTGAAACGTGTGTATGTTTTTCTTGACATTTCAGTTACTGCTTGTATTCTTGCCATTTCTGCTTCTGCCGAATTAATTTGGGCAAGATTCTGCTCTACTGTTGCTTCAAAGGTTGCCGGGTCAATTTGTGCAAGAAGTTGTCCTTTTTTTACTTCCGAGTTGTAATCTACATATATGGCTTTTATAAGTCCGGATACGGTTGAACCTACACTTACGGTATTGACCGGATTTATTGTGCCGGATGCTTCCACAACCTGGGTAATCGTACACTCGCTCAGTTTTTGAGTTTCATAGTGAACTCTGTTCTTAATTTTGTGATGAGCAAATCCTATGCCGACGAGCGCAACCGCTGCTAATGCTATTACCAAATATTTTTTGTTGTTATTCATAGTCTAGTCCTCAACCGTTATGGTTATTTCTTGCGGAAGAGCAATGAGTTTTTCCAGGTCCGCTCTTGCCACATTATAATTATAAACCGTCTGTACATATGTGTTTTGTGCCGTATTGTAGTTCTGTTTAGCATCCTGTAATTCTATATAGTCACCTAATCCTACGGCGTACCTGCCGTCTGCCAGTTCAAAGTTTTCTCTCGTTTGTTTTACTTTTACCGCCATTAAAGGAATTTCTTTTTCAAGCTGAATCATATTTATGTATGCATTCTGTACTTCAAAATAAATATTCTGGCGCATAAGTTCAATATCATTTTTGGCAGATTCTACCTGAAGTTTTCCGTTATCTATTCTGAATTTTTCCTGCGCTATATTCAGGTTCGTTGAGAGTCCTATACTGGCATTCCAAGAACTTGTATGATATTCATCTCTGTATCCGTAGCCGAGTCCGCCTGTAATCTCCGGCAAATACTCCCTTTTAATGTAACTTAATTGCTGTTTCATTGCATCTAATGTAGCTTCGTATGCTTTTAAATCGGGACGGTTTTTTATTGCTAGTTTCTCACATTCCTCAAATGAGTATTTAAAGGGTGTGAATTTGTAGTTATCAAGTATTGTTAACTGCTCCACCCGGGAGGTCAATACGGCATTGGTTACATCCGTCGGAGGAGTGCTTAAATCTTTGTTTTCGGATATTTTTTCCAGATTTACCGGTATTTCATTTGTTAAATAGTTAAAAGTTTCTGTATTTGAAATTTCATAAGCAGGTGCATGTGCTACATACATTGAATTGTTTAATCTGACAATAGCATTTTCATAACTTTTTGTAGATTGTACAAGATTAATTTTTGAATCGCTTAAATTTACTTCCGCATTGACTAAATCTATTTTTGAGCGTATTCCTTCATCAAAGTAGGCTTTAGTCCTCTGATAGTTCCTTTCGTTTATTTCTACGTTTGCTCTGTTTATTTCCATAGTGGCTTTTGCTGCCAGAACTCCGTAATAATTCGTTTTTACGTCAAAAATTGTATCAAGTACAATGCTGTCAAAATTGTATAAAGCCGAAATAGTGTAAAATTTTTGCATTTTTATTTGAGCATTTGTCTTTCCAAAATTCCAGATTAATTGATTTAATGAAGTTTGCAGATTATAGTATCTTGTATCAGAGTTCATTCTCTGAGAGTGGGAACCGTTGTAATAATAACCTGTTCCTACTCCTATCGTTGGGAAAAATGCTGTTTTGGCTATGCTCACATCATTTTTTGACATTTTATAGTTATATGCAGCTTTTTTTATATTCGGACTGTTGTCCAGAGCAATCTGAATACAGTCTGAAAGATTGAGCTTAGCTCCCTGCTGTATTAGTGATTTGTTTGATTCAAAAGCATTTGCATATCCTATATTCATATATAGTGCAATCGTTATAACACATATCTTTGGAAAGATTTTATTGAAATTCAATATTTTATCCTCGGTTTCCACACCATTATATACAACGATATAACCATATTTTTTGTTCATTGTAATCATTTTTATGTATGAAAAAATAAAAAAAAGCTCCGCAGGGGTACGGAGCCTACTTGTATAGGATTAAGGATTAAGGATTTAACTAAGAGTAAATTTTAACTATGCCTGAGAACTAAAAGTACTTTTAATCTCTTCTGATCTCTGTTTCTTTAAATCTTCTACTTCAGTTTTAATAGCTTCATTGTCAACGAGTAAGCAATCTTTTTCACCCTTAAGGGCTCCTTCCTGTTCGTGAATGAGTTCTCTTTCATAATCTCGAAAAGCCTTTAAACCTTCTTCGTAATAATTGTTGTACATTTGCGCTTCATAAGCACCCCGATTAGCTGCAAATTCCGGATGATCTTGTAAGTATTTATCATAAGCTTCGGTATTTGTCATATTAAAAATACTTGTGTCTGCATACTGGTTTGCAAAATCCATCGCGAATTGCTGGTATGTTAACTGTCTGTTAAACATTGATGACGGAATTGAAACCAATTCAAGAAGATTAATTTTTGCATCGGCTATGTGCTCTGCATATCTTTGCAACTCATTCAGTGATATTTGTAGTTGCCGAAGCCGCTGGTCGTTCCGACTTTTTCTCATAATGAGTTCATGAATACGCATGTGATTCGAAATTAACATTTTAATCCCTACCTATCTTTTTTTAACCAACCTATTGTAAAACTAACCTTTAACTAACCTTACATGTATATAAAAACAATTGGGGTTTAAGAATTGCATGAAAGGGGGAATTTTGTTAACAAAACTTAACAATTCTATGGCATTGTTATTTTATATCTACGACCGAAACCCCGTCTCCGCCTTCATTATCCTCTCCGGGACGGAATTTTGCAACGTAGGGTGATGTTGATAAATAATCTCTTACGGCCGCCTTCATTGTACCGGTTCCGTGACCGTGTATTATTGTGACCGGAGTCAGATTTGCGAGGCTTGCTTTGTCAAGGTATATATCAAGTTTGTCTAAAGCATCTTCCACTCTTGCTCCTCGCAAATCAAGCGAGTTTGTTATATCGGTTTTTCTCAGTTTAAAGTTGTCAAATTTAGGCGGAGTATATCCGCTGCCGTTGTTTTCGTACCTCTTATCATACGGTGCAAGTTTTTCTTTGTTCATTTTGGCTTTCATTGCGCCCATTTGGACAAGAATATTACCTTTTTTGTCCGGTAAGTCAATTACGGTTACAATTTGGTGAATATCTTTCAGAAGCAGTTTTTCCCCGATTTTTACATTTTCCCAATTTATTTTGTCATAGTTTTCTTTATCTTCGTGTTTATTAATTTCTGTGGAGTAATTTTCTTCAAGTTTACCAAGACGTGAATATGCACGGCGGGCAATTTTCTCTGATTTTTCTTTTCTTAATTCCTCAAGGACATTTTTTATTTCTGATTTTGCGGTTATAAGTTCGCTGTCAAATTTTCTTTTAATATCCTTTATTGCTTTTTTCTTATCATTTTTTACTTCTGACAGTTTCTTTTCATATTCTTCTTTTATGGTGAGCGCTTCTTGTTTTAGTTCTTCTGTTTCTTTGAGTGTATCATTCAGTTTTTGTTGTGTCTCCTGCAATTTTTCCACAACAAGTATTGAGGGGTCTTTTTGGGATACAAGTGTTTCTTTTGCTTTTTCCGTTATTGATTTATCAAGTCCCAAATTAGCGGAAATCGATATTGCATTGCTTAATCCCGGAATACCTATTAATAATTTGTATGTCGGTTTAAGAGTTTCCGTATTAAATTCAACGGAGGCATTTTTAAAGTACGGGTCTGAATATTCCAGTGCTTTTAATTCCCCGTAGTGAGTGGTTACTGTTGAGAAAATATTTTTTTCTGATAATTTTTCAAGAATACTTTTTGCAAGAACGGCACCCTCAATAGGGTCAGTTCCGGCACAAATTTCATCCAGCAGTACGAAACATTCTTCATCGCTGTTATTTATTATATCTATAATATTTTTCATATGTGATGAAAAAGTTGATAGACTTTGTAAAATGCTTTGAGCATCACCAATGTCGGCAAATACTTTTTTGAACGGATATATTTTTGCCATTGAGCAGGGTAAAAATAATCCGGCTCTTGCCATAAGTATATATAATCCGATAGTTTTAAGGGTTACTGTTTTGCCGCCGGTATTTGAACCTGTTATTATGATTGACTTGTAGCCATTCCCTATCGAAAAATCATTTGTTACAATGTTTTCGACCGTTCCAATCAGCAGCGGATGTTTCATTTTTTCTAAGATAATTTCTTTTTTATCAGCAAGAATTTCCGGTTCAACGCTGTGCGTTTTTACGGCATATCTCGCTTTTGCAAAGTGAAAATCTATTTTTGCAAGAACCTCTTCGCTCTTTTTTAGCGAAGGTAAGTGGAATTTCACTGTTTGGGTTAATTCTGCAAGTATGCGGACACATTCTGCGTGGATTTTTGATTGTAATTCTCTTATTTTATTGTTTAACGGAACGAGGCTTTCCGGTTCTATATAGAAAGTTCTGTTTGTAGCCGAAACATCATGAACAATTCCGTTTACTTTACTTTTATCGGATGCTTTTACCTGAAAAACAATTCTGTCATCACGGGTAGTATAGATTGCTTCCTGCAAGTGTTTGACAAAATCCGTTGAGCCTAACAGTTCACCTACTTTTGTTCTTACGGATTTTTCGGTTTCTCTCAGTGATGCGTATAATCCTTTTAATTCCGGTGTTGCATCTTTTTTTATTTCCAGATTCTCGTCAAAAGTTGAGAAGATTTTTTCTTCCAGTTCCTTCTCTGTCGTTAAATTCCTCGCGAGAGCGTTAAGTATATAATCAGGAGTTGTATTTTCATTGATGAAATTTCGGACAAGACGGGATGTTCTGAGTGTTTTTGCGGTATCAACCAGTTCTTCTTCGCTCAAATATGTTGTCATTGCACTGTTTTCAATCTTATCTATGTCCGCAACAAATTCTATCGGAATATCATTTGGAATATCCAGGATTTTTTTCGCTTCACGGGTGTACCTGAGTTCTTTTAGTATTAATTCCGTTTCCCCGTGCGGGGTGAGATTAAGGCACAACTGACGGCTCTGAGCTGTTTTTGCATACTTGGAGAGCAGCTCGGTTATTTTATCAAATTCTAATGCTTTTAGACTGTCAGAAATTATGCTCATTGTTTATATCCCGAAAACCTTAAACGGACTTTCTTCCTGTGCTTTTATTATTTCAACTTTGTCTCCGATTAAATTTTTAAATACTTCCAGTACTTGGATTTCACTTTCAAAATGTCCTATATCAAAAACCGGGATTTTTGATTCAAGTGCTGTGTGAAATTTTAAATCTCCGGTAATAAATCCGTCTGCACCGTTTTCAAAGGCTTCTTTTATAAATTCGGTTCCGCTGCCTGCACAAAAAGCAAGCATTTTAAAATGTTCACTTAAATTTTTGTCAGTATATCTGAAGTTTGGGGAAATCTTAGATAAGATGTTCAACAGATTAGTTTTTGAAATATTTGTTTTGACGTACCTGACAAAACTGTTTTCTTTCGTGATTTTTTCTGTAACCGGAAGCCCCAGAGATTCCAATTCCTCTATTAAAGAGTCGGTTGTTCCTCCCTCCGCTATATCCATATTTGTATGGGCGCAATATATATCGATATTTTTGTATGATTCAGGTACGAAAAACATCGGATGATGAGAAATTATCATATCGCAGTTTTGTTTTTTTGCCTGATTAATAATGTCATCAGTTACGGTGAGAGCAAGCATTATTCTTGAAACTTCTTTTTTATTTGTTTCAACAATCCAGCCGCTGCAGTCCCATTCTTCTGCTGTTTGAGGCGGTGCAAATTCTTCTGTTCTTTTAACGATAGAATATTTATCCATAAATTTCCCTGAATATTTGTCTTGCAATTTTGGTCTTTGCTGCTCGCTCAAGTTTTTTTGCGGAACCGGTTTTATCAAGGATTGTAACTTCGTTGTAGTCGCTTGAAAACCCGATATCTTTTCTTGAAATATCATTTGCAATTAAATAATCACAACCTTTTTTCTCAATCTTGGATTTTGCGTTTTCTATAAGGTTTTCGCTTTCAGCGCAAAATCCGACAATAAGTGGTTTATTATTTTTTCTGTCAGACAGGTTTTGCCCGCAAAGAACTTTATCTCTTTTTTTGCATAATTCCTGTAATATGTCCGGATTTTTAACTAATTCAAGCGTGAAACTGTCTGAAGTTTCATCTTTTTTTAGTTTATGGTCGGCAATATTTTTTGCCCTGTAATCGGCAACAGCGGCTGCCATAATAATGCAATCCGCACTGTCATATTCGTTTTCTACCGCATTTTTTAAATCCTCTGCCGATTTAATTTTTATTACACCGTAAGGCTTCTGTGTATCAACTGAGGTTATCAGAATAACATCCGCACCCTGCTCGTATGCGGTGTCCGCTAAGGCTATTCCCATTTTGCCTGATGAATAATTTGATATATACCTTACGGAATCTATTTCTTCAATTGTGCCGCCTGCCGTTATTACAATTTTTTTACCGGACAGATTTTTTTGTAAAGATAATATTTCAACGGTTTTTTCATAAATTTTATTAAGGTCGCATAATCTTCCCTTGCCTTCGTACCCGCAGGCGAGAAAGCCCTCTTCGGGTTCAAGAATATATATTCCTTTAGCCTGTAATTTTGAAATATTTTCTTCTACAAAGTTGTTGTTCCACATTCCGCAATTCATGGCGGGAGCAATAATAATTGGTTTTGAAAAAGCACAGGCAACAGAAGTTAAAAGATTGTCGCAAATTCCGTTTGCAATTTTCCCTATGGTGTTTGCCGTTGCAGGCGCTATAAGCATTATATCCGCTTCGTCAGCATAGGATATGTGTTCCGGTTTGAATTGTGCTATGTCAAATTCGTCAACTCCGACTTCGTTTTGACTCAGATTTTGGAGAGTTAATTTAGTGACAAAATTCAGAGCATTCGGAGTGCAAACAACTCTTACGTTTGCGCCGTTGCGTTTATACATTCTGATTAGTTCACAAATCTTGTATGCCGCAATCCCGCCGGTTATGCCTATTAATATATTTTTCCCGTTTAACATTTTTCCTGTTCTCCGGCAATTATATTTTCCAATTCTGAAATAGCGTTATCCAAATTGTCGTTTACGACACGATAGTCATATTTTTTTGCGCATTCTAATTCTTTTTTTACTTCATTAAGTCTTTTTTGAATGGTTTCTTCGTCCTCTGTATGTCTGCCTCTTAATCTTGCTTCAAGAGCTTCTAAAGACGGCGGGGTAATAAAAATCAGAACGGCTTCCGGCATCTTCTTTTTTACCTGTAATGCGCCGTTTGTTTCAATTTCCAGGATAACATTCATTCCGTTATCCAGACATTCCTTTATAAATTTTTTCTTTGTGCCGTAAAAATTCCCTGCAAATTCAGCCCATTCAAGAAATTTATCTTCATTTATGCAGGCCTGAAAATCTTCTTTTGTTAAAAAGAAGTAGTTTTCTCCGTCAACTTCACCTTCGCGGGGACTTCTTGTTGTGCAGGAAATTGACAGCATAAAATCGGGGTGTTTTGCCATAAATCCTTTAAGAACTGTTCCTTTGCCTACTCCTGATGAGCCTGAAACCACATATAATTTTTTGTTTGTTCTCTTTTCCATAGCAAGATTATAATATAAAAATTCCCAAATACAAATGAGGTTTATGGTGTGCAGTGAGCGTGCTTTACGGGTTTTAAATATTTTTAAAATTTTTTACAGGAAGATAATATGCTGTTTTTGATATTAATCCGCTGAAGCAGAACAATCTCCGGCACCCTCATAGGACAACTTATTATTGGCTGAATTGTTTTGATGATATATGTGTCCCTCTATTTTAATTTTTCCTGTATCTCGGGCTATTTCATAGTGAACATCTTTATGTAAGTTACCATTTTTAACATTTCTGTCAGCACTGATTAGTTCATCATTATATACACTAATGTTAAAGGGTGTTTTATCTTCAAAATGCATCGTTTTGTTAGTGTCGTCCAGATACAGACGGAACCTTTCCGTATAGGTTTTCGTGTTCCCGGAGTTGTTTTTGACTTTAAATGTCGTATCACATCTGAGCTGTGTCATATTATTAAAATTTATATCTTCAGCTTTTACCGAAGCATGAATCAGCAAAACTGCCAAAAATAACCAAAACCCATAACTTAAAATATTTTTTTTCATCCAACTCTCCTCAATTTTTGCGGTAGACTTTAGTTCTTATATTCTACGTCAAGATTATAATACTAAAAATTTTTAATTGTTACAATATATTATTTAAAATTGAAAAATTTTTGTTTTTGGTCTAATAATGTATTATTGGTTTAGGTTTAATATGAGAAGAATAGCCGATAATATAAGATTATTAATAGTGATGTGCGTATGTGTTGTTTCTGTTGCAGGTATGCCTTCTTTTGCAATTAAAAATAAAAAGGCAGAGCCTGATATTCAGATAACAGAACCGCAAAAGGTTGTTTATGTTTCAAAAATAAGTTTTGAGGATGTGCTGAAAAAGGCAAAAGAGCATTCTTATGATTTAAAAATTTCGGATTATGATGTTCTTATTGCACACCAGGGTATAAGAGGCGCCAAAAGCGAATATTTCCCTAAGCTGAATTTCGTTGCCGGTACCGAATATACAAAAAACTATCGAGATATTCGTGATACTACCGTAATGTCTTTGGGTGATGCTTTCATTAATCCGTATACAAGATACCAGTCAATGCTCGGTATTATGGTTTCATACAATCTTTTTGATTTCGGCATAAGGGGTGAGAACCTGAAAATGTCAAAAGAGGAAAAAGAGATAAAAACTCTTGAAACAGAACAAAAACTTCAGGAGTTAAACCTGACACTTTTGGATACATACTCAAAAATTCTCATTACAACCAAGCAGATTGAACTATATAAACAAATTCTTGAGCTAGAAGAAAATAATCAGCAATTACAGAAAAGATTGTTTAATGTAAAAGAAATCTCAAAGATGGATTTAAATGCGGCAAATATAAAAGTTGCAGATGCAAAAAGCAAAATCAGTGAATTGAAATCTATACGTCAGGAATCTCTGAGCTGGTTATCTTTTTATACGGGCGAGCAGTATGATGCAGAGAATTTACAGGTCGCAAATCTAAAAAAAGATAATTTTGATGTCTTATCGTTTAAGGATTACTCAAAAAGTATAGTTTGGCGTATCCATGAAAGAAATATACTTAAAAAAGAACATGAACTTAATATAGCAAAACGCACAAATTTGCCGAGGATAAATGTTTATGGCCGTTATTATTTATACGGTTCTAATCATAACAGTTATAATGAAGCTTTAAAGGGTATAGAACCGTCAAATTTCTCTGTGGGTGCTTCTTTGAATGCTCCGTTGTTCGACGGGTTTAAAAATAACGCTAATATTAAAAAGACAGAGCTGGAATTGAAGCAGTTGTACGTTGAAAGAGATAAAGCTGTTGCACAGTTAATGGCAAGATTAGCCGCTATGCGTTCAAATTTGATTTATCTTGAAGAACAGCTTGAAGAAGATAATAAAGCGTATGACGAATTGAGCGATAAAGAAAAATCGGTTGCAAGATTGCTTGCAAAAAAAATGATTTCTCCGATTGAGGCAAACGATACAAAAATTGAAAGTCTAAACAAAAAGATAGATATTGAGAAAAACAGTATTACGCATACTGCAATAACAAAGGGTATAGAAATTCTATCCGAAGCAGATGTAACAAATAAATAAAATTCTTATTTATAAAGGAGTAAAATGGCAGAGCAGGAACAAAAACAACAGGTAAATACAGGACTTATTTCTCTTGAAATTGTATCAAGAATGAATAATGTTGATATTGATATGAGAGGGATAGTCAGAGAATACGGGATAACGACAGCGGATATTTCACCTGAGGAAATCAGAAGAATTGCTAAAAATCAGGGATTTAAAATTAAACAAAAAAATATAACCCTTAAAGAAATTTCTCCAAAATATCCAATGCCTGCTATATTGCAGCTAAAAGACGATTCATATATTGTTCTGCTTGCTCTTAAACCCGAAGAAAACAAGGTTTTGACCCTGACACCGCTGGAAAAACATCCGGTATCTCATACATATGATGAACTTCAGGAGCAATTAAACGGGAAAGTTTTGATATTGAGCCACAAAAATTCATTAAACGATGTAAAATTCGGTTTCAAGTGGTTTTTCAACGAAATCTTTAAGTATAAAAAAATAATCGGGCAGGTGCTTTTAGGTTCATTTGTTGTTCAGCTGTTCGGTATGGTAACTCCGTTATTTACTCAGGTAATTTTGGATAAAGTCCTTGTAAACAGAACGATAGCAACATTAGATGTGTTGGCCTTTGCGTTTATTGTAGTTGCAATTTTTGAGCTGCTGCTTAACCTTTCAAGAAATTATATTTTTATACATACGACAAACAAGATTGATGCAAAGTTAGGGGCGAAATTATTTAAACACTTGTTCCGTTTATATTATGTATATTTTGAAAACAGACAGGTAGGTAATATCGTTGCAAGGGTAAGGGAATTAGACCGTATAAGAGAATTTATAACTGACAAATCAGTATCTGTATTGATTGATGCGTTTTTCTCACTTGTTTTCCTGGCAATAATGTTTGTTTACAGTGTTAAATTGACGTTCATCTCAATCGGTTTCTTGGCAATAATAGGAATTATATACGTCACGATTACCCCCGAACTTCGCCAAAGATTAGAAGAAAAATTCCAGATGGGTGCTCAGTCAAATTCTTACCTCGTTGAATCCGTAACGGGTGTCCAAACCGTTAAATCATTGGCTATAGAAGGCTCAATGTTCAGAAAATGGGAAGATAAGCTTGGAAAATACCTTAAATCAAGTTTTAATCTTGCTATAATGGGTAATTTTACCGGTGCTATTTGCGGTTTTCTGCAAAAGGCAATGACAATCGCAATTCTGTACATCGGGGTTATGCTCGTTATTGAAAATAAACTTACAATAGGTCAGTTAATTGCGTTCCAGATGTTCTCGGGGCAATTTGCAGCACCGATGCTGAGGCTGGTTGGATTGTGGAATGAGTTCCAGCAAACTCTTTTGGCGGTTGACAGAATAGGTGATATTTTAAACAGCCCGCTTGAAATGCAATCAGGTAACGCTATTACGTTGAGCCATGTCAACGGTGATATAAAGATTGATAATTTATCTTTCAGATACAATGTTGATGCACCGATGGTGCTGCATAATATTAATCTCGAAATAAGAGCGGGAGAAAAAATCGGTTTTGTCGGTCGTTCCGGCAGCGGTAAATCTACTATCGCAAAACTTATCCAGAGATTATATTATACTACCGAGGGGACTATATTTATTGACGGTATTGATATAAGAAATATAAACCCTGTGTGGTTAAGAACAAATATCGGTATTGTTTTACAGGAAAATTATTTATTCTCCGGAACAATTAGAGATAATATTGCACTGCCCAGACCTAATATCCCGATGGAAGGTATAGTTCAGGCGGCGCAAATTTCGGGTGCCCATGAATTTATCTCAAAACTTCCAAAGGGTTATGATACGGAAGTCGGGGAGCGCGGTTCAAGTTTGTCGGGCGGACAAAAACAGAGAATTGCCATTGCAAGAGCCCTGATTTCTAACCCGAGAATACTGATATTTGATGAGGCAACTTCGGCTTTGGATTATGAATCGGAAAGAATTATTCGTGATAATATGGCTATGATATCAAAAGGCAGAACAACTATAATTATTGCTCACAGACTTTCTACAATAAGAAATTGTGATAAGATTGTATGCTTTGATAACGGAAGAATTGTTGAGGCAGGCACTCACGATGAATTAATGGCTCATAACGGGTATTATAAAACGCTGTATGATGCTCAGTTGAATTAAGAATAAAAAGGAAAAGAAATGAAATTAATAGAAAAATTAGTAGATAAGTTAATCCCAAAGGCAGACGACAGCCACGAGTTTAAGCCGATACTGGCGGAGATTGAGGACAGACCGCTCAATCCTATCGGGAATACAATGTTCTGGATAATTATGGCTTTTATGCTGATTGCAGGCTTATGGATGTATTTCGGTAAAGTAGATATAGTTGTAACCGCTCGGGGGCTTATTATTCCGACAGGGGAAGAAAAGGTTGTTCAATCCCTTGATAAGGGTGTTGTTCAGTCCCTGCCGTTAAAAGAGGGAGAATTTGTCCATGAAGGCGATATTGTTGCTGTTGTTGCACCCGCTGATTATGAACCGGGATTAGAATTAAATAATTTAAGGGAAGAAGAAGCAAGGGTTTCCGAACAATTGGCTTCCAGCAGGACAAAATACGGGATTGCAGTTGCTAACAGAAACAGATTATCTTCGGTCAGAGATATAATTCCTCAGTCAAGGTATGATGATGCCGTAAGAGAAACAACGGAACTCTCTCATGAAATTGGGGCATTAAGTGCGTCTTTATCCGAAATCAGAAATAAAAGATTACAGATAGAAAAACAAAAACAAATGCTAAAATCCCCTATTGACGGGTATATTAATACAATATTTGTTCATACAATAGGCGGAGTCGTTTCTCCTGCGGAAAAGATTATGACAATCGTTCCAAAGGATGCAAAAATGCAGATTAAAGCGACAGTAATGAATCAGGATGTCGGTTTTGTAGAAAAAGATATGCCTGTTTCAATAAAAGTTGATACTTATAATTTCCAAAAATACGGGATTTTAGAAGGTGTCGTTACAGTTGTTTCTCCAAACAGTATTCAGGATGAAAAAATGGGACCTGTTTACGAGGTCTATATTGAACCTAAGAATACAACGCTGATGGTTGAAGGGAAAGAACAAACCATTAAATTTGGTATGTCCACCACAAACGAAATAAAAATCGGCAAACGCAGAATAATTGAGTTCTTTATCTATCCGCTGATTAAATATATGGATGAAAGTATAAAGGTCAGATAGTAAAAATACAATAAGACTTTTACCGTTGTAAAGCGGATTTTAGTCCCAAAAATGCACAGGGAAGACCGAAGTCTGTCGTACTTTTCCTTTTAACCTGTTACTTGTTTTAAAAATTCAATTTGTTTTTGGAGCAGATGTTTTAAGTCGTAATTCTGAACAATGGTTTCTCTTGCATTTTTTCTTATAAGAGTGTAATCGTCAGGATTATCTATGACATTATTCACTTTTTCAACAATGCCGTCAATGTCGTAAAACTCTGTCAATATGCCGTTATATCCGTCTTGCATCATTTCGGTAACAGGCGGGGTGTTTGAGGCAATTATCGGACAGCCGGCAGACATTGCTTCCATCATAGACCAGGACAAAACAAACGGATATGTCAGATATACGTGTGCTGAGGATATCTGTAAAAGTTTTATATAATCCTTGTATGGGAGAGAGCCGACAAAATGCAACCGTGTTTCATCAAATTCAAGTTCTCGGAGCATTTTATCTTTCCATGTGTCGTTTTTTAAATATCTGCCATAGCAAACTCTGTTATCCCCGGCAATTACAACCTGCAATTCCGGCCGTTGTTTCATAAGGATTGAGGCAGCTTTCATAAACTCAGGGAAACCTCTGTATTCTTCCATTCCCCTTGTAGCATAGGTCAAAACTTCATCTTTATTTGTAAGGGTTAGTTTGCTGTTCGGAACTTTAAACTTAGCTTTGTTGTCAGGTTTACATATACTTGTGTCGATTCCTTCATGGATAACTTTTATTTTGTCATGAAATATTTTAGGGAATTGCTTTTTTTGCCAGTTTGTCGGTGATATTCCGTAATCGCAGTGTACCAAATCCTGCAGGATGTGAGAATTTTTGCAGCTTAAACATGCTCTTGCATCGATATCAAGTTCGTTTCCCCTAAAGTCCACATCTGAATCTGTCGGATTGTAATACCATTCAAGGTGTGCAATATATGGAACATCAGGGAAGATATCCTTAACAAACATTGAGGGTCCCCAGGAATGTCCGTATATTATATCTGGTTTAAATCCTTGATATTGCAGGCGAATTATTGCTTCTGCCGCAGCTTGCCCGTGAATTATTGCTTCTTCATAAAACTTGAGGTATCTGTGGCAGTCGTCAGGAACTTTTCTTTTTAACTTGTACTCAACTTTTGTAATTCTCCCGAAAGTTTTTGTATTTGTGTTATTTGTTACAAAAACAACTTTGTTTCTATGGTCTTTTGCCAGCTCCTGTGCAAAATATTTAAACTGTGCGGGAAAATTTCTGTGTACAAATAGTATATTCATTTATAACCCCTTGACTATATAAATAAGAATATAAAATAAATGTGAAAAATAAAAGCGTAAAAATAAATTGCAGTAAAATATTTTACAAAAGTTAAATTTCAATCAGGCTTGAACAGAATTTTGTTTTGCGGCTTCTTTTGCTTTTTTATTTGCAAGGTATTTTTCACACAAATAATTTGTCGGTTTTACAACAGCTAACGGGACCAGGAACCTGTATATGAAGCCAAAGACAAGTATCGGACGTAATGCGCCAAACCCTTTACTCTGAATTTTTAATTTTTCTAAATTCGTAAATACGTGATTTTTACCGTATCTTTCAAGGTATTGGTCGATATTTAATGTAGGTTCAATTAATTTTCTGACGTAATCTTCTGCCTGTATCCTTTTTAGAATCTCGGTGTTTCTGGATTGGCTGCCTTCTGCAATAACCTCTTCAACTCTTTTGGCTAAAGTTTTCCAATCTTTTGCATCAGGAACCTGAATTCCTATATCGGCAAGTTTTTCTGCAAAATATCCGTTTGTATCTGTTTTTATAAATTTCTTTGCAATTTTATTCAGTTCTTCTCTGTTATTGACTTGTAAATCTGATTTTATTTCTCCGCTCAATACTTTTGCTGTTATGTCTTTATTTATTTGGGCATTTTCATTTTTGATCTTTTCATTCCTTTTTTCCATTTCGTTCCATGCTGCGCTGCCACTGTCGGATAACTTCATGAATTGTTCGTGTTTTTTGTTCCACCAATTCTTTAATTTGCTGTCTAATGTGTAAGCGCCGGCGGTTGAAAGAATAAGAGTAAATAATTGGTTCATTGCTAACGTCTGCCGTCTGTCTTTATCCATTTTTTTATTTGTAAGGGTTTGCCTCATATACATACCGCTTGTGATTACAGAGCCAACAGCAAGGAAGTGTTTAACGGCATTCTCGCTGTTTCTTATTGTGTGTGCAATTCTGTCAATAAATTTGTTATCAAAAATATGTCTGCAAAAATGCTTTCCGACTCCGTGGCAAAATGTGTCATATATTTGCGATAATCCGGTAAAGGAGGTTTGTGTCGCCTGAGGACGACAGTTCTTTGCAGAGTTTGTTGTTTGGTTATTCAGTATGGGAGATGTATTAAATGAAACTTTCATTAAATCCCACCTCCTTTAAATTCGCTCAGTGATTTTACATTATTTCTTGCAAAAGTCATGTTTGTCGGATTAATTTCTTTAACAGGTTCTTGCGGCTTCGGTTTATTCTTTTCAACGTGGAAAACGTATTTCAAAATCGGCGGTATAAGTGCAATTGTTAATGCTGCACGCGGAATCGCTATTGCCCACTCTGAAACATTTTTAGCCGATGTCTCAATTCCTTTTATCCAGTTCTCCAAATCTCTGACTTCTCCGAGTATTTTTCCTTTTTTTACAGTATCTGTAGTAAAATGCATTTCGTGTTTAAGTTTATTTATCTGATCTGTTTTGGAAGATACAATTTTAAAGAAATTGTTTTTAAATTTTCTTACAGGCATAATTTCGATGTTATTCTCTTTTACGAATCTTGCCATATCGTCAAAACTCAGATTTTCTCCGGTTTCATTTTTAAGGTGTTTCAGAATTTCCTCTTTTGTCATTCCCTTGCTTTTCATTTTCTTTGCAATATCTTCAGGGGTTACATTGTTTTTTCTTATGTATTTGGAAAGTTCTTCTATTGATAATTCGTTATAATCTTCCTTGCTTATTTTCTTTGCATCTTCCAAAATATATTTTGTTCCGGAATCAATAGGAGTGGTAATTAGTGTAGAGAAAGCAAAACCTATAAGCCCTGATGCCATAGAGTGACCTGCCGCATAAATTTTATCCTCCATATCGTTCTTCCCCGGAAGCGAAATAGTAATAAGGGGTCTTAACCCGCCGGCAAGGAATAATCCGACTAAAGCTGCAGCGGCAACATTATGAGCTCCGGCAAATCCGGTAAGCCAGCGGAAGGTTTTCGTGTTCATTATTCTTCCCATAAAAGATTTAGCGGCCCCCACACTCTCATGGCTGCCGCTAAAATTCACACTATATCCTCTGTTATCATTATCACACAAACCCGCATTACTCTGCACAATACTTCTCGGATGCGCCTCTCCGCTATCGGGCTTCAGGCGCCTCTTGCGGTTGTATTCGTAATTTACAGGTTTAATTTCCATGACCTTCCATCACATTAACTTCTACATTTATTGTAAAACAAAGCGAAAAAATTTTTGCTACATATTTAATAAATGTTTACAATTCGTTTGAATTGTAATATGTATTCGGGTTTTTCTTTTTGATAAAATGTTAAGAAATATGTTTTATCGGTACAGTTATCTCAAATTCGGTATTTTCCTTTGTTGAGCGGAGTAAAGTTATATCTCCGTTTAGATTATTAAGATTTTTTTTGCATAAATATAAGCCGACTCCTGAGCCGGTCTTTTTTGTGGTAAAGCCCTGATTGAAAATTTCCGATTGTTTGTTTGCAGGTATAGGCTTCCCGTTGTCGGAAATTCTTATTGATAAGGTATCGTCACAGATTTTTTTTGAGGTGACTTTTATAGTGCCTTTATTTTCAATGGCTTCTATTGCATTTTTGATAATGTTGATAAGGCATCCCTGGAATTTATTTTCATCAACATATATTTTTGCCCCGGATTCAATCTGAGAAATTATTTCAATTTCTTTGTCCTGGATATAAACTTTTGAAAGTTCAATACATTCTTCTGCAAGTTTGTCGGCATCAACAACGTGCGGAGTGTAGTTGTCAAATGATTTGAGGTCAATAAGATTGTTCCCTATGAGTTTGATTGCTTTTTGAATACAAGTTATTGCGTTATCAACAGAAGGGTTTTCTATATGCTCTTTTGCGAGGTGTTTTTTTAAAATTTCGGAATATACATCACAAATTGATAGTTGATTTCTTATTTCGTGACTGACGCATCTGACCTGCTGTTGAATTGTTTCTTGCTCTTGCTGCATTTTCTCTCCTTAATATAAGAGGTTTGACCGTACCTGCGGCCGAACCTCTGAAAATTTTATATCCCTATCTTCTCCCCATTATATTTTATGCTGATAACTTGGCTTTTACTCTCTTGCCAAAGCCGTTATTAAGTGCATACAATACTGCCTGAGTTCTGTCGTTAACCTGCAGTTTTTGGAATATATTATTTACGTGTGTCTTAACTGTAGTTTCCGATATAAATAATTTTCCTGCAATACCCTTGTAGTTATTACCCTGGGTGAGCAGTTCCAAAACTTCTTCTTCTCTGGAAGTTAGATATGTAAGCAGATTTTCTTCTGCCGAAACCTTGCTTTCTTCTCTGTATGATTGCTGGAAGTATTCAAAGAATCTTGAAGAAAGTGCTGACGGTAAATATATTTTACCTGCCAAAACTTCATCTATTGCGTAAACAAGTTGCGCAGAGGACATAGTCTTTAATACATATCCTTTTGCTCCGATTTTCATAGCTCTGAATATTAAATCCGCATCGTCATACCCGCTCAGAACAAGAATTTTTGTTCCTAATTCCAGTTTTTCGATTTCCTGAATAGCCTGCAAACCGTCTTTTTCCGGAAGATTTATGTCCATAATTACAATTTCCGGGCGGTATTTTTTTACAAGATTAATACCGACATTGGCGCTTATTGTAGTTCCGACAATGTCATAATTTGTTTCCAGCGAAATTAACTCCTTAATACCTCTAAGATGTTCAGAGTTATCGTCGACCAATAAAATTCTAGCTTTTCTTTTGAACTCTCTCATGTTTTCCCCTTTATCTTTTTATCTCAGAAATTAAATATTCCGTCCACTACACTTTACATACTACTGTTTTGAGAGGAAGTTTTCATCCATGCCCCGATTGATGTTTGCTTCTGTAAAGCATGAAATGTTGATTTAAATCCAATGATTGATAAAATCTCTAAATCCATGACTACATCATGCTTTCGGGCATGGTTGATTTTTTGGATTGAAATTTTTGGGTAATATTTTTGTACTAATCTTTGTGTTGTTAATTTTAAAAATTTTCATCTGTTTGTTTTATGTTATAATTCAATCGATGAATAAGGAGTATTTATGGATATAATTTTATTTTGCTCTGGGTTTTTTGTTGGTGCGTTGTTTGTACTAATCGGGGTATTTGTTGTAAATAAACAGGCAAAAACAGTAAACGATGAAATTGCAGAACAGATGAAGTTGTATTTTGAAAATACGGCAAACAAAGTTTTGAAAGAAAATTCAGCACAATTCTCAGAACAAAGTAAGGAAAAACTTGAAGATTTCTTTGTCCGATTTAAGGATAGAATTGAAGCTTTTGAAAAGAAAAGTGAGGAAAATTTTAAAACTGAAGCTGAAAAGTTTACGGTATTTGATACAAATATAAAAAGTTTTTTAGAAGCAGGTAATAAAATTTCAAATGATACCGCTGTTTTGAAAAATGTTATGAAAGGTGATAACAGTACTCAGGGACATTGGGGAGAAATTGTTTTGGAAAGGGTATTAGAAGCCTCGGGATTAAGAAAAAATGAAGAATATAAGGTTCAGGCAGGTACGGCTGAAGGCCGTCCCGATGCTACCGTGTTTCTCCCAATGGGAAGATGCGTGTATATAGATGCAAAGACCTCGCTTTCTTCCTGGTACGGGTATCTCAATGCCCAAACAGATGAAGAAAAAAAAGAATACTTAAAAGAGTTTACAGCTTCTACCAAAGCGCACATTGCCGGCCTTTCAAGAAGAGAATATTCAGCCGAAGATGTTTCTCCGGATTATGTATTAATGTTTATTCCGATTGAGGGTTGTTATTCTTTGATGTTTTGTGATGATTGCGAGTTATGGGATTTGGCCTGGAAAAATAAAATTATGCCGGTTTCTCCGTCAACGCTTCTTGCTGCTTTGAAAATTATTAATGCGTTTCATATTGTTGACAGGCAAAATAAAAATGCAATTGAAATCTCAAGACTTTGCGGAGGAATGATTGATAAATTTGCGGCAATGCTTGCTGATATTAAAAAAGCTCGGGCAAGTATTGATTCCGGCCTTACCAAGCTTCAGGGCAAAGGTAATATTCTGAATCAGATTGAAAAAATTCAGGATTTGGGTGTGGTGATTTCAAAAGAAATACCTGAGTTGCCGGAAGAATTAGAATTGGTCGAAAAATAACACAAATACATTATTGCTAAATAGTGAATATTGAATTATACTAGAGCATATGAAGAGGAATACGGTAAAACTTCAGGGCTTTAATGTAGACAGCTTTACTTTTGATGAAGCTTTGGACTATATATGTTCTAATCCGGGAATAATTATAACAATTAATCCTGAAATGATTCAGACAGCAAAGAAGGACAGTGTTTTAGCAGATATTATAGGTAAGGCTCAGTTAGTTATTCCTGATGGTATTGGGGTTCAGATCGGGTTAAAGATACTCGGGCATAATGTCAAACGTATTGCGGGAATTGAATTTGCAAGAAAACTGATTGACAGATATTCGGAAACTTCAGAACCGATAGCATTTGTCGGAGCAAAACCCGATATTATAAAAAAGGCTGTTGAAAACGTAAAAAAAGAAAATCAGGCAGCAAATATTGTATATGTTCAGGATGGGTATTTCAGTGATGAAGAGAAAGTCCTGAGCGAACTCGTAAATTCCGGTGCTAAATTAGTGCTTGCGGCTTTAGGTTCGCCCAAGCAGGAATTGTTTATAAGTAAAGCACAAAGCCTAATGCCGGAGGCTGTATTAATCGGTATAGGCGGGAGCTTTGATGTTTGGTCGGGCGTTGTAAACAGAGCCCCTGAATTATATCAAAAATTAGGTTTAGAGTGGCTATATCGTACGGTAAAGGAACCAAAAAGATTTAAGAGGATATTTCCTGCTTTACCGTTGTTTGTAATAAAAGTTTTGCAAGAAAAATTTTTTGGAGAAAAGAAATGTTAAGTGAATCGGAAATTTTGGAATTGAAAAAATTCTGTCAGGAAAACAGACGAAATATTGTAAAAATGGTCTATAATGCGCAATCAGGTCATATAGGAGGTTCCTTATCCGCCGTTGAAATTATGACGGTACTCTTCCATAAGTGTATGCATCTTGTACCTAAATGGGACAAAGACAAAAATTTCGCGAATCGTGACAGGTTTGTGCTATCAAAAGGTCACGTTTCCCCGGTTTATTATTGTAATCTTGCACAGATGGGTTATTTCCCCGAAAATGAGTTAATGACTTTCAGAAAACTCGGTTCAAAACTTCAGGGGCATCCTGCAACCTTTTGTCCCGGAGTAGATGCCGCAACAGGCTCTTTAGGACAGGGACTTGCCATTGCATGCGGTATGGCAATGGGTCTTAAACTCGATAAAAATCCGGCAAAAGTTTTTGTGCTTATGGGTGACGGGGAACTTCAGGAAGGCAGTGTATGGGAAGCCTTTATGGATGCTCCCTCAAGAAATTTGGATAATCTTATTGCAATAATTGATCGTAACAGATTGCAGATTGACGGTTGTACGGAGGATATAAAACCTCTGGATAATTTGCCTGCAAAAATCAGAGCTTTTAACTGGAATGTTATAGAGATTGACGGGCATGATTTGAATCAGATTTACGATGCTATTGAGCTTGCCAAAAATTCAAACCGTCCGACTGCCATTATTGCAAATACAATCAAAGGCAAAGGGGTCAGTTTTATGGAAAATAATGCAGGCTGGCATGGAAAAGCTCCCAAAAAAGAAGATTATGAAAGAGCAATGGAAGAATTGAAATAATGATATTTGATGATTTGAGAAACCTGGAAGAATACAAAGTAGTGCCGGAAGAAGTTTTAACTTTTATTCACGGACTTACGGCGGCAACTCCTGATGGCAGGTATGAAATCACTGACAGAATATATGCAAACATAGAGTCTTATATAACAAAGGGTGAAACTGAGGCTGTTCTTGAGTCCCACCGAAAATATATAGATTTGCAGTTTTTGCTGCACGGTATGGAAAGGATTGATTATATCAATACTGACGGGCTTGAAATGCGTGGAAATTACAATCCCGAAAAGGATATAGTTTTTTATAAAAAAACGAAGGCGGAGTTAGGTTCTCTTTATTTGAACGGCAGAAACTTTGCTGTATTTTTCCCGCATGATGCGCATGCACCGCAGATTACGACATTTTCTCTGCAGGAAAATGTTAAAAAAGTTGTTGTAAAGATTATGGTTGATTATTTATGATAAGCGGAGTTATATTCGATTTAGACGGTACGTTGCTGAATACACTGGATGATTTGACGGATAGTGTAAATTTTGCTTTGGAAAAATATTCATATCCTAAAAAGTCTGTGGAGAAAGTAAAATGTGCCGTAGGAAACGGTGTAAGGATTCTCTTTCAGCGCTTATTGCCAAACGGAGAAAGCAGCGAGAACTTTGAAGAAGTCATTGATACTTTTAAAGAACACTATAATACGAATATGTATAACAAGACCTGTCCTTATGACGGAATAATGGAAATGCTAAAAAAGCTTAAACTAAAAGGAATTCAGACTTCTGTTGTGTCAAATAAATACGATGCTGCCGTAAATGAACTTTGCAAAAAGTATTTTGGAGATTTAATTCATGTTGCAATAGGGGAAAATGAAGAAGAGGGTATTCGTAAAAAACCTGCTCCGGACAGCGTGTTTAAAGCAATTGAACAGATGAGAGTAAGTATAGAGCATGTTATATATGTAGGGGATTCCGAAACAGATGTGCAGACGGCAAAAAATGCCGAAATTGATTGTATCGGCTGTACCTGGGGCTTCAGAGATAAATCAGTTTTGCAAGAAGAAGGTGCACGGTATATAATAGAATTACCGGAGCAGATTTTTGATATAATAAAAATATAGGAGTAATTATGCCGTTTGAGTTTGAAAAACAGAGTATAGGAGATGTCATTCTTGTTAAGCCGAAAGTTTTCGGGGACAGCAGAGGCTTTTTTATGGAGTGTTATAAAAAATCAGAATTTGCTAAAAACGGTATAACAACGGATTTTTGTCAGGATAATTACTCAAAATCATCTGCAAAAGTACTAAGAGGTTTACATTATCAGGAAGCCCCTTATTCGCAGGCAAAGCTTGTAAGATGTGTGAAGGGCAGAATTTATGATGTTGCGGTTGATATAAGACCTGAGTCTGAAACGTTTGGAAAGTATGTGAAAGTTGAATTATCAGAAGATAACAAATGTATGTTATTTATGCCGGAGGGTTTTGCACACGGGTTTGTAGTTCTTTCAGATACTGCAGAAATTCATTATAAAACATCAAACGAATATTCCGCAATTTCTGACAGAGGTATTTTCTGGGCGGATGGGGATATAAATATTGACTGGGAAATTGATTTTGAGCCGTTACTTTCTGATAAGGATAAAGTACAGCCAAGACTATGTGAGGTGTTTAAAAGATGAAAACATTACTGGTAACGGGTGGTGCCGGATTTATCGGCAGCTGCTTTATAAGACATATCTTAAATAAGTATTCGGATTACAGGGTTATAAATTTGGATGCGCTTACTTATGCCGGTAATTTAAAAAATCTTGATGACATAAAAGATAACCCTAATTACCAATTTGTCCACGGAAATATTTGCGACAAAGATTTGGTAAAGAATCTTGTCCGTCAGGCTGATATAATAGTAAATTTCGCGGCGGAATCTCATGTTGACCGCTCAATAACCGGACCTGAGATTTTTATAGAAACAAATGTAAAAGGGACTCTGAATCTTTTACAAACGGCAAAAGAAGTTGGTATTGAAAGATATTTGCAGGTTTCAACGGATGAAGTATATGGGTCATTGGGCAAAGACGGATATTTTTACGAAACGACTCCGCTTGCACCAAATTCGCCATATTCCGCATCAAAAGCATCTGCTGATATGCTGGTCAGAGCTTACCATGAAACGTACGGCTTGCCGACTCTGATTACGAGATGTTCAAACAATTATGGACCATACCAGTATCCGGAAAAACTTATTCCGTTTTTTATTTCAAAACTGAATAGAGGCGAAAAAGTTCCCGTATATGGTGACGGGCTGAACGTAAGAGATTGGCTGTATGTTTATGACCATTGTGCGGCTATTGATACGGTTGTTCATAAAGGCCGTATTGGCGAAGTTTATAATATCGGCGGGCATAATGAAAAAACAAACCTTGAAATAACAAAACTTATTCTGGATAAGATGGGTAAGGATGAAAGTTATATTGAGCATGTCACTGATAGACTCGGACACGACAGGCGCTATGCAATTTCAAATGACAAAATTTCATCGGAACTCGGCTGGAAGCCTTCGGTAACTTTTGAAGAGGGAATTGAATTAACAATAAACTGGTATCTTAATAATATGGACTGGATTAAGGATATTGAAGACAAAAAGAAAGAATTAAAACTATGAAGAAGGTTCTTGTAACGGGGGCAAAAGGAATGCTCGGAAAAGACCTCTGCCCGATATTGGAAGATAGCGGATATGAAGTTGTTGAAACAGATATAGATACAATGGATATTACGGATATTTTTTCCGTAAATAGCAGTATTGAAAAACATAAGCCTGATGTTGTTATCCATTGTGCGGCATACACCAATGTTGACGGTGCAGAATCGGACAAAGATACCGCTGAAAAAATTAATGTAACCGGTACCGAAAACCTCGCAAAAATATGTGCAAAAAATGATGTTGAACTGGTGTATATTTCGACGGATTATGTTTTTGACGGGAATAAGTCAGAAGCCTATTTGCCTTATGATGAGCCGAACCCGCTTAATGTGTACGGATTAACCAAACTGAAAGGTGAACAGGCAGTTCAAAAATATTGTGAAAAATATTATATAGTAAGAACTTCCTGGTTGTACGGGATTCACGGCAAGAATTTTGTGGAAACTATGATAAGCCTTGCCCAAACAAAAAAAGAATTAAAAGTTGTAGATGACCAGATAGGCTGCCCGACCTGGACGGTTGAACTCGCTAATGCAATTTTGAAAATTCTCGATGAATACGAGTACGGCATTTATCATGCCTGCGGTTCGGGTAAAACAAGCTGGTACGGTTTTGCAAAAAAAATATTTGAGCTTGAAGGTTTGGAGGTTAATTTGACCCCCTGTATAACTGACGAATTTCCACGTCCGGCAAAACGCCCTAAGTACAGCGTGATGGATAACGGTAAACTTTGCCGCAGGTGGGAAACCGCATTGAAAGATTATTTGATGTTACGAGTTTAAGCCTTTCCTTGCAATTTCTTCTCGCGTTTATGTGCAATAAAATCACGGATTTTGTCTCCGGCTTTGACGGCAAGGCTAACTCCGGTGCTTATAATTAATGCGCTTGACAAATAGGTTGTCCAAGCTAAAACATTAGTTCTGTTTAGCTGCTTTAGCAAGTTTTTGGGTAAAGGGCTTCCCTTTGCAAGTTTTGCTCCTTGAATGCTTGCAAGAGCCTCATCTAAAAGTGTCGGTATAAATGTTGCAAATGTTATTTTGCCGGCATTATTTTTTACAAAAGTTCCGGCTTTTTTTAGTTTGCTTTGAGTTTCTTCGTTTCCTTTGTTTTTAGGTACAAGTATTCCTATGCCTAGTATAAATGGTACAAGTTTACGGAGAGCTCTTGCTCGAAATATCCCTCGAGTAACAATGTTTCCGCTGACATTCAAACCGTGACCCATTTCGTGGATGGCAGCAGCTCCTAAATTCTCCATATTTACCAATATATATTTGTCTTTTATTGCGCATGTTGCTTGTCTTCCGTAACTTATGACATGTAGATCTCTTGTAAGTCGTTTAAAAAAACGCCTTTTTTTAAACGGGTTCATTGTTGACTGAGCGGCTTTTTTTGAATTCTCAATAATTTTCTCAACATTTTCCGGTGTAACATTTATAATTTTAAATCCTTTTTTAGCCAAACCCGACCGTTGGAAGCAGTCTTCTACGGCTGTTTTAAAAATATCCCTGTTTTGTTGAGATAAGTTTTGGAGACGAGTAATTGTGATGTTTGCTATCCCGTTAAAAAATCCTTTATGCTGAATTGGCTCACAAAAAGGGGGCTTAAATTTGCTAAAGTCAAAACCATATTTTTTCCCAACGTCTACCATAATATTGTGCCTGCAAATCTAATTACTACTTAATTACATAAAAACAATATTAAAAAAAAATTTGCTAAAATTGGATGAAATATTAAGTTTTATGTTGGTGTGTGTGATAAATACCGCACCGTTTTATTTTTTAGTTTTTAGATTTTGCGGCTTTAGCTTGGGCTTTTGCATTTTTCCGTAATTGTTTTTGTCTGGTTTTTTCTGAGAATTTGCACTTTGTTAGCAACTTATTATAGTACAGCTGTTTTTCCTGAGGATTTGTAATTTTTTCCGCTTCAATTAAGCCTTCCTCAAAAATAATTTTCTTATTTGCATATGACAGATTTTTTAATTTTGTAGCAGAATGGCAAATCATAGGAATCCCTATGGGGGAAGTAATTAATAAATCAGTTAATGCAATTCCGACTGATAATTCCGCAATGGATTTACCTTTGGAAAAATCTGTTCTGGGATTTCTGTATTTAGCGGGTACATAATCCTCCCATTTAGGAGCCTGAACAGATATGTCATTTAACTCATCCGTATTTTCTTGTATATTGTCTGCGAATGTTATCGGTGCAAAAACCAGTGATAATAATATTGAAAATAAAAATACTTTTTTCATCTTTATACTCCCATCTTTAACAATTATTCTAGCACAAAATATTTATAACAACATAGTAATGTAGGGTGGGTAAAGCGTAAGCGTACCCACCAATATATTTTATAAATGGTGGGCATATTTCATTTTGCCCACCCTACCTACTGCAGAGCAATGCATGATTCCCGAAAGTGAATATTATAGTTATCTGGCCGATAGGGAGAAGGATAATAAAATGTTGGTTGACAAAATAACTCTTTATTTAAACGGTCAAAAAGTCAAAGAATATTATTCCGGTATCGAATGTGGAACAAAATGCGTAGGTTGATGTTAAGAACCAAAATAATTTTGGTGCGCTGGTAAGCGCACCAAACCAAGTGACATATATAAACGTGGATGTGAAATAAAGGCATTCATTTTAGAATATAAAAATCATTTTGTTATATCTTTTGCACCCCATCCACAATCCCACGATTGTAAAGTATTTAAAATTCTAGATTGTTCTTTCGGTGTTATATTTATGCCGCCATCTGAAGTTTCAGTCATAGCTATATCAAATAAAGGTTTTACTTTTGGTATTTCCTGTGATCCTCTAACATATTGGAATAATGAAAAAAGTAAATCATCAACGGAGGTTGCAGCAATATTTCCGGCATTATCTTTGTCCTTGCCTATGGCATAATATTCTATATGACGTGCAGTTCTATAAAATATATTTAAATTTATGTCATTATGGTCGTTGCATTGTATAGTTCTGTACCTCCCGTTATCATAATCATAATACGTAACATTCTTCCCGTTAATTGAATAAATACAACTTGTAGGTTTTGGTACTGGCATAATAATCCCCTTTCTGTGTTTGTAAATCCCCGATACTTTAATAAAGTATTTTATTCCTAAAAAATTGCTAGATAAATTCAAAATAATTTTGTTAAAATGCTTTAAACCCAAGATATTATGGAGGAAAATGATATATTTACAAAACTTAAAATAGCTTGGTTGGGTGCACTTACTGGTCTGAAGCCAAAATTTGGTTGACTAAGGTTAACCATACATTATTTTGATAATGTCCGGTGGGACTCCTCTTGGATTTGCTCCACGCTCACAGAGTTTCGCTTTTGCAACTTCGTGCAGTCCGCTCAATCTGTTCGCTATCCGGACTAACTAACTTCGTTCGTGTCGTCCGTACGCAAATCCGCCGAACCCATGGCAGGTCTTGCGACCTGTGGGTTCTTGAGATGCCACAAAAACAGACCATAAAAAAGAACAGGATTAACCTGTTCTTTTTTATGGTGGGTCCGGTGGGACTGTCTTGCTCGCCGGCGTTAAACGAGTCTTCGGATTTTGACTTCAAAATTTCATTTTTTGTCAAAAGTCCTCCGCTCTCTGCCGGCTCGCTCTCGAACCCAGTGACCAAGCTGAGCTTGGTTGGGTTCGGTCACAACCCTATTCATACATAAATTAAAAGAGGATTGGAATAAATCCATCCTCTTTTAATTTGGGTCCGGTGGGACTCTTCTTGGATTTGCTCCACGCTCACAGAGTTTCGCTTATGCAACTCCGTTGCAGCTCGCTCAATCTGTTCGCTATCCGGACTAACTCTCTTCGCTCGTGTCGTCCGTCCGCAAATCCGCCGAACCCATGACAGGTCTTGCGACCTGTGTGGGTTCTTGATATACCAACAAAACAGACCATAAAAAAGAACAGGCTAAACCTGTTCTTCTTTATGGTGGGTCCGGTGGGACTCGAACCCACGACCAATTGATTAAGAGTCAACTGCTCTACCAACTGAGCTACAAACCCGTTCGCTTGTATATTCATACTAACATGTAAATTTTTATTTGCAAGCAAAAACCCTATTTGAAGATTGTCTGCTCTCTGTCAGGGCCGACACTCACAATCGATACCGGAACTTCCAATAATTCTTCAAGCCTTGCAAGGTACTTTCTGCAATTTTCGGGAAGATTTGAATACTCCCTTATTCCTGTTATGTCCTCGTTCCAGCCTTTATGTGTTTCATAAACCGGCTCTAAGTATTTGTGCATATAAACATCTGTCGGATAGGATTTATAAATTTTCCCGTTTCTGTTATCTTTATATGCCGTACAAACCTTTATTTCGTCAAACCGGTCAAACACATCAACCTTAGTCAAAGCAACTGTTGTTAGCCCGCCGACTAAAACCGCATACCGCATTGTAACCGCATCAAACCAGCCGCAGCGTCTTGGCCGCCCTGTTGTGACGCCATACTCGTGCCCGACTTCTCTTATCCTGTCACCGATTTCGTTAGACAATTCCGTAACAAACGGGCCCTCTCCGACTCTTGTAACGTAAGCTTTTGCAACCCCTATAACTTCATCAATCATCTTAGGCCCGAAGCCGCTGCCTGTTGCCGCCCCGCCGCCTATCGGGTTTGAACTTGTTACAAAAGGATAAGTCCCGTAGTCAATGTCAAGCATTACTCCCTGAGCGCCCTCAAAAAGAACTTTTTTATTTCTGGATTTCTCAAGCAATTCCTGCCACTCAAAGCATACATACGGCTCAAAAATCTTGGCGTATTTTTGGCATAATTCCAAAACTTTTTCTTTTGTATAAGGCTGCAAACCGTAAACCTTTTCTAAAGTCTTATTTTTCAGAGGAAGTATTACATCTAATTTTTCCTCTAATGTGTCGAGGGAATACAAGTCCTGAATTTTTAAACCTATACGGGCATATTTATCCGTGTAGGTGGGTCCGATTCCTTTTTTAGTTGTTCCGATTTTTCCTTTTGTAGAGGTGTTTTCTGTATATCCGTCAACTTCGGTATGATAGGGCATTGTGATAGATGCCAGCGGACTGACTTTTAATCTTGAAACATCAATCCCGTCATTAATTAAGCCCTGTACTTCTTCTTCAAAGTATTCGGGCAGAATAACCGTTCCCGCACCGATAAAACAATCTTTTCCCTCGTACAAAATTCCTGACGGAACAAGGTGAAATTTAAAAGTCTTGTTATCAACGACAACCGTATGCCCTGCATTGCATCCGCCCTGATATCTTATAATCAAATCAGCATCCTGTGCCAGTAAATCGGTGATTTTGGCTTTGCCTTCATCTCCCCACTGCGCTCCCACTACAACTTTATTCATAAATCAGCCCTTCCTTATTTAGGTATTTTACTGATTTATTTTATCACAAACATAAACTACGAGGCTGACCTTTCGGTCAGCCTCAAAATTTTGTGAGTAAATGTGATCTATAAGTCTTAAGCAAAGAAGCCTAGCATATTTTCTGCAATCCTTGCTTGTTGTTCAGGTGTGACAAATTTCGCAACTAACACCTGATCGTTTTTAGAAAGCCCTAAACCTGATACGTCGGTTTTCTTTCCCATCTCGGAGAATGCGACACCGTAGAATCCTAATGCCTCCAAGCAGCTTGCTTCTGCTTTTCTTGCTTCGAAAACCGGCTGTTCGTCCCTTTCTTTTTCCCTTAATTCTTTGGCACGTGTATCTTCATCAACTTTTTTTGCCTTGCTGATTTGATACATCCCGCATTCTTTTTCCCTTTTGTAATTTCCAAATTCGTAAGTCATTTTGTGATCTCCTTATATTTACTCACACTTCTTATATCGGCAATCATGTATGTAAACTTTAATGATTTTAGTAAAATTTTCTATTTTTGTTACATAAGTTTACATTTGTGCCAAATGTGTGTAAAGTATAAGTATAATCACAATGATATTTAGTTGTTCAGCTTTTCTAAAATTCTTCTCAGGGCAATTTTTACGTGCGCATAATTCAGGCCGCCCTGCATATATGCAACATACGGGGGACGCATAGGCCCGTCTGCGGATAATTCAATGGTTGAACCCTCAACAAAAGTTCCGCCTGCCATAATGACCTTATCTTCATATCCGGGAATGTATTCCGGAATAGGTGTTACATAACCGTTTACGGGGGATAGTCCCTGAATGGTTCTGCAAAATTCCTCCAGCGGCTCAGGAGAATTAAAAGTTATATTTTGGATTATATCTGTTCGTTTTTCGTTATACTTAGGCGATGAATCATAGCCGATTTTAACAAAAAGGTATGCCGCTAAAATTGCACCCTTAACGGCTTCCGAAACAACTGACGGAGCCATAAATAAACCCTGAAATATTAATCTGTGCTGGTTAAACATTGCACCGCCCTCAGAACCAATCCCCGGTGCGGTAAGCCTGTTCGCCGCTCTGTCTACAAATAATTCTTTCCCTGCAATATATCCGCCGGCTTCAACAATCCCGCCTCCGGGATTTTTTATCAGTGAACCCGCAATTATGTCGGCTCCGACTTCTAATGGCTCTTGTTTTTCAACAAATTCACCGTAACAGTTATCCACAAAGCATATACAATCAGGGTTTTTGTCTTTTACGATTTTACAAATTTTGCCTATTGTATCAACGGAGAGTGATTTCCTTGTGGAATAGCCTTTAGAACGTTGGATTAATACCATAGTGGTATTTCTGTCAACTTTTTCCTTAATTCCGTCAAAATCAATATCAGAATTGTTGATAAGCGGGACTTCGTCATAATTTATTCCGTAACCGATTAATGATGAACGGCGGGTTTCTTCGTCACCCATTGTGCCGATTACTTCCTGCATCGTGTCATAAGGTTCTCCGGCAACAGATAATAAATTATCGCCCGGCTTTAAATTCCCAAACAATACGCACGCAAGTGTGTGTGTGCCTGATGCAAAATGTATTCTGACGAGCGCTTTTTCTGCGCAAAAAGTTTGGGCAAAAACTTTATCCAGAACTTCTCTTCCTATATCGTCATGCCCGTAACCCGAAACCGTATAAAAATGTTCCGGAGCAACACGATTTTCTGTAAAAGCATTAAGAACTTTTTCCTGATTGTAATCCCTTATTTCATCAATACAGGCAAATTCGTCTTTTAATTTAATTTCGGCTTGTTTAATAATCTCGTTGCAATTCATAATCTTCCTCTGAATAAAATATATTTTAAACTAACCCCTAAGTCAACGTGATATTACAAAATTCCTCAATATCACTCTGTATCTGTTATAATAAAAATCTTGACTTTATCTTTTCAGCAAATATAATCAAAAACGTGGCAGTAATCCGTTTGAGCCACATAAAAGTTAAATATGCCGCGATAGCTCAGTCGGTAGAGCAGGGGACTGAAAATCCCCGTGNNCGGAGCAAGGTCAAGCCTTGCCCTCTCGGGAAACGATACTCAATCGTTTCCCTGCGGCAGAGTGCCTCGCGGCATATTTTTATTGTTGAAATAACAAAGTTGGCAAGTGTGGGCAAAATGAAATATGTCCACCATATATAAAATATAATGGTGGGTACGCTTGCGCTTTACCCACCCTACATTACTTATGCCACTTCGGATATTTTGCTTTGATTTAAATTTACTATGTTTGGTGCAAACGTTCCTTTTTGAATACTGCTTGATATTTTTTGTAGTGAGCCTTGATGCGGAGCAAGGTCAAGCCTTGCCCTCCTCGTAATGACATGTCAGTGTAATTATGTATAAATTTATTCGGGACAGTAGTGTCGCTTCGCTCAGAATGACGTATTAGGCGAAAAGTCTCATCACATCTTTATTTTAACTCTCAATTTAAATAGTCATGAAAGTTAATTATAAATTAATAATTAACATACATCAAATTTCTAACATAAAATCATTAAGTTATTAATATTAAATTGATATTTGATATAAAATAAGATTATGAACGGTAAAAGTATTAAATGCATTTTTCCTTTTTTTATTTTTATTATCGGACTGTTAATGTTTTTATATCCGATGTTATTTTGGAATAAAATGCCGGGCGACCTTGGGGATGGAAGATTTATAAATTATGTATTAGAGCATGGCTGGTTATGGTTGAATAGGGTTGATATACATAGCAGTTTTTGGACAATGCCGTTTTTTTACCCTAACCAAAATACATTGGCATATTCCGATATTATGTTCGGCGGAATGATTTTGTATGTTCCTGTCAGATTTTTTGTGGATAGTCCGCAAATAGCACTCCAAATATGGTTTGTTTTATGTGTTACACTAAATTATATTTCTGCGTATTTGTTGTTAAGAAAAGGACTTAAGTTTGATTTTGCACCTTCTTCAATCGGAGCTTTTTTGTTTGCATTCGGTTTACCCAGACAAAATCAAATCAATCATTTACAACTTTTAACCCAATTTTATATGATTTTTTCGATATTTTCGTTCTTAAAATTAGATATGCAAAAATCAAAATTGCATAATCATATTTGTTTTTTATGCGGGGTAATATTCTTTGTGCTACAAATATATACCAGTTTTTATTTCGGTTGGTTTATGGTATTCGGATTGATACTCTTTATTATAATACTATTTTGCTCCCCAAGTTTAAAATCAAAGCTATTTGATTTTTTAAAATATTATAAAAATGAATTAATAATATATTCTTTTCTTACAATTATATTCTTATACCCATTGATTAGCCATTATATTGCTGTTGGGGCACAACTTAACTGGATAAGCAGTTTCTTATTTAAATTTACCGGTCTTGTTTCGTCAAACAGCCTTTTAGATAATTATATATTCCCTAAAAACAACCTTTTATCGATTCCGGAAAATAGAGTCGGAATCGGATTATTAACTTCTGTATTTATTTTAATCGGGTTATTAAAAAATAGTAAATATAACAAACATATAATTTTATTTATTGTGCTAATCTTATGCATATTTGGAATAAAACTTCTAAATTTCACATTGTACATCATTGTACCTGGAGCAAGTGCAATAAGAGCATGCGGCAGAATGATATTTTTGCTTATGCCTATTTATATTTATGGCATTGCTAATTTTTTAAAAAATATAAATAATAAAAAAGTTTTTTGTATTGCTGTATTTATCATAATTCTTGAACAATTAGCCTTTCCCAATCAATATAACTGGACGAAAGCCGAAAATGAAAACAGAATTAAAGCGTATAATATTCCAAAATCATGCAAAATTATTTATTATGATATAAAAGTATCACCGGAATGGATATATCAAAATGATTTGCTTTGGGTTTCTTCAATAAATAATATATATTTAATAAATGGGTATTCAGGTTATATGCCTAGTACAGATAAAACTTTTGCACAACCGGAATGCAGATTTGAAATTAAAGAATCTTTTTAGTTTAAAAGCGCTTGATATTAAAAATTACTTATTCTAAGAACTTGTCAAAATAAGCCCCCATCGCCCGGAGGCATGGGGCAACACCCTTCCACAGCGTAGACAGTGGTTAGGATGCGATTTTTTACACCAAAATAATTCTCAAGGTCTTCGTAAAAAATTCTCAAACTGACTGTAATTTTACAATCGTTTCCCTGTGGCAGAGTGCCTCGCGGTACCACTTATTTGTCATATTTATTTATACACCTCACAATATCTTCAACTTCCGTATCCGTCATAACCGGAGAAATTGGCAGGCTCAGAATTGTACTGTGAATTTCTTCCGTTACGGGCAGCGATAATTTGTTCCACTCTATATATGCTAATTGTTTATGCGGAGGTATCGGGTAGTGAATCATTGTTTCAATACCGTTTTCATTCAAGTACAGCTGTAATTCATCACGATTTTTTGTTCTTATCGGGAATATATGCCATACATTTGAGGTTTCATCAACTTTTTTCGGCAGAATAATATCAGGATTTTTAATATTTTCAAGATAATAGTTTGCAATTTCCCGCCTGCGGTTATTATCTTTATCAAGATATTTCAATTTAACATCTAATATTGCGGCCTGGATTTCGTCTAACCTGGAATTAATCCCCTTATAGATATTATGGTATTTTTCACTGCTTCCGTAGTTAGCAATGGCTCGAATTTTTTTGGCAAGTTCCGTATTATTTGTAGTAACACAACCTCCATCTCCGAGTGCGCCGAGATTTTTCCCGGGATAAAATGAAAATCCGGCAGCATCCCCAAGACTTCCTGCCCTTTTGCCATTATAAATTGCTCCATGTGCTTGGGCGGCATCTTCAATTATCTTTAAATTATATTTTTTAGCTAATTCCCATATTTTATCCATCTGAACGGCTCTGCCGTACAGGTGAACAACCATTATTGCTTTTGTTTTAGGGGTAATTTTTTCTTCAATTAAGTCAGGATTGAGGTTATAGGTGCCAATAGAAGGCTCAACCGGTACAGGAGAACAGCCGTTCATTGAGATTGCAAGAATCGTTGCAATGTAGGTGTTTGCGGGAACAATAATTTCATCACCGACACCAAACCCGTATCCTTTTATAATTAAATTCAGGGCATCGAGTCCGTTTGCGCATCCTATGCAATGTTTTGCCCCACAAAATTCAGCAAAATCTTTTTCGAAAAATTTATCCTGTTCTCCGCGAATATACCACCCGCTGTCAAGAACTTCTTTTATTCTTGAATCGATTTCATCTCTATATTGCTCGTTTATTTTATATAAATCTAAAAATTTTATCATATGTTTCTATAACCCCTTTTAATATTTTTTTGTTAACTCTATTATTTCATTTTCTTTTATTTCAAGTCATACACTACTTTTTAGCAAATTCTCTAAATTAGTCCAAATTGATTTTGTAGTCATAAATTCTTATCCCAAATAAAATTAATCTGTATATTTTTAAACAACCAGAAATTTTGATAGTTCTTAGTTCACAGATATGCGGAATACCGTATCTGGTGTGATATAAATCATTACCACGGTAAAGTCGTTCTAAAATAACACTATAATCATCTATAAAACAAGGAGCTTTATCTTTTGATATCTCTCGTAACGTATGTTTTTTTGGTGTTTCCGAATATATTTTTTCTATGTTGGCAATCCAATTCTCTTTAGAATATTTTTCATTAAATAAATCTAATTCATTTTGCAAAAGTTCATTGGTGTAATTTTTATTACCTAAATATTTCAAGGTTTTTTCGACTAATTCTCTTTTATTATGGCAATATCCTAATGACTTAATAACATAATCATTTTGTCCAGAACAAATCACATCAAGAGATAGAAACGGAACCTTTAATCTCATAGCATCAATCAATGTTGTTTCTCCATTCATTGGATAAGAGTCAATTACTAGGTCCGCAGCAGAAACATATTTCAAATATTCTTGGTAGGATACTTCTTCTTTCAATTTAATACGATTTTTAAATTTTTTGAGAGCTTTATCCCAATATTCATTTTTGCCTAAAACTATTAACTTAACATTTTGGTTTAAAGATAATATCTCTTTATAAACATCAAATATATCGTCATTCCCAATCGGTATAAATTTAAAATTACTGCCCGATGTTAGAATAATTTGTTCATCACTTGCAATATTTAATAATTTTCTTGCTTCATTTTTTTCTATAAAAATATTTTCACTGTAATCACATGGTATCGGACATAATTTTGAGTCATAAATATTTCTGTATTTAGCGGAAATTGATTTTATTGTTCTGATATCTAATATGACATCAGATATAGTTTTTCCAATCCAAAACATATGATCAGCGTGATTAAACAATAATACCGGACGTGTGAATTTTTCGGTCCCAAATGCAATAGTAGCAATTGGGTCATCCATGTGGGTATGTAATACTATATATTCATACCCCATGGCAATTTCTCTTAATTTCAAAGCTTTTTCCACTAATTGAAGATTTGATTGTATATTTATCAATTTCCCATTTGAAAGTTTTATATTATTTTGCAACAATTCCGGAATTTGTATATCATTCTGGTTGAGTAAAATCACCGAATTTACATACTTATCTTTTGTATTTTCTATCCATCGTTCTACGACTCGGGTATGCCCACCATTAGAGAAACATTGCGTCATAACGTGTAAAACAGTTTTTGGCAAAAAAGGGATATCATATTTTTCAATATCATTTTGTTTAGCTATATCTATGAAAAAGTTTTCCAAAATATTCGAATAAAAATAACCGGTTTGGCTGTATGTCAAAACTTTCAATAAATACTCCGCCAGTTTAATCTTTTTATCAATAGACAAAGTATTATCATAAATGTATGGGAACAGGTTCTCAATATATTCTTTATTATTTTTAATATACTTGTAAAACTTCTTATATTTACCGTCTGAAGAATTACTGTTTCCCATTTGTAAATTCCTTTTTCCAAGCTTCATAATCCCTAATATATTCATTTTTATCATATAAAGTATCAGAAAATACTAACAAAATAGCATTATGAGAAAAATCATACATTTCTTTCCAAAGCATTTTGTCTAAATATAAAGCGGTATATGGGTTATTTAGATTAAAAATTTCTTGATTTACACCATCATCTACTTTAATTTTACAATTTCCGCTAAGCGCAACCAATAAAAACTGTGAATTTCTATTAGCATGAGCACCTCTCATTGTCATAGCTTTTGTATCATAAATCCAAAAAACTCTTTTAATATCAAATGGACAATTTGATTTGTATTGGCAGGCTATCAAATGTCCTTCATCGTCACCATGTATATTCAAACTTATTATGTTGTAATTTTTCGATGTATTTCCCATTATATTTTTTCAAAATAGCATAATTATCACTACATAATGATTTTATCATAAAACTACATTATTGCATATGTTGTACTTATTTTTGCCAGAAAAAAGTTACCTAATACTTTCAATTGATTCCTTAATAAAACATTCGCCATTGTATGTCGGAAGTATAATACTAACTTTTTTTATTTATAATTTTCCCCTATCATATTGCGTTTTTCACTAATATTTTACCAGAAAATCAAATGCGGGTAAATAATCATAAATCATGAATATTAGGAAAATAAATTTGTTAGAAAAACATAATTTATAAAGGTATAGGAGCAAGTGATGCCTACCAGAGTCGGTCTTAAATACCGATTTGCTTATTTTGCAGTACGAACTGAATATCCTTATCCCCTCTGCCCGAAACATTAATTAACATGTTTTTGTATCTGCCGGATTTGGCGAGTTTAAGTCCGTATGCAATTGCGTGGGAACTTTCAAGTGCCGGAATAATTCCCTCGGTTTTTGAAAGCTCATAAAAAGCGGATATTGCTTCATTATCATCAATCAAATCATATTTTACCCTGCCGATTTGGTTTAGGTAACAGTGTTTCGGCCCGACACCCGGATAGTCCAGCCCGCTTGCAACAGAATAAGCATTAGCAGGATTTCCCTGTGAATCCTGAAGGAGTTTGCATCTGAATCCGTGAATAATTCCGTCTTTGCCGTAGGTCATACTTGCGGCATTATCTCCGGGATTCTTCCCTCTGCCAAGCGGCTCTACTCCATATATGTCTACAGTTTCATCTTCCAAAAATCCGTTAAACAGCCCGATGGCATTTGAACCTCCACCGATGCAGGCTATTACGCATTGGGGCAAAGCACCTGTCTGCTCAATGAATTGAGCTCTGGCTTCTCTCCCGATTACGGATTGGAAATGCTCTATTATCATAGGAAACGGATGAGGTCCGACAGCTGAACCTATCGCATACATTGCGGTTTTATATTCGTTTATATAAGCCGAAAAAGCCGCATCAACCGCTTCTTTAAGTGTCTTTGTACCGTTCGTGACGGAAATTATATTTGCGCCAAGGATTCTCATTCTGTCAACATTGGGCTTTTCTTTTTCTATATCGACTTCGCCCATATATATATCGCAATCAAGTCCCATAATAGCAGCCGCAGTTGCAATCGCAACTCCGTGTTGTCCTGCACCTGTTTCTGCAATGAGTTTTGTTTTTCCCATTTTTTTTGCTAAAAGTGCTTCCCCTAATGAGTGATTTATTTTGTGTGCGCCTGTGTGGTTCAAGTCCTCCCGTTTCAGGTATATTTTGCAGCCGTATTTTTCTGATAAATTCCCTGCAAAATAAACAGGTGACGGCCGTCCCGCATAATTTTTTAAGAGATAATTTAATTCCGCATTAAAATCAGAATTGTCTTTCCAGTGCAAAAATTCTCTGTATATCCTGTTAAATTCTTCTTTAAGCGTTTCATCCACAAACTGACCGCCGTAATTTCCGTAAAAACCTTCTTCTGACGGTAATATATTAAATTTGTTTGCTATCATAGGTACTCCTTTTTCTTGGTTTTATTGTTTACCTTCGTATTTTAAGGATTTTATTCTGTTCAGAGGCCAGAACAAAAATATGGCTTTACCGATAAATCTGTCCTTAGTTAAAAGTCCCCAGTATCTGCTGTCTTGTGAATTTCCTCGGTTATCCCCGAGCATCATGTAATTATTCTCCGGTATCACCAGCGGGCCGCAAACCATACCGGGAACACAGAGTTGGTAATCATATTCGCTCATGATGTAAGGTTCATCAAGCGGCGCATCATTTATATAAACCGTAAACTTCCCGTTGATATCGTTTTTAATTTCAAATTTATCTCCCGGTAATCCTATTACACGTTTTATGTATGCCGTATCTTTGCAGAAAAATCCGGTGAGTCTTGCAAACAGTTTGAGCGGAGTGTTTTGCAGGTTCTCTGACGGAGGATAAAATACCATAATATCCCCTCTTTTTGGAGATGAGTTAAATCTCGAGTACCTCTCGACGATAATTCTGTCCCCCTCTAATAAAGTCGGATGCATGGAGCCTGAAGGAATCCAGCGGATTTCTCCCACGAAAAATCTGATAAGTATTACCATTACAACCACAAAAACAACGGTTTCAACTGTTTCATAAAGGGCAATCTTAAATTTTTTACCCCTTTTAATGAATTCCTCCTTGGTCAGCGGTTGTTTAAAATAACTTACTGTTTTGTTTTTCAAATCAATATAGCACTGTTTTGAAAAAATATATTTTATAAATTTATAACAATCGACTATGCTTTCCCACAGGTCCTTTATCGGTTCAAAAGAAAAGAAGTATTTAAAAGTGTCAGCAAGTTCCGTATAAAAACCTTGCATTTTTTCTTTAAAGGATTTCTTTTCCTCTTTTTCTATATCTTGTTCTTTTTCAAAAATAATCTTTAAGGCTTCTTTAAATTCGTCAAAAGACATCTCTCCGATAAATTTTTTCATATTTTAATCAGCTCCGATAGTTTTAATAGTGCATTCTTGTACAGGCTCTCGTCTAATTGCTCAATTACAATTTTTGCATTGCTTACATAATTATTCAATAAACTTTTTGCTTTTTCAATACCTGATAGCGGTGTGTCCGGGTTCCCTGAAAAAATAACCGCTGCCGTATATATGCCGGATTGAAGATCATTGTTCTGCGGATTTTCCAGAATGTTTTTGAGATCGTTATTCATTTGGAAAGCTATTCCAAAATATTTTGCAAATGTTTCGGCGTTTTCTTTATGATTGTAGCCGGCAAGAGTTAAGGCTCCCGTCAGTGCTTTTTCAAATAAGACGCCTGTTTTTAGGTAAGTTTTTTCGATGTATTCCTCTAATGTTGGTATTTTATATCTGTTTGAATACTGCTTAATTTCGCCGTAACACATTTGGGAGAAAGTATCGGCAAGGTCATCTAAAATTTTCGGGTTGTTTAGTTTTGCGATTTCTTTGAGTGCCGTTGAAAGAACCAAATCCCCTCCGATTACGGCAATATGATTACCTTCTTTCTGATTTAATGACGGTTTTAATCTTCTTATTTCCGCTTTATCAATGACATCATCATGAATCAATGAGGCATTATGTATGAGTTCAATAATCGCCTGATATGCAATTTGCTTTTCATTAATTTTTATCCCCAAAGCTTTAAGGTATAGAAAACTCATTACGGCACGGATATGCTTTGCAGGAGATGTTAAAAATTCTTTTATATCGGTATCGATTTCCGTTACTTCCTCATATAGTTTTGAAATTTTTTCCCGAACAGAATTTATATCTTCTTCTACCGTTTTACAAATAGTGTTATAATCATTATTAAACGTCATAGCAAAATTTTATCACAGATAAGAATATAATTAATGAGTTTTGTAATACTGATAGTCTTTCATAATTCTGTTAACAAAAGGCTGTGCTGAACGAGGTACGCATCTGCAGTTTTTAACAGGTCTTAAGCCCAGATTGTATGCTGCAACTGCCTGTTCTCTTGAACCGAGAATATTGTACATAGACTTGTAATATAAAATCCCGCCTTTAATATTATCGTTCAGATCATAAGGATTTATTCCCAAGTGTTTTGCCGTTCCCGGCATAAGCTGGAATACTCCGATAGAACCTGATGCCCCTCTTGCTTCCTGTCTGAAACCTGATTCGGTTTTTGCTATACTCAGCATAATTGCGGGTTCAACCCCAAGTTCGTTGCATTTTGTGATGATTGCTTTTTTTACAGATTCCTGGCTTGCCGAAAAAACAGGTATTCCGCTGAAAAATAAGAGAACAAGACCTAAACTAAAAATTTTCTTCAACATAAACCTCTTTTCTGACCATACGGACTTTTCTACATACTAGCATGAATAAAACGGATAATAAAATTACTCTTAAAGATAATTTACTTTACAAAACAAAAAATCTCAAATATCATGCTTTATATGAGCAGAGTATAAGGAGAACGCTATGATTTTAGATAAAGTTAACAATCCCGTTGATTTGAGAAATTTGACATATGATGAAATGGGCATTTTGTCCGATGAGATGAGAGATTTAATCATAAACAAGGTAAATACAATCGGCGGTCATTGCGGTCCGAATTTAGGAATTGCGGAAATGACAATTGCTTTGCACTATGTGTTTAATTCTCCGGAAGATAAAATAGTTTTTGATGTTTCTCATCAATGTTATCCGCATAAGATTTTAACCGGCAGAAAAGAAGGTTTTTTGAATAAAGAAAATTATCATACTTATACGGGTTACACAGCGCCGGAAGAAAGCCCTCACGATATATTTAAAGTCGGCCATACATCTACCTCTGTCAGCTTAGCGGCAGGACTTGCAAAGGCAAGAGATTTAAAAGGTGAAAATTATAATGTAATTGCAATTATAGGTGACGGTTCGCTGAGCGGCGGGGAGGCCCTTGAAGGATTAGACAATGCCGCAGTGCTTGGCAGTAATATTATAATAGTTGTAAACGATAATGATATGTCAATTGCTCCGAATGCGGGAGGTTTATACAAAAATCTCAGAGAACTGAGAGAATCAAACGGGAGTGCGGAATGTAATTTCTTTAAATCTCTGGGTTTTGATTATATGTTTGTCGATGACGGAAATGATGTTGTAAAAATGATTGAAGCATTTTCCAAAGTAAAAGATATTAACCATCCGATTGTTCTTCATGTAGTGACAGAGAAAGGCAAAGGTTTAAAACCGGCAGTCGAGAATAAAGAAATGTTCCATTGGATTTTGCCGGGGACTTTGGACGAAAACAGGGAAATAATTCAGAGAGAATATTCTTCTTATGAAAGTTATAACAGTATAACAAAAGATTATATCTTAAGAAAAGCCGCAGAAGACAAGACTGTTATTGCTATCTCTCCGGCGACTCCGGGAGTGTACGGATTTGATGAGGAATTCAGAAACAAGTTAGGCTCGCAATACGTTGATACGGGTATCGCAGAAGAACATGCAGTGGCTTTTGCATCAGGTCTGGCTAAAAACGGGGCTAAGCCTATACTGAATGTAATGAGTTCATTTATTCAAAGAACATACGACCAGTTATCGCAGGATTTGTGTCTTAACAATTCTCCGGTAACTTTATTAATTTGGTGGGGCGGAATCTCTGAGGCAGATGCTACACATTTGTGCAGTTTTGATATATCTATGATGAGTAATATTCCGAATCTGGTATATCTTGCCCCGACGAACAAGGAAGAATATCTGACAATGCTTGATTGGTCTGTAAATCAGGAAAAATATTCTGTTGCAATTCGTGTTCCCTCAGAACCTGTCAAATCGACTGGGACACCCGATAATACGGACTATTCAAATTCAATTAACAAATTCAAAATGGTATCACAGGGTAAAGATGTTGCAATCCTCGGATTAGGCAGCTTTTTTAAGTTAGCGAATGATGTTGCCAAAGAAATTGAGAATAAACTCGGTATTCATCCTACAATTATCAATCCGAGATTTATAACCGGTCTGGATACGGAAATGTTGGAAAGCCTAAAAACTAATCATAATGTAGTTGTGACACTTGAAGACGGTATTCTGAACGGTGGATTCGGAGAAAAAATTGCAAGTTATTATGGTAATTCGGGTATGAGAGTTCTTAATTACGGAGCAAAAAAAGAATTTACCGACAGAGTTCCTCTGTCTGTTTTATATAACAGATATAGACTCACAAAAGAACAAATTACGGACGATGTTCAAAAATGCCTTTCTATAGCGGCATTATAGTTATAAATATTGATAACAGAGGGAAAAGATGAAAAAGATATTGTTATTGCTTAGTTTTATATTTCTGGTGCAGCCGGTTTTCGGGTATGACAATCTTGTAAAAGAAAATCTTATCCAAACCAGAATTGACAATGTAGGAACAGAAATTTTAAACAAAAATAAAATAATGAAGAGGATAGTGTTTACATACAATAGTGAAGAAAAAAAGAAAACTCTTTCTGCAAATAAAGCACTTACAAAAAGGCAAATCGTAGTTTATGACGGAATATATAAATCTGTGCAGTCAGATGATGAGCTTGCGGCGGTCTTGTCCAGAGAAATAGTAACAGCCATGAAATCATACAGCGGAATGTGGGGCGGACGGATTGATTCTCTTCAGGTTGTAATAAGCTCAAAAAAATTTGAAACGGTTTCCGATAAGAGAGCGGTTGATTTTATGGTAAATGCGGGATACAATCCGCTTGGACTGATAACTTATATAAATAAGACCTGCCCGCAGAAAAGGTCGGATTTTATTTCAAGGCATAACCTTACTTCAAAAAGACTGGCAAGAATATACGAATATATTACGTATAAGTATCCAAAGTATTTGGACAGTAATGATTACAAAAACAATCCGCAGTACCAAAACTTTTTGCTGAATTCCGTTGATAACAGAAAATTGCTGGAAAATAAAGTCAGAAACAATCTGAAAAACGAGGTAAAGTATGAGTAGTTTCCTCAAAATATTATGTATATTCGGGTTAATCTTGCTTTTTAATCCCTGTTTTTCGAATGAGTTGGATTATGATTATTCCGATACATATTCTATACCTATAAAGTTGTCGCCCCTAAATGAAATTTCTACGGAAAATTTTCATGATTATGGTGAAATTGCAGAGCTTGAAGTCAAGAATACCGTAAAACACAACGGGAAAGTAATTGTAAAAGCCGGTGATAAAATTAAAGCAAAAATAGAAATGAGTATCAGTGCGGGGATGAACGGATTTCCGGCTGAAATTATAATTGACAATTATGAAATTCCGGGTATCAGAAAATCCCAGTTAGCGGGGACATATACGAAAGTAGGGCAAAACAGATGTCTGATTGTTTATCCTGTTAAATTGTTACTTACTCCTATTCCGTTAGCAGGTTCGCTTACAAACCTTATAAAAGGTGGTCATGCCAGGATAAAGACCTCTGATACATTTGAAATCTATTACTATCCAAACTGGAAGTAAGAGTTAAGCATTTTCCCATTTTTTTGTATCAAATTTAAGGTCATTAACTTTCATTTTAAGTGATTCTGTGTAGGGCTTCAATTTTACCAGCAGTTGTGTTTTTTTTAGCATTAATTCCTGAGCAACGGCAGGCGTTTCGCAGGCAATAACCATTATTCCTCCGGGAAGCATAGAATATGGTTTTGATTTTTGTGCAAATTTTGCACCCGCTACCTTACCCCAGAATTTGTATAAATTACTTCTTGTGATAGCCTTTTTAATCTCTTTTTTTTCAAGGAGTTCTGCCACTAATTCTTCTGTTGAAACGAAATCCGTGTATAAGATTTTTTTCAAATTTGCCCCCTGCTGATTTTTTTGATACTATTAGGTAATGGATTTGTTACAATTTGATAGTATCATAAAATCTTCCAAAAATATATTGATAATGTCGCATATAAATCCCGATGGGGATACTCTTGGCAGTATGTGCGGACTTTATTCCGCAATTTTTGATAATTATAAAAAGAAGGCGGATATGCTTTTGATGTCTGAGTTGCCTGAAATATACGAGTTTCTCCCATATATAGAAAAAGCAAAACCTCTAAAAGAGTATGATAAATCAAGAGAGTACGATTTGGTTATCAATGTTGATGTCGCATCTTATGACAGAATGTTTGAATCAGAAGCCCTGTTTAAAAGAGCTAAAAAAACTATCAATATTGATCATCATATTACGAATAATTCATATGCGGATTTGAATTTTGTTGATTCTCAATCAAGTTCAACAGGTGAAGTTATACATAACATGCTGGAAGAATTAAATTGGAAAATATCAAAGACGACAGCAACAGGTTTATATACGGCAATTCTTACCGATACAGGCTCTTTCAGATACAATAATACTACGGCAAAAGCTTTGTATGCAGCTTCAAAACTGATAGAATGCGGTGTGTCCCCGATAGAAATATATAAAAAGTGCTATGAATCTAACACAAAAGCCCATGTACTGTTTCAGGCTTATTGCGTAAGTAATGCGGTTTTCTCGGACAATGACAAAATTGCGTATTCGATTGTTTATAAAAAAGATATTGAGAAGTACAGTATGCCGGAAGATTGTACGGAGGGTTTATCAGAAAAATTAAGAGCAATAAAATCAGTAGAAGTCGCTTTTATAGTAAAACAAATAAATTCTGCGATGTCTAAAATATCAATGAGAAGCGAGTCAGTGGACGTGGCAGAAATTTGTTCAAAATTCGGAGGCGGAGGCCATAAGTTGGCTGCAGGCTGCACAATAAAAGCCACACCCGAAAAAGCAGCACAAAAAATTGTTCAGGAAATAAGAAATAAATTGGTATGAAAATTAGAGGAAAAGCATATAACTTTTTAAAATTTGCAATTCGTTTAATAAGATCCGTAATCGATAACGATTTTTTTGGTATGGCAGCGGAAATGGGTTTTATGCTCGTTATCGGGATATTTCCGTTTATGCTTTTCTTAATGTCCGTATTCGGGTGGATGGGTAATAAGTCTTTAATGGAGCCCGTAATTATATTTTTGGCAAAATTTATGCCCGCTCAGGCAATGAGCCTGATTCAAACTGTTTTGTCGGAGGTTATGATATTTTCACAGGGCGGAATTATGGCCTTTGTCGGCATAATGGCGACAACGTTTTTATCCATGAATGCTATGGCGGTTGTTCTGAAAGGTTTGAACAGAGCATATAAGGTTAAAGAAACACGCAACCTTATATATACAAGAGTTTTAGCTCTATTAATGATTCTTGTTGATGTTATGGTTTTATTTTTATCTATAAACCTGATTATTTTTGGCAGAATTATAATAAATTTTGTGGTAAACCATTTGTATATTTCAGATAATATTGCCACTGTACTGATGGCTTTAAGGTGGCCGATAGCATTTGCTGCATTATTCTTAATGGCATTTTTAAGCTATTATATTTTACCTAATTTAAAAGGAAATGAAAAATTTAAGCGGGAAAGTGCAATACCGGGTTCTTTTTTCTTTGTTGTGTTTTGGTTAGTTGCATCGTGGGGCTTTTCCGTATATGTTAATAACCTGAAAACATATAATATGGTTTACGGTACTATCGGGGCTTTTGCGGTATTAATGGTTTGGCTGTATTATACATCAATACTTATTCTGATTGGCGGAGAAATTAACTCTCAGAAGTATAACCGTCTTAACAGAAAAGCCGATGAAATTCGGGCTGATTTTGACGAACTAAAAAAGCAAAATTGATAATTGATCTGCAGATATTATTATTTCCCGAATAAACTCAGGATACTCTTAACGCTTTCACCTAAAGATTGCATCATTGACCCTAAACTTTGAATAGTCATCATTGTATATTGTGTCTGATTAGCTTCCTTCTGCATTCTTGCCATCATTGAAGCTTCTTTGAAATTTCCGTAACCCCCCATTTGATTCCATATTTGTTGATATATAGCTTCTCGCCCCGAACTTGTAAAGAGCGGGTTATCTCTCTTATCACCAAATTGCCCGCTTGCCTGGCGCATTTGGTTCATATAGTGTAGTCTTTCAAAATAACTTGAGTTGTTAATTTTTGTCATAGTATCTCCGGATAGATTGAGATTAATATTACTCATATATATAAAAACAAAAACTCTCCAAAAATTGATATAAATAGTATATACTTATTATATAATTGTTACAAAAATTAATATAAATAGATGTACACCGAATTATAATTTGATATTATTATCGACCTATGAAGGATTTTTTAGAAAAGTTAAAAGGTTTATTGGCGAAAAACAGTAAGATTTCGGCACTTGAATTTATACGGAACAGAGGTACCAGCTATTCCTCATATGCTAACAAGCAGATAATTTCTGCAACGGAAACTGTTGAATTTACAACAAAATCAAAACAAATAATAGATATGGTAAAAAAAGATGTTTCTGAAATTAATGCAGCGGCGAAAAGCAATCCGGAATATCTGATAAATTACCTTGAAGAAAACGGAGTTAAAGTTTTCAGAATTAAAAATGCGGCAAAAAGTCTGGAAAAAATAAGCGAACACACAGGGTTTATCTGTGCAACAGAAGGTAAAAAGGCATTATATCTTAACACAATACTAAATATGGGGCTTTCAAAAAATACCGAGCCTATGTTTGTAATTGATGCGGATAATCAGATTGATTATTATCTTTTTTTAAGGGAATTTTATCTGTGGTATTCAATGAGTATGGGTCTTGGCGGTTTTGAATACAAAACTCAGGAATTATTAAAAAAATGTTTGGGCGGCAGGTCGCAAGACTTTAGTTCATTAAGTTTTGAAGAATTATGTGCAATGAAGGAGGCTGTTGCAAGAGATTCCGAGGCAAACGAATTTGTAATGAATGTTATGCGTGCAACAGAAGGCGGCAAGAATGTTGTCAAAAAGATGCAGGATGGCGGCGCACAAATCTGATTAATTAATTATTACAAATTAATTAATGCCGGAATAAATTGAAGCAACTCTCCGAATAATATACTTATTACAAGAAGGATTACAACAATTTTCATATTGTTTTTTGCCCTGTTCCCTTTTAAAAGAACGAGTAAACCTAAGCCGGCATTTGACAGTAACCCTGCCATAGCAGCACCAAAACTTATTGTTCCTTTAAGCATCATTACCGTTATAGCCAACGATATGGCACAATTAGGTATTAATCCTATAAATGCAGTGATAATCGGCTGAATAATCCGGTACAATAAAAATCCGTTTTGATAAAAATCTGTGATTTTTTCTTCGTCAATAAGAAAATTTAATATTAATGTAATAGCAAGTATAAATACAAATATGCTAAAGGTATGTTTTAGCGGATGCCAAAATAATTGTTTTTTGCTGGGGGTTGATACTTCGTGTCTGCAGCAGCCGACATCTTCGATGTTTTTATCAGACCTCTCTGTTTCAGGTTTATCTTTAAGCTCAGGCTTAAACAGACAGTCGATTAAGTAGCCTGCCGGAATTGCTATTACAAGTTTCAACCCGATTATTGGAAGTATATATTTAAAATATTCGGGCTTTGCAAGCAACAGAGGGATAGCCTCATCGGATGTCGCCAGATATATGGCAATCAAAGTTCCCATTGTCAAATATTTTCTGACATACAGGGTACTTGCAATAACAGAAAATCCGCATTGCGGAATGATAGAAACAACACTGCCAATTACAGGACCGCTCTTGTGTGCATATTTTATAAAATTCTTTACCTTGTCTGCGCAGTAGTATTCGAAAAGTTCTATAAGAATAAATATTATAAAAAGCCATGGCAAAACAGCAATGCTGTCCCCGATAGCATCTGCAATCCATTCAGCCAAACCGATATTTTCCAAAAATTCCGTAATCATATTTCTCTCCCTTGTTTAATACTACTATAAAAACAGTAAAAGGGAAAGGTTATTATACAATTTTATGCGGTTTCGTGAGGACTTGTGCATCAACACGTTCTTTTATTGCGCCCATAGGTTCATAGTATGGTGATACGGTCATGACTTTTGCCGCGATATCAGGATAATAATATATAAAGCGTAATTCGCTTGTGGTAAGCGGCTTTTGAGTATGTACATTTGCGTACCTTGCAAGTTCAAGAATATTTCGTGCTTCGTGCTCATCTTTAAACTCTATTTCCAGGTTATTATATACATTTCGGAAACCTTTTATGCCGCCGTATTCCCCGGTTGTAATCATTCTTCCCGTTTCAATGATTTCAGGTTCGCCTCTGCCTAATTCTTCGTAGTCGTATAGTTCATAGTTTCTTCTGTCTTTTAATGCCCCGTCTGCGTGGATTCCTGATTCGTGAGCGAACGCATTATCGCCAACAGCGGGCTGATTTATTGGAATTGGAACCCCAAATGCGTATGCGGTATATTTTGCAAGCTGCCAGGCTTTACTTAAATCAATATTCGGGTCTATGTGGTATTCATTCTTAAATCCTGCGGATTTCAGTATGGCAAGCAGACAGGATACTAAATCCGCATTGCCGGCCCGTTCACCCATTCCGTTGATTGCCGTATTTATATATGCATCAACTCCTGCATCAATTGCGGCTTTTGCGCCCATAACAGAGCAGGCAACAGCCATTCCCAAATCATTATGAAAATGTGTCTCGATAGACATGCCGGTTTCTCTTGCTATTTTATATATACGGTCGTATGTTGTCTTAGGATCTTCATAACCTAAAGTATCACAGTATCTAAAGCGTTGAGCTCCGTTTTTTTGAGCAACTTTTGCATACTTAATAAGAAAATCAAGGTCACTTCTTGATGCATCTTCGGCATTAACTCCGATAATTTCGGCACCTTTTGATACCGCACAGCGAACGGCTTCCCCGGTCATTCCGAGTATATCATCAAAGGTCTTTTTACCCTGATATTTGCCGTTCAGCATTTGTTCTGACGTTGATTGGGAAAGATTGCAGTTTTTTAATTCGGGTACGTTGTTGAAAGACAGTTCAACGTCTTCCGCAATTGCCCGCATCCACCCTGAAAGTTTAGTGCGGGTAATGACTTTTCTTTTAACAAGTTCCAAATTCCCGTTAAGATAATTTAGCTCATGCTTTGTTGTTGGAAACCCAAACTCTGATTGGGTAATACCCATATCGTCAAGCATCAGGTTTATAATAGTCTTTTGAAGTTTAGCCAAACCCAATCTGGAGGTTTGTACGCCATCTCTGTTTGTTACATCTATAAAATAAATTGTTTTGTCTTTCATAATACTCCTTATGGTAAATTAATAACTTGCTTTTTTACTGAAAATTATTTACAATAAATAGTATGGGATTGAATTAAGCAGATGTCAAGAGATTACTAAAAAAAATGAACAACACTAAGCAACTTGAAAAAAAGATTAATAAGGAATACAAAACAGGAAATGTAAAGAGTGCAATAGAATTGTGCCAGTTAGGATTGCAAAAAGACCCGACAAATGCCGATTTGCATATGAGGCTGGGTGATTTATACTTAGCCTGGCATCTTGATATTTCAAATTCATGTCAGTATATAGATGAGGCAATTACCGAATACCAGAGAGCTTCTGAAACGTATATTGATTCTGCGGAAGTTTATTTTAAGATAGGGCAGGCTCAGTATTTTAAAGGTGATTTGGATAAAGCGATAAGCTATTTTGATACCGCAATAGAAAAAGAACCTAAAATGGCTAAGGCTTACTATCTTCTTGCTGAAACATATACGAAAAAAGCAAGATTTTACGAAGCGATTTTAAATGCCAAGAAGTCCATAAAGGCTCAGCCTTTCAGAAATTCGAGCGCACACTATTTATTATCAAATTTGTATAGCGTGTCATCCGTTCATTCTTTTAGTAAATGGTTTGAATCAAAATTTGAGTACATTCTGTCTTTGCTGACATTGCCTTTTGACATAAGAGCAATTAAAAATGTATGCCAGAGTTTATCATACCTGAGATTTATTCCGACCTGGATTAAGGGAGTTATTTTAGCAAATTCAAAAGGCGTAGATGAGGCGATACAAGTATATATAGATGCGATAGACAAAGCTCCGGGGTTTGTTCCTTTTTACGGAATGCTGGGAGATATTTATTGCTCGCTGGGTCGTTTTGAAGATGCCATAACAGAGTACAAGATGGCAATATGGCTTGATTGCTTGAATATACCGGCATACAGGCATTTGGCAAATGCGTATGAAGAATTGGGGGACTATGATAATGCGGTTGAAGTGTATGAAAAGCTTGTGAAAATTATGCCTAACATGCCCGACGTACATTCAAATATGGCAAATATATTGTTCGTCAAAGGTGATATTGACGGAGCTATTGCTCATTTCCAGACCGCAATAACGTTAAATCCGAGGAAAGAATGGACGAGTGTCGTTAATCAAACTCTCGGCTTTATTTATCAGGAAACTAAAGAGGACCTGGATGCTGCAATTACTTCATACCAGAGTGCATATTTGCAAACTCCTGAGGATATTGATATTTATGTAAATCTGGGTAGTGCATTTTATGATAAAGAAGATTTTAATAATGCCTTAACCGTTTATAGAAATGCTCTTGACCTGCAGCCAAAAAATCCGCAAATCCATTGCAACCTGGGATTTTTATACTGGGGTAACGGAAATATTGACGAAGCGATTAAAGAATATGAACTGGCAATTGAATATAATCCTGACTATGATATTGCATACAATAATATGGGTGTAATTTATCTGGATGATTTGGGGCACGTAAAAAAAGCGATTGAATTGTTTAAAAAATCGATTGAGTGCAACGCGAATTATGCTCTTGCACAGTTTAATCTTGCACGAGCAATTGCAATTACCGGCGACAAAATTGAAGCCGCCAAGTTATATCAGAATGCGCAAAACATAAATAATGTTACAAATGAGATGGATCCTCAGGAAATAATAGACAAAATTAACGATTTGTTTGATTAGTTTTAGTTTTATATGTATTTATATACAATTGGTTCCAGTTTTGGATATTGCCCGCTTTTTAGCCGTTCGTAAAACAGTTTTGTTGTGTATGGTGCAATTGCGGATACCCATTCCCTGTCAAGATATAGGCCTTCTATAAATCGGGCAAACAGCTCGGTCGGTTTGTTATAATATTTTTGCAGCTTATTTATTCTCGCAGATGTACGGGATTGTTTTTTTTGTGCGGAATGTAATTTTAGGTATGCGGCAAAACCAGCCGGCATGTCAGGAAAATCTTTTTCTACCGAGTTTATGGTCAGAAGTTTTGAACTTTTTTTAAAAAATCCTCTGATAAGCCGAACCCTGTCATATTTAAGCAAAAATCTTGCATCAGACTTATTTATGTATTTGTCAAATTCTTTAAAAGGTTTTGAACGCATAAATTTGGGATAATCTTTCTTTATTATGTCTTCGTACTCAAGTATTTTGGATTTTATTCTGTCCTTGTGTTCGTATAATCTTACACACAGGGAATTTTCATCAACGAAATTGGTTACCTTTAAAAGTTCTTTTTTTATTGTGGAATTATCTTCTCCGAATATTGCAGATAATGTCCCGCCGGAAATAGTCATATCTGGCTCAAGTTGATAATGCACATAATGCGCAAATTCATGTAAAAGTGTCGGGATTATTCGGTCTTCTTTTATATTTTTTGAAATATCAATTCGATTTTTCAAAAAAAATCCCTGATGTCCTCTGGCTTTTGTTGAGGTTTTAACGGTAATCCCTAAGTCTGCAAGATATTTGATAATCTCTTTTTTCTTATCCATAAATACAATCCCTGCAATAAGATTTTAGCATAAAAATTATTAGTATAAGGCAATAAATTAACAGTCGTCAGCATCTCTTAACGTTGCTGATGCGAGTTGCCTATGTAAAAACTTAAACCTGATAACTAAATTACTTAGTCACCAAATTTTGCAGTCTGCGTGCATTTTAAGGCCTGAAATGCCTAAGAATAAATTTTTAAAGTTCTT
>DBXD01000005.1:0-6512 GCA_002309425.1 Cyanobacteria bacterium UBA1221
CCAAACTGAGCTACGCTCCCATATTTTTTTGTCACTTCTCAAAAGGCTTTTTCTGCCCCTCTCGACATTTATTATTATAAAATGCTGATTTTTTTTTTGCAATAGCTTTTTATATTTATAATATTTTACATGTCAAAGAAATGTAAACAAATTTTAATATTTTTTTTATTTTTATCAAATTTATACTATTCATATACTTTATATATATATGAAAATCGGGGATAATTTTACGTTATTAAACAATATGAAAGATATTTATGTGGTTACGGATAACTCGGCGACTACAAATCCTCAACGCCAAATTGAAATTTTTAAACAAAAAGATAATAATATAAATAAACCTATATCTAATAAATCACAAAACCCCATCACAAACGAGTTAATTAATATTACTAATTCTAAAGGATTTTTTTCTAGTGATTTAAGCAATCTTGAAGCCATTATTTATAATCAACTTAACGAAAATAATATTATTGAAGTTTTGATGGATTACCAGACATTAAATAAAAAAAATCTTTTGGAAGAAATATGTAATTTAAAATGTGCAAGTAATAATACAAGAAGACTTTTAATTTTGGATTTGGTAGATAAGTTAGAAAAAGCTAACGAAGACGCAAATCGAGAAATCCAGCCTCTAATTAATAATCTAAGAAGTGAAATAAATTATCAATTTAAGAAGATAGGATTTACTGATACAAAATGTATGAGTTCCATGTTTGAGGCATTAGTAGAAAAAATCCAAAATAAGCCGAAACAAATAAATTATAAAAAGAGGACTGATTTTGAGAAAGAATTTTCAACAGAAGAATTGGTACCCAAAAGTAACAAACAAGAATATATTGGGAAATTACACCTAAAAGACGAAAATGGAATATCACGTGACATAATTATTGGAAAAGACGTACATTATGATATTGGTAATGGCAGAAAACTGATTGAAGTATATCATTATGATAACTCCAAAAAAGACTTTGTACTGTACAGTAAGAGTATACATATGGGAGAAAAAGTTATTAAATCAGCAACCTATAGACCTGATGGACATATTGCCTACGTTTATCATCAAAATAATGAAGGACACGAAATCTACAGGTTTCGGGCTAATGGTACAATATATCAGCAAGAAATCACGACAAATAAAAACGCACAATACTTCACATTTGGGAAAAACGGTAATTTAGCAATAATTGAAAACTGCGTAAGAGATACCGATGGACATTATGATGAAGAAAAGACTGATATGAAATTTTTTGATAGAGAAGGACGTTCAATGACTACTTTTGGCAGCTATTGGACATTTGACTGCGAAGGGGATAATAATGAAATTATTGAAAAAAATATTCTGAAAAAAATATGGTCATTATCAAAAGATAATCTTAATATGAATATAATTACAGAATATCCTACTTGGACTATTATTTGTGATTATGGCGAAAGGTACGCTGCTAAAATATTGTCGTATATCAAAGATATATGCATGGACTTGGCACAAGAACGTAATATTGATATAAATGATTTATACAACCAATTTTTAGTCTTAATTCATAAAAATGATAAAGAAAATATTGAAAAAGCCGGCTCAGTGGTGTTACAAATGCTTGCTAGGGTAACAAATAAATATGATTATGTTGATGAAGAAAATTATCAGAATTATGCACCTGCAAATGGGAAATTGGATAAAGATTTTTCACAAGGACATTTCGGAACATGTTGGTTAACGTGTTCTATAAAATCTCTTACAATGACTCCAGGCGGACAAAAATTATTAAAGGAAATAGTAAAAAAAGATCCTATTACAAATGAAATAACTGTCACACTAAAGGGTGCACCTGAAGGTCAGCAAACATATCGTTATACACAGGAACAGATTAATCAAGCTAGTGAACTCTCCACTGGCGAAGGAGATGCGAGGGCAATAGAAATGGCAGTAAGAGACCATTTTTTAGCTCATGCTAAAAAAGGTGAGCCTTACGATATTAATGGAAATGATTTAGCAAAAGCGCTTGAATTATTAAGTGGTAAAAAAGGCAAAGAACAATTTTATTATAGTACTTTTTGGCAAGATAGTATAACCTCAGACCAAAGAACAGAACTTATTAATTATCTTAAATCTATTGCAAATAAGGGGAATATCATTGGCAATTGCGCCTTTGCATATAATAATGAATGGCAAGGGATTTATACAGGACATGCATATACATTGTACAAAGTGGACAATAAATTTGTTTATGTAGTAAATCCTTGGGATACTTCTAGAGAAATAAAAATACCCATTGACGAATTTACCGCAAATTGTCACTATATATATACAATAGATTTAGAGTAAGGATAGTCTGTAACTCATACTATTTTTATAATTAAAACAAAAACTCCGGCAATAACACCGGAGTTTTTGTCAATATTTTTCTTAACTGCTAATCATTATAAAGCGGAGCCAATTTCTTTGATTGCTGAGGAATTACTCCCTCTTCTATTGACTGATATACCCTGTAATCAATTACAGAGAAGCAGTTATCAATACTCTCTATCTCTCTTAATTTCGCATCATCAATGTTGCCGCTTTCTATCATATCGCAGATTAACATAAATCTGTCAACATGCTCTCTGAACCTGTCGGTTGCATAATCCTTTGCCTGCCACGTTGTGATCAAGAACGGCCAGTCAGAACTCTGCAACAACAGATTTTCTCTTGCCATCTGATTTAATGCTCTGTGCAGCAATTTATCGTCAGGAATATCAGGATACCTGTCTGCAATTTTGCATATACGTTTTTCGCAAGCATGAATTATCGGCCACATCCATTCCGTTAAATGGTTCTGCCATACATAGAAGTGTCCGCCTTGTCCCCAAGAACTCTCAGGGATTTGGATAGCTTCCGTAGGCGGATGTGCTTTCAGGTATTCACCTGCCGTCATACGTTCAACATCAGGTACGTAGTTATTGAATTTCTTAATTACCTGTTTGATAAATTCAATACCTTCAAACCACCAGTGTCCGAATAATTCCGTATCAAATGATACCATTACCAAACCCTCTTTACCGTTGTGAGCTTTTTTGTAATCGTTCAGCAAGTGGTAAATTAAAGTTGTATAGTGGTCTGAATTTTCACCGACTTTATTAAATGCCAATACAGGATCATACAACATCTTGTCACCCAAGTCAGTCTTAGGTGAAGTTATTCTCCAGTAGTGCATACCGGATTTGTCATCTTTTTTGTGAAATTCTCTGAAACATCCGTCACCCGGATAACCGTCAGCCGCTGACCACACCTGATAGCCGGCTCTGTCGTTTCTTCCCATTACTGCGACCTGAGCATCAGGTAACCAATAAGCAGAATATGTGTCATACCCTGTCGGTGCTCTGTCAGGCAGCGGTATGTATTCAATATTTCCGTAAACACCGATTACACGTCTGTTTCCGATAGAATTTCCACCCTCAATAACGTGTGATTCTGTAAAGAAATATTCTATATCATTATTTTCAAGTGTTACTTCAATCGCAGGACGCCAGTGTTTTCTGCCGTCTTTTCCGATATACTCATAACCTTGTCTGTACGCACATTCCGGCAGCCAGCATCCTTTCGCTTTCTTTCCGAAAAGTCGTTTTGTAGTATCGGAACCGACTTTAAATTGTGCATTCAAATTACTGTCAGTTGCAAGCAGCGGAGAAAATCCGTGAGTTGCACCCGAAGTAGTAATTTCAATACATCCTAAATCCTGATACTTTCTGAACGCACCTATCAAATCCATTCCGTATTTGTTTACGAAAGAATCTTTGATATGGTTAAACCAATCAAAATAGTATTTTGCCAGATATTTTAAATGTTGAGAGTGAGGAACTTTTTCGTCAGGATATCTTTCAAGGTCTTTTGCAACTTTTGCTATCCTTGAATCAAGATATTTGACAAACCCGTGTTTTAAATGCTCATCATTAAGCTGTTCGGCTAGTATTGGGGTAATTCCTACCGTCAATTTTGCTTGAATTCCTTCATCATACAATTCTGAAATTGCATTCAAAAGAGGTACGTATGTTTCTGACATACATTCGTACAGATTTTCCTCACCGAACGGCCACATACCGGCTTTTCGGTAATAAGGAAGGTGGCTGTGTAACATAAATACAAATTGACCTACTGACATCAATGCCTCCATATTTCTCTCTTTATCCAGAGTCATACTTTTATATAACAGGGTTCTATTACTAAAATATATAACACAAACGGGCAAAAAATATAATCCTCCAGAACTAATTCCATTGAATAAATTTACAAAAGTTAAAATATAAAACTTATATAATCATTAAATAAATCGTAAAACATTTGGTTTTATTGAAATGCAGCGAAATTTATTATATTGCCAAAATTTGGAGTTAGGCTGTATAATAATTTCATGAAGAAAAAAGTTATTGCATATTTACATACACATTGGGACAGAGAATGGTACAGGGAATTTGAAGTTTTCAGACTCCGCCTGATTAGAGTTTTTGACAATGTGCTGAGTTTGCTCGAAAAAAATCAAATACCGTCATTTTATTTTGACGGACAGGTTTCTGCTCTTCTGGATTATCTGAAAATAAAACCGGAAAAAGAAAAACTTGTCCGCCGATTAATAAAAGAAAAAAAACTTTTTATCGGTCCGTTTTTCACATTAGTAGATGAATTTTTAACAGACAGATCTTGTTTTGAAAAAAATCTTGAAATCGGGTTGAGAATATCGAGAGATTTTGGATGCGAAGATTTTATAGGATATCTTGCAGATACGTTCGGACACAGTCAAAATGTTCCGAAAATTCTTAAAAAATACGGTATTGATAAGTGTGCGGTCTGGCGCGGATGCGGTGATGAAATTCCGTCAGAATTTATTTTCAACGGAGTGAATACCGTTAATCTGGTACGCGGTTATTTTATGGATATTTTTTCTTCTAAAAAAACAATTGAAGAAAAAACGGATTGGTTAAAGTCTAATCTCGATAAAATTGCCGAAAAATCAGGAAATGTTCTGTTACTTCCGATAGGTGCAGACCACCTAGGAGTTGAACCTGATATTACCGAACAAATACGGCAGGTTAATGAACTGCTCAAAGATTATGAAATCAAACTTTCTAATCCGTTCGAGTATTTTGAACTTGTAAAGAATAATTTTAAATTTGAATGGAATAATGAACTGAGAGATAACAGCAGGACTTTTATTTTGCAGGGTGCATATTCCGCAAGAACGAAGATAAAGAGAGCAAATGTCATTGCTTCCTGCAAACTTCACTTTGCAAATATGATGCAGGAAAGTTTAGGCGGAAAATATACCAACGAAATAGAATATGCATATAAAGTTCTCCTAAAAAACCAGGCACATGACGGTATTTGCGGCTGTTCAACAGATGACGTACATCAGGAAAATATGATTCGCTACAAAAAAGTTATTCAAATCTCAGATACGATACTGAAAGAATTACATTTTCTGTATAAGGAAAAATTTTATGAAAAATTTAAATCACACTATAAGAAATACAGTAAAATTGCGGAATTTGAATATATCATAGTTCCTGATGGCTGCCAAATCACAGGAAAACATGCCGGATTTGACGATAAAATTCTGTATGATACCCAACGGATACCCGTCACAGAAGATTACACCACCGTATATAAATACTTAAAAGCAATAAATTTTGATGAGAATGACGGTTCGCCGATGGGTGTTCTGAAAGAAATATTCAAAATAGAAGGGGACAAAATAAAACTTTTGGACGGAGTAGAAATTGACTTTGTCCGATATACTGATATTGGGGATACCTACAATTTCGGAGCAGTAGAAAAAGAAAAGCCTGAAATTGCAAAAATTCTCGGTTCAAAAGATATTATGAATGGTGAATTAAGAGCGGGTATTACAGTAAAAACATCCTTTTTTGACGTAGAGTTATTTTTAGACAGAGGTTCTAATTTAATAAGATTTAAAATCGAGTGGGATAATAAATACAAAAATAAATTGTGGCAGGTCAGATTTACCGTAAAGGAGCCAATATATCAGACTTTTTCTGAAGATTTGAACACACTCATTAAACGTGAATTTGATCCTGATTATGATATGCGGGAGCACTTGCCCAAAACTCGCGGAATAGAAGTAAAAACTAACTTTGCACCTATGCAAAGGTATGTAGGAACAAAGAATTTTGGAATAATTACCAAAGGTTTAACGGAATATGAAGTTTTCAAAAACACATTATCCGTTACTTTATTACGTTCTGTCGGTATTATTTCAAATCCGGAAAATCCGTCACGCTCGACCCCCGCAGGACCCCCGATTGAAGTTCCGGATGCACAGCAGCTCGGTTACAATATTGCGGAATTCGCAGTAGGATTTTTCAGCCCGGAATTGTATGATAACTACATAAAAGAATATCTGGCATCAGGGTTATAATTTTACTTATGACTCAGCCGGTTTTTCTCCGCGATTTTCTTTTCTGCGTTTAATTTCAATATCATCTACAAGAATTGTGGAATCTTTGATTCCTTTGTCATC
>DBXD01000005.1:6613-8178 GCA_002309425.1 Cyanobacteria bacterium UBA1221
CGGCTGCCTTTAACCATAGTTATCTCCTCAACTTTTTCCATGCTCTCAACCACCTTTTCTACTGATTCGGCATTTAACTCATGACCTGCGAGGAATACATTTTCTCCTAATAATGAAGCCCCGGAGAGAGCCCCCCCTGAGGCAAAAGCCATCATACCTCTTATATAATATAATATATTAAAGTTTTCATCATCCTCGTTTGCAATTTTAATAAGTAATTTGCCAATATCCATAGTTTCATCAGCTTTACTGTAACCCGGAGGAGGCAACAGATCATATTGAGAAAACACTGTTTCTATTTCATTCAATTGCTCATCATATGAAGTTAATACACTCTGACTCCGATTTCCTATATCCGTCAACTGGTTGTATATTACATCCAGTTTTTTCAAGTCGTCAGGTGTAATATTTTTTTTATCCGAACTAATCTTTTTTAAAAGTTCATCATATTCATTTTTTTTTGACCTTGCCTCTGCTTGTGTTAACCTTTCAACAAGTGCCGAATTTGCACCGACGACTTTTTCTTCTGCAATTTTCACAACACCATCCATAGTGGCGTTATTTACGGTATTTCTTGACACATTACTTTCCTGTATTAGTATTCCTGCTTGTTCATACGGTGACAGCTCGGCATTTTCTTTATTATCTTCTTCCGGGTTTTCATCGGCTGCGGCTTCCTCCTCTCCCTCTTTTTCCGACTTTTCAACAGCTCTTGCATCATCAGCATCTGTTGAACCGTTTACCGCTTCATATGAAACATCATCAGGAACATTTGTGAGTTTTGCATAATCTTCCGCCCACTTTAATATTGCAACCGGTATATCTTCCCCTTTATCCGCATACTCAAGGACCTGACTTGCCGTCAGTTTTTTCCAATCAATTGTATAGTCTTTTCTCTCTTGCGCTACTGATCTTGTAGCAACATTAATAGAATTTATTGCATCAACCATGGTCGCTCCTTTTTATACTTACTTCATATATCGGTAAAAACCGCAAAAATCTTTAACAAAAAAAATATTTGTAAAGATTTGTAACAACTTTTATATAAATGTTATATAAAAAGGCAATAATTTTTGGGAATAATTTTTTATATATATGAGAGCAATAAATATATCAGAGAGAGGTTTATATGGCAAAGACAGTTATTCTACCAAACACGGTTTCAGAAAAATACAAGACCACATCAATAGCTTTAAACGAAGTTGAATTGAGTAATAAATGCGTTATAAAAAAATCATTGATAGAGATTATGAAACAATCATTCTTTCATGGTTCAGGGCTTTACGGGCCGTCAAATTTTATTGCGTAATATCGTTGGAAATATAGGAATATAGGAAAACACAATACAGGACAAATCTTCTCTAAGGATTTGTCCTTATTATTCTTTCAAAATCATTATAATCAGAAGGTGATGAATATTGGGTGTATGTTGCCAGCATAAAAGCACCGGTGAACCTTGTAGTTTTGCGTTTCGTTTTTTCGGGGAATTTTAATATTTCAGTATGCTCAAGTTTTTTTATAGCATTTACTATTTCCGGATTCATCTCAGGATAACGGGAATTTGC
>DBXD01000005.1:8221-24558 GCA_002309425.1 Cyanobacteria bacterium UBA1221
CCATCTACATTTGCGGTATCCATTATTTTGTTTTGAATGCGGCTTCTCCAGACATTCCAGGCAATTGTTTCTTCATCCATAGCTGCACGTCTGTTTTTTAAAGTATCACATACGGGACAACTTCCTTCCCCGATAACAATATTATCAAGCATGGATAATATATCATTAGGATTATTTTGCGATTGTGCGGGCCTTTGTCTGTTTAAGCCTGACCTGTCTGCCGGCTTATTGCTTATTCGGCGTTCCTCTCTAGCTCTTTGTCTTTCCTCTTCTCTTTTTCTTGCTAATTCTGCCTCTCTTGATTTTCTCATAGCTTCTGAGCTTATTTGATTGGATAGTGCAATTCTTTGATCTTCGGCTTCCGCATAAGTTGTATAATACTGAGAATTTGTATTTGTTTTTGTTGCTAACGAAGATGGTATTATTTTCGTTTCATACTCAACTTTTTGGGTATCCGTATCAATCTTATCAGAATCTGTAAGAGTTTCTGTTGTTGCTGCAGATATTTTTATATCATTTAGTTTGAACAAGGTTGTACTCTGATAATCCTCCGGAGCCTGATTTATTCCTGTAAGTTTGAATTTTTCGGGAACCATTATAAAATGCTTATGCAATACAGGTTTTGATACTGCTGTATAAATTGTTATTAATATTAATAGTGAAATAATAATTACTTTTAAATTTTGCATAGATTATTCTTTATCCAGTTTTGCAATTAATTCTTCACAAGCATACACGTCAAACCTGCTTGATGCCAGGAGTATTGTTTCGGCAATAAGAAGCGCCGTAGGCAATAATGCAGCCACAAAACTCATACAAACACCTTTTATTTCTCCGCCGATTTCCGTCATGAAATATGAAATATTCATGGTAAATTCTATAAAGACAATAGCACAAGCCATAGCCAAAAATCTTTTTTTATCCGATTCCAGTTTTCTTGTACCTTCTAATCCGTATATAATGACACCATGCTGCCTGTAATCAACATAACCGTCCTGCTTGATAATTTCGGAAGCTTTAATTTTTCTCTCTGCCAAAAATGCACAAACAAACATAAAGAACGCAAATATGATAAGACAAGTTGCAAGAACCAGGAATACCGGACTGAATCTGAGTCCGGAAATTCTTACCCACCCGGCAAATTCCGGAAAGCACATTGCTAAGGTATTAGATACCCCATATGCAAGAAACGGTGCCGTTATAATTCCTACGGCAGTTTCACCGACAGACTTTAACTGTAAATTCAATAAGCGATCTTTTATAGATTTAATTTTTTCAACAGTAAAGTTATTTACGTAACGATCTATCCAGATACGGTAAGCTTTTTGTACTTCTTCAAAATCTTCCCTGAATTCATATTTATGCAAAACAGATTTAAAAGCTGCACTGTTTTCGTTAAAATAACCGCACGCAATAGCCGTAGTAATCATAATTCCGACAAAAAATACCGTTAAAAATACAGCGAAAGAAAAGAAATCACTTATTGCCGAATAATAGTTTAAATTCACTGTATATATTGCCAAAATAAATATTGCAGAAGTTATAAGCATAAAATTTCTTGCTATCTGGGATGTACCTGACACTTTCTTCATTCTTTTGTCAACCAAATACAGATAAACACCTTGTTTTAACATCAGGCCGATTGCAAAAACAATAAATGTTGCCCCGAGCCACACGGGAATATTTGTCGCCAGATATACATGACCGGAAGCTTCCTGTGCCGACAAACCCATCAGATAATTAGCAACGGCAAAAGCACTGAATACAGAAGAAACAAACAGGGCTATATGCAAAAAAACATTTGTTCTGACCTGGGTTTTTATCTTGGATTTTAATTCCGTTATCGGGTAAGCAATTTGTTTCAGAATAGCTATTCTTGCTTTTTCGATAGGCTGACGCATATGTTCTATTTTGGCAACACCTGCATTTTCTGAATTATTTCCGTACAGTTCTTTTAAATCTTCTTCGGAAAGATTTATTTTCATAGAAAAATCAGAATCGATTGATATATCCTCACCGACTTGTATCTGTATAAACTGGTCACTATCCTTTAATTCAAGTCTTGCACTGCTTGTAACAACCGCCTTTTGGAGGACTTCACCCTTAAAAAGAATATTCGGACTTTTTACATTATTTATAACGGTACAAATCTCATTTTTTTTATCGTATTGAACCGTTATCAAAAACTCAAATCCCGGAGTTATAACATAATCACACTTAGGGTTTGAACCTATGTTAATAAGAGTCTTATTAAATTCTTTTTTATCATTAGCAGATTCGATAACAATACTCATTGAGCCCTCTCTATCTGTCCAGCAAATGCAAAAATTCTCTTATCGCTTTATCACAATTCTGCTTGGTAGAAATCAACAGTTTTCTCTCACCTAATACAGGGTACAGCGTTTCCTTTACTTTATCTAATTTTGACGGATGAGCATATAAAAACATCATTGCAAAATCCGGAGCTGTTTGCTGGACTTTTTGGACATCTTTTGGAAGTTTATCCCAATTTAATTGTTTCTCGGCTGCACCCTCGTTTTCCAAATCACCGATAACAACTATCGCCGGTAAATATCCGTTCTTTTTCATTTGTACGGAATAATTAAAAGCCTTTGTTAAACCCGTACCGTATGCCGTACCGTAATCTTTACTGTCATATTTGGTAAATTCATTCATTACCTTTTCAATATTACTTCCGTTAAACGGAGCACCCTCATATATCAGATATGCATCCTCAGAAACCCTTATAATTTTTACCTGATCTTCCGGGTCTAAGGTATTACAAATTTGTCTTACCAACTTTTTCTGTTCCGGAAGCTCTTTTTGGTTTGATGCGGACGAATCAATAACGAATATTACTGCGGCCGGTTTAAAATTATCGACTTTTATGTTTTTCAGCACCATCCCGATAAGACCTAATACAGATATTACTGCAACCGTAAGGATTCCCAAAATAATGTATCTCTTCTTCATTTACCTACTCTCTCTCTTTTACTAAATAGTACCATAATTCCATATTATTATCAATATTGCAATTATATAAAAACATATGATATAATGCTATACGTTATAAATATTAGATTGGGAGATATTATGGGAATTGTTGAAATTTTAGTTACAGTCGTAATTGCTTATTTAATCGGCTCAATTCCGACAGGCTATATAATAGTAAAACTTGCAAAAGGACAAGATATCAGAGAAATCGGATCAGGTTCTACAGGCGCAACAAATGTCAAAAGAGTAATGGGTAAAAAGTGGTTTTTTATAACCCTTCTCCTTGACGCTTTTAAAGGGGCCTTACCTGTCGTTCTGGCAAGCATATTTGGCTCATCTTTTTCCGGGATAGGTTTACTGCCGGTACTCGCATCTGTTTCTGTTATCTTGGGACACTCTAAATCAATATTTTTAAATTTTACGGGCGGAAAATCCGTAGCATCAGGAGTAGGAACAATTCTCGCACTAAATTGGCAGGTAGGATTACTTATTGCTGCTATATGGGGGACAATAACCTACATTTCCAAGTATGTTTCACTCGGATCTATAACAGCCCTTGCCATATCCCCTTTTATTATGTATTTTCTGGACGGACATGCAGCTTATGTCGGGTATTGCGCACTTGGAGCCGTATATATAATTTGGCTTCACAGAACTAATATCCAAAGATTACTTAAAGGGGAAGAAAATAAAGTAAGATAAATTTTACTTAAAGTTTTTCAATTAATTGCGGAATAACCTCGAAGGCATCGCCGACATATCCGTAATCTGCTATTTGAAAAATAGGTGCATCAGGGTCAGTGTTTATTGCAATAATTTTATGAGATTGTTCCATTCCTATTGTGTGTTGAAGAGCTCCGGAAATACCGCAGGCTATATATAATTTGGGGGAAACCGTTTTTCCCGTCTGACCTACCTGACAATCCTGAGAAGCCAGCCCCATTTCTACGGCTACTCTGCTTGCACCGACAGCACCTCCTAATTTGTCAGCGAGTTTTTTTAGTAACTCGAAACCTTCTTTCGTCTGCATTCCTCTTCCGCCTGCAACAATTATATCCGAACTGTCAATATCATTCAGCTCACTGCATATTTTTTTCTTAAAATCAAGAATTTCTATTTTTGATTTTATATCCCCGGTATCTATATCTAATTTTATAAACTCGGTTTCTTTTCTTTTATCCGTTTTTGGAGCTTTAAAAGTGCCGGGACGGACTGTTGCCATTTGAGGAAATGTTTTTGATAATATTGTTGCCATTAATTGCCCGCCAAAAGTTGGTCTTGTCGCTGCAAGTTTTTTGTTCTCATTGATATCAAGTGCGGTACAGTCAGCGGTAAGCCCTGTATTTAAAGCGGAAGATATTCGCGGAGCAATATCTCTGCCCTGATTTGTTGCCCCGATTAAGAAAATTTCAGGGTTAATATCTTTTACCGCCTCTACTGCGATTTTAGAAAAAATATCTGTTTTATATTCGCCAAATTCAGAATTTTCCAAATAATAAACTTTATCAAAACCGTTTATAGAAAATGCTTCTTTGTATTTATCAATCATTTCAGGCTTTAGCATTACGAGTGCCATGACAGGCGACTCATCAAGCGCACCGGAAAGTTCCGCCGCCCTGCCTGCAAGTTCAAAGACTACGGGATTTACATAATCATCTCTGGAAATTTCTGCCCAAATTAAAATACCCTTATTCATTTTCAGAATCTCCGTTAAATTCTACGGCTTCGGCTAATTTATCTATATTATCCGTGAATTCACAATTCTTTTCCCGCTTTTTAGCCCTGAAAGCCTTGCTTACAAAGGTAGGAGAGCCTTTAATACCTGTTAAGTCCGAAGATATACCCAAATCTTCCGCACTTTTTATAACAACGGATTTTTTTGAAGCACTTTTTATACCGTTAATTGTTGCCCGAGTCGGTTCCTTTTCGTTTTTCAAAACACATATCAGTGCAGGTAATGTTACTTTTACGGTTTCCTCCCCGTCTGAGAGTTCTCTTTTAACAACTATTTCTCTGTTTGAACAGTCAATAATTTCCCTTACAAACGTAACCTGAGGGATATCTAAAAAGTTCGCTATACTTGGCCCCGTTTGAGCGGTATCTCCGTCTGTTGCGAATTGACCGCATATAATTAAATCAAAATCGGGTACAAACTTGCTAATCCCCGATGCAATAGTCTTTGCCGTTGCGTAGGTATCTGAGCCGGCAAATTTTTTATCGCACAACAAAACAGCATTATCTATACCGAGAGCAAGTGCTTTTCTCAGCATATTTTCAGCTTGTAACGGTCCCATAGAAAACGCTGTTATTTCCGCTGCCTTGCACGCATTTCTTAAATGCAGGGCATTTTCAACCGAATAAACATCATACGGATTAATAACGCTCTCCAAACCGTCACGGCAAATCGTGTTATTCTCTGTCCACTTTATATCAGTTGTATCAGGAACCTGTTTTATACACAGAACAATCTTCATAGTGTTATTGTATCTCTCTTATAATTTTCCTGAGATTTTTATTTGACTATATGCGTTTCTTTGGGAGTTGTTTAGAGTTTGCCTCTACCAATGAATTATAACCTATAATATAAGCAGCACATTTTCTTGCTGAAGCCAGGTACCAGGCACACCTGTCCTGGGTACAAACTTTATCTATGTCGCATCCTGCACTCATAACCGGGCAAAACGGAATTTCTTTTCTGTCAACAACCATATTATTCTCCTTTTTTTAGTAAGTTACAATTTTCATCACGTTTTTTTTCAAAATCTTTATATATTGATGTCCTGTTTATCACTTCATCAAAATCAATTTTGTGTGCATCAAAATCAGGACCGTCAACGCAGGCAAATTTAACTTTTCCGTCAACAGTCAGACGGCAAGCCCCGCACATGCCTGTACCATCAACCATAATCGGATTCATGCTGGCTTCGGTATATATCCCTTTATCTCTTGTCATATTAGCAACCGCTCTCATCATCGGCATCGGGCCGACAGCAATCGCATAATCGATTTTTTCTTTTTCCATAAGCCTTTTTAATACGTCAGTTACAAAGCCTTTTTCTCCGAGAGTACCGTCATCAGTGGTTATAAAAAGCTCATCACATGCCATTTTCATCTTATCAGACCAGAATATCAGATTTTTATTTCTTGCACCCATAACCATATAAACTTTGTTGCCCGCCTCTTTAAAGGCTTTTGCTATCAGGTAGCATGGAGCAGCACCATAACCGCCAGCAAGACAAACGACAGTACCGTAATTTTTAATTTCTGTCGGTTTGCCGAGAGGTCCGACTATATCCGGTATTTCATCACCTGTTTCAAATTGTGCAAGTTTCTTTGTAGAATATCCGACAGCCATAAAAACTATGGTTAAGGCTCCGGTATCTTTATTTACATCTGCTATTGTAAGCGGAACTCGTTCACCGTTTTCTTCCGCACGGAAAATTATAAATTGCCCCGCTTGAGCATTTCTGACAACATAGGGAGCTTCAACCGTCAGCTCATATTGATTCGGACATATTTCTTTTTTTGCTAAAATTTTATAACCCATAACTCTCTCTCACGTAATTATAGTTTATTTTACGAAAATACGCAAGTAGTGCTTTACAACGCACTGTCCTTTATTTATAATTTTGTTAGATATAATTTTATTAAAGGTGAGACAGATGAGTAAATATTTATTGGAAATAGGGACGGAAGAACTGCCATACAGGTTTATCCCTCAGGCAATTGTGCAGTTAAAAGACGGATTTGAAAAATTTTTGAATGACAACAAGGTCGGTTATGATAAGGTTGATGTTTATGCCACCCCAAGACGTCTTGCGGTAATTGTTTCAGGACTTGTTGAAAAAAGTTCGGACGAAGAAAAACTTATAAAAGGCCCTATTGCCAAAGTTGCATATGATGATAACGGCGCTTTAACTCAGGCGGGTATCGGTTTTGCAAGAAAGAATAACATAAATCCCGATGACTTGTTTAATCAGGACGGTTATGTTTATGCCCGTGTTGTTGTTAAAGGTAAATCAATTAAAGAACTTTTACAGGACAATGTTTCAAAAATTGTTTTAAAACTTCAGGGCTCACACTTTATGAGATGGGGTTATAACGAAGAAAAATTCTCAAGACCGATAAGATGGATTGTTTCCGTTCTTGACGGGGATGAGGTTAAGGTAAAAATTATTGACAAAGAATCTTCAAATCAATCCAGAGGCCACCGATTTGATAACAAGGACATTGTAATCAATAATCCTGACGAGTATATTGAAAAAATGCGTGATGCACACGTTATTGTTAATCAGGATGAGCGCAGACAGCTGATTATTGATTTAGCAAAAGCCGAAGCGGACAAACTTGGTGCAGTCCCTTACTATACGGATGACTTATTGGAAGAAGTTACGTTTATTACGGAATATCCGGTTCCCGCAGTGTGCGAATTTGACCCGAAATATCTTGAAATACCGGAAGAAGTTACCGTAACGGTAATGGCGGTTCATCAGAGATACTTTGCTCTTCATAAAGACGGCAAACTGATTAACAAATTCATTACTATGACAAACTACATCGGGGATGAATTTTCAAACATAAAAGCGGGTAATGTCAGAGTAATAAAAGCAAGATTAGATGATGCGGTGTTTTTCTTTACCGAAGATACAAAAAAACCGCTTGAAGCGTACGTTGAAGATTTAAAAGGTGTAACTTTCCAAAAGGGCATGGGGTCTGTTTATGACAAAACTCTTCGTCTTGTTGCGTTATCAAAAGATATAGCAAAATCTCTTGGCATAAATTCGGATAAAACAGAGAGAACCGCTTATTTATGCAAGGCAGATTTAACAACCCAGTTAGTTTTTGAATTTACCGAATTACAGGGCTTTATCGGTGCAGATTACGCAAAAGTATCCGGTGAAGACAGTGCCGTTTGTGAGGGTATTAAAGAGCATTATTTCCCGCTCAATGCGGAAAGTGAAACTGCAAAAGGTATTGAAGGTCAGATTGTCGGTATTGCCGATAAAATGGATACCATATGCGCAGTTTTTGCTGAAGGTAAAAAACCGACAGGGTCTTCCGACCCGTTAGGAGTAAGACGTGCCGCTTTAGGTATCATCAGGACAGTATTTGACGGCAATTTGAGAATTGATTTGAATGACTTAATAATTAAAACTTTACTGTTACTGCCAATCAAATCTGTTGACGGCAATATAATTGATAAGGTTAAGAATTTTGCCGGCTCAAGTGCAGACAGACTGTCAGGCAAGGTTCTTGAGGAAATACGTGAGTTTATTGTTCAGAGATTAATTATTTACCTTTCTGACAAATATTCCAAAAATGTTCTTGAGGCATGCGCATCAAGCTCTAATCCTCTTGAAGATTTGAACGATTACGTTAAAAGAGTTGAAGTTGTTTCAACCATAGATAATGAACAATTAAAAGAAAATGCCAACCGAGTTTTAAGAATACTGAAAGAAGATTCTTCAAAATCCGTTGACAGAAGCTTGTTTAGAGAATCTGCCGAGAATATGTTATTAGAACAGATTAAAACTGTTGAAGATGATGCTGATTATAATACATACCTGAAACAGTTAATAGAAATTAATCCGTCCGTTGAAAAATTCTTTAATGATGTTCTTGTCATGGATAATGATGAAAAAATTAAAGAAAATCGTCTGGCATTGTTAACAATGTTAAAGAAAAAATATGAACGGCTGACTGATTTTGCTCAACTATAATCTGAATTTCGGGAAATGTAACATTTTGTTTACATTTCATGTAAAAAAGTAAATTATTTTTTTCAGGATACTTTAAAATAATATAAGAAGGAACAAAAGTAGTAGGTAACCATGATAGACCGAATTAGAAACTTAAAAATTGTAAAACAGTTGAAAGATGCAATCAGTCCCAAATTACGCTGGTTAAATTATGCAAATCATTCGGCTGATAAAACTTCCGCAGAATATATTGAAATGGTAAGCGGGGTAGAAGATATTCAAACAAATTCTGACGAACGCAGGCTGGAAGCAATGGTCAGAGAACAGCTCAAAGAGGAGTTTCCAAATATTGAGAACATGAAATCATATGAGCTTCTTGTTGATGCAGTTATGCACAACTTAAAGAAAAAACAGCTTCAGGCCACTGATAATTACAAATTCGAGTAAATTCCCGAATTTGATTATCAAATGAAAAGTAGCACCTTCAAAGGGTGTTATTTTTTTATGCAAAAAGTAACAAGTTAGCATAATTACAGAGAAAAGGTTGGTTTAACCCAACCCGTAAATCTATTTTTTATTGGGCAGACTGAAGTCTATCATACTTTTCTACGGACTAAAGTCGTTAAGTCGTTAAGACGATATGTCGTTAAGTTCGTTACGTTTATTTTATTTAATTCAATTTTTTAGTATTGAATCTCTCCTTGGGGAGAAAAGAATTTCAATATGAGGCACATCTTCACCTCTACTAAAGAGTAGGAGAGGATACAAGCTGTTGGCAAACGCAAGTGCGCCATACAGCTTGAGGTGAGGTATGAACTTAATTTAAAAATAAATACCCCTCACCAGTATTCATGTCATTGCGAAACGGCAAAGGATTGCCGTTGAAGCAATCCAGCCTATTTTATTAAATTGTGCGAAGCACCGATATGAACTTTACGTCTTATCGTCCTGACGTCTTATCGTCATATAATCAGCTGGATTACTTCGGTCGGCAGGCTTCTGCCTCCCTCGTAATGACATAAAAAAAGGTGTGCCTTTAGTAAGCGCACCTTATATTCTTTTCGTGCATTATAATACACGATGCAAGCTATTTTAATTGGATTTTTCTCTTATTATTTTATCCTTATAATGGTCTACTTTTAAATGTTTATAGTCACCAAACAATCCAAACGTTGATTTTTCGTCAAGATATATAACGTCGGCTTCACCATCTCCAATCTCAGCTACTCCAATATAAGAATCTTTTAAAGATAATGTATCTGCTTTATTTGTACCTTTGTATGACCACAATAAAGCATTTGTTACTTTACCGCCTAATATACTTGTTTTGCCTTCCTGATGACAACTTTCATCATCACGAAATTCAAATGTACCAAAAGTTGTTTCAACTATATGTATTGTCGGCTGGCCATATGCTTTATAATCCTTTCTGGTACTGGCATTTAAAACCTCGTTCTTATTAAAGGTAACCTTGCCTATTTCTGTCTCATTTGCGTAAAGTTTAATAGAGCTTACATGTGCTTTCATCTCCGATAATTCTTTACCATCTAATCCTTTTGCATTTAATTCTTCGTCAGAAATGTTTCCACTGTTATTAGTATCAAAAATAGTTAATAACTGCTGTTTTGACATGCTTTTTAATTCGTCCATCGTAAAACCTGTTTTATTGTCAGGTAATTGTACGCCATTAACTTTCATATCCATAATAGTCCCCTTTCCTCGTACTATTTATATTCCCTTATGTGTATATAAAGTTTTTTTGCAAGAAATAATTGCCAGACAAAATATTTTTTAAGAGTTTTATTTATACAATAATGCTGAATTACCGCAGTTTTTAAATGTATTTACAAAAATTTACAAATTACTTAATTATTTTATATTTATACACCAAAAAGATTCAGCCATTGGCTGAATCTTTTTTGTAATTTTCTTACCCTTATAATGAATATTTCATTTCTTCTTTTATTTCTTCGCCTAATCTTTGTTTACAATCACCTAACTCCGCATCTACCGCCTGCAGCTGAATTTTGTATTCACTCATTTGCTGTTCCAACTGTTCTTCTATTAATCTCATATCTGCCTGACGTTTTTGCAGGGTTTTCATTGCCGGAGAATCTGGGTCGTAATCTGTACCGACTCTCATTAAGTCGTTTCCTGATTTTACCAGCCGGCTTTTTTCCATGGTGATTTGCTGGATTTTAAACGATAAATCTCGTTTTTGACCTTGTAATTCGTGATACCTCATTGTATCGGTAATCATGCCCATTTTTTAATTCCCTTTATCTTGTTTCATTAAGATGATTTCCCTTTAAAAAGCTGTGCTGATTGTTTTCTGCAATCAGTTTTTCCATTTTCATAAACTGGTGCTGGTGGTAGCTTAAACGGTACTGCGCCATTTTTAGCTTTTTCTTCATTGTCAAGAAATCTTTTAAACCTTCTACAATGTTGTTTACCATAGCTTTTAGAGGACTTTTCCTAATGATAAAGTTCTTTGAATATATCAAGAAATCTATGATTCTCTTTATATTCGTTTCTAAAGTATCTCGAAGTGACATATTTATTACTCCTGTACACTTTAGATTCTACATGTATATAAAAACACGCGGAACGAAAATATTGCGTATTTTTACATAAAAACTTAACATGTCTTAACCTAAAATGCTTTTTTTATCTTTTTCACTGTCAAAAGATATATTCTCATATCTTTCCAAATGCTTTATCGGAATTTTTTCGTTAAACTTTAATAAATTTAGCGGATGAGAAAATAATGTGTAATATAATTTTACAATATTGTGTATAAAAATACACACAATATTTTGTTTTATTAATGTGTCACACACTAACCTTGTATATGTTCTGGAATCACCCATTATTTCCGGCCTCTGAATAAATTTATTACAAATTCTGGATAGCTTTACTGTCGCCGTCAATAGATTCTTTTAACATCTTTTTGGCAACATCTTCCTGGGTTCCGAGCATTTTGCAAACGGTTTCAATATTTCTTACTTTATTTGAAAGTATTGTATCAGCGTTTGCGGTAATATTGGCGGTTACCCTCTGGTATGCCGCAAGCGGTGCGGAAGTAATACCCTGCATCAGGTTACCCATTACAAGGGCAGGTAAACCGTATTCTCCAAGATACGGTGCAGCGGATTGCATTATACCGCCCCAACCAGAAATCACACTCGCTATCGGTAAAACTATATTTCTGCCGACAAAACCGTAACCATTTGCGGCACCAACGCCGTATGCGGCTGCACTTGCAATGTCAGCCAGTCCTCCTACTCCGGATGCAAATCCGGTTGCCGTACCTGATAAACTTGAGGCTAGACTCAATGCCGGATTTGTTCCCCAGCCTCCGATTGCGGAAGCACCGCCTGTCGCAAATCCGTTTGCCCAGGATATTGGTGCTGCCCCGCCCGGGAAGCCCGAATAATTATACAACGAATTTAACCCAAAAGCGGAACCCCCATTCAGGGAGGAATAATAGGACGTTCCGGGAATATTCATGGATTCGGAACTTCCGAATATGGTTGAATATGCTGATGGTGCCATCAGGCTTGCCATTCTGTATAAAAAGCTTCCTGTTGTACCCCAGCCTGTACCCTCGCCTCCTGCTCCGGATATGGTTAAATCTCTCAACTTATCATATGTTTCCCAAAGCTGTGCTTTCGCCTGCGAACTTGCCGAGCCGAATTTATTTGCTATAACCAGATAACTATCGTTTTTATATGACATTTTTAGCCTCTCTTTACACTTTTATACTATGATTCAAATGTCTTGAATGTAGATTCAATATTCTTCTGAATTACTTTTTGTACTGCTTCCATTTCTGTCTGAAGCGCTTCCTGCTCTGTATCCAGCTGGCGGAGCTTCAATTCTAACGTTCTGTCCTGCTCCTGTATCTTTTCGGTTTTTGCATTGATGTCTGCAATCCTTTTTTCATACACTTCCATATTGTACCTGTACTGGTTCATAGCATCTTCATATGCCATGGTATCAGTTTCGGTAGATGTTATAACAGGATATGTTGCTGAGGAATCTTCATACATTACAGACTGAACTCTGCCCTGATTATTAATATCGACAATTGCTTTCTCTTTTCTCTCTATCTTTTGATTCATATCCTGAGCAATATAATAAAACAGTTTGTCCTGATTTTCTGACGGAGTGCTCGAATCCGGTCCGCTTGAAGCAGTCCTTCTAAGGTCCTCTAAACAAGCATACCGTGTTTGCCCCTGAAATACCCATTTGAATATTTCTGAAGGATCAGCCTGAGCGAACCGTGAGTTTGGCCAATCTCTGCATATCTGCTCATAAGCAGCTTTTTCCATAGTATTTGTTGGATCATATGGAACAAGCTCACAGTTACCAACATATGCAGGATTGTTGCCGGCATCAAGTATTACCTGCGGATTGGTTAATTTATTTTCTATACCCGTAAATACATCTGCATAGTGAAAATGCGAAACCATATAGTTGAAACCGTCAGGATCATTGGTAAGTTGGGTCATATCTTCTATAAATTCAGTAATATTACCTTCCATATAGGAATACTTAATTTTTGTAAAATCCTGAGTACTCGGTGCTGTCGGCACTTCCAAAGCAAGAAGTTCGCTGAATGTATTAGCAGCCTTATTTGCTAACGCCGTACGAGCCTGGTTAATCTGCTGTCCTTCGTACTCAACATTTGTTTTTCTCGCGGTTAATGCAAGCCATCTGGCTTGTGATGCTGCCATACCCATAGCTGCTCTCCTCTTAATATTTAACTACTACATTGACCTATTTAATGATTATTTTACAAAAGTCAATATTGCCTATATCTATTATACGGCACGACTTTCAGTTTTATTTAACAATTTGGGCAAAAATAATTTATTAATAGTAGAAATTTACATCAAGTTCATCTGATTAGAGTACAAAAAAAAGACATCTCTTTTTTTTTGAGATGTCTTTTTATTTATTCCGATAATTTTATTCTTCCGTTTTATCTTCTGCCGTAGGTTCATTAACGGTTAAGGCAATACGTTTATCACTCGGATTAAATTTAAGAATATAAGTCATTATTTTGTCATTTACCTGCAATATATTTCCATCTCTGTTTTGAAGTTCAATAACCTCATTGTGAGGAAGAAGAGCTTCAACCCCCGGAAATACCTCAACAAATGCACCAAATGGTTTTATTCTTGTAATTGTACCTTCAACCTTATCGCCTTCTTTGATTTTCTTTTCCGCTTCAACCCACGGATCCGGTTCAAGGTTTTTCAAACTCAAGGATACTCTTTGTTTATCGTGGTCAACAGCAATAACTTCAACGTCAATTTTATCCCCGACTTTCAGAATATCTGTCGGATGGTCGATCCATCTCCAGGATAACTGAGATAACGGAAGCAAACCGTCAATTCCGCCAAGATCAATGAATGCACCGAAATCGGTAATTCTTACAACATCACCTTTAACTACCTGACCAGCTTCAATTTGAGAAAATACATTCTTTCTCGCTTCAACAGCACTGTCATCGTAAACCTTCTTGTTTGAAAGGATGAAGTTGTTCTGCTGACTGTCTAATGTTAATATCTTCAATTCCAGTTTAGAACCGACTTCTAAATCAGTTTCTTTGCTTCTTAACTGAGATGAAGGAACGAAGCCTCTTACGCCGGAAACTTCAACAAGAATACCGCCCTTAACAATTCCGACAACCGTACCGAGAATAGTTTCATCTGCTTCTTTAACCTTTTCAAGTTCTTTCCAGGCATATGCAAAATCTACCTTCTTACGTGATAAAAGGAACTTTCCGTCTTCATCTTCTTCTCTTATGATTAGAAATTCGTACTCAGTTCCTTTTTCAAATTTGTCTTCAACTTTTTCATCTTTTTCTACGGCTTCTCTGGTTGGCACTATCGCAATTGTCTTTGCTCCGATATCAACCATTACACCCTGTCCGTCATAGCCGCAAACAATACCTTTTACAAGATCGCCTTTCTGAAACTTATAATCATATTGCTTCAGCAATTCTTCAAAATCTAATTCCTTTGATGTCATATTTACTCCAATTCTAAGATTAAGCCTATCATGTTGCATATAATATCAAAGGCATGTCAATTTGTAAATATTATTTAATGTTATGTAACATTACTTAAAATATTACGGCTACTTTAAAGATTCTATAAGCTCTTCGATTGTCGATTCCTGAAGTTTAATCTCATTAATTCTGTCATTTGTCTGCTCAATTAATTCTTTCGGAGCATTTGCAACAAACTTAGGATTATCTATTCTTGCCTGAAGAGATTTCTTTTCGTTTGTCAGTTTTTCGAGTTTCTTCTGCTGACGCTTAATTTCTTCATTAAAATCAATCAGGTTTTCAAGAGGAATAACAATTGTTGAAGCCGATACAACAGCACTTGCTGATTTTTTCGGGGCGGAAGAAGTTTTGTCCGCATACGAAATATTTTCAACCTTTGCCAATCTCTGAATATATGATTCAATCGCCTCAAAAACGGGCTTTTCAGTTTTGTCAGCTCTTATTTCAATGTCAATTTTCAGCGAGGTGGAAATGTTAAAGCTCTGGCGAACATTTCTCAATGATGTAATTGTTTCAAATACCAGATTCATTTCCTGCGCTTCCTTCGGGAAAGCCAGAGTTCCGTTATAAACAGGGTAATCTGCAACAATAATTGCAGGAGCTTTTTCTTTATCCGAGTGCGGTAAAAGCTGCCATACACGCTCTGTTATATGCGGCATTATAGGATGTAACAGCCTCAGCGACATGTCAAGAACATATCTTAATACTCTCTGGGTATTTAATTTTAAACTGCTGTCCTGAAGCTGAATTTTTGCAATTTCTACATACCAGTCGCAATAAGAATTCCAGAAGAAGTCATAAAGGATATGCGCCGTTTCACCGATTCTGTATTCCTTAATATTTTCATTAACTTCTTTTGCAGTTGTATTCAACTTATCCAAAATCCATTTATCCGCAATCGTCAGGTTCTCAAAATCGATGTCTTTACCGTCAACGCCTTCAAGGTTCATTAATACAAATCTTGAAGCATTCCATATTTTGTTTGCAAAGTTCCGGCCGTATTCAAAGCGTTCTTCGCTCATTTTGATATCCTGACCGCCATATGTACATAGGGATGTCATTGTAAACCTAAGGGCATCGCATCCGTATTTATCGATAATTTTAACGGGATCAATGGTATTACCCTTTGATTTAGACATTTTCTGTCCCTTTTCATCCCTTATAAGACCGTGAATGTATACTGTTGAAAACGGGGCTCTTCCTGTAAATTCCAATCCCATGGTAATCATTCTTGCAACCCAGAAGAATATAATATCAAAACCTGTTACAAGAGTTGTTGTCGGATAGAATTTTTTAAAGTCGTCGCTATCAGTATTTGGGAAGCCCATCGTAGAGAACGGCCATAGACCCGAAGAAAACCAAGTATCCAGCACATCACTATCCTGTACGTAATTTTCAGGATCAGGATTCTCTTTTGCAACAATCATTTCTCCGGTTTTCTTATGATAATAAGCCGGAATTTGGTGTCCCCACCATAGCTGACGGGAAATACACCAATCACGTATATTTTCCATCCAGCCTAAATAGTTCTTTTCCCACCTGTCGGGAACAAATTTTATTCT
>DBXD01000005.1:24604-64858 GCA_002309425.1 Cyanobacteria bacterium UBA1221
CGGTTCGATTGTCGTTCCGCAGCGCTGGCATTTGCCGACATTGTGTTCATGATCTCTCGTTCTAAGCAAGAATTTCTCATATTCAAGCATACCTATAATTTTTTCTCTTGCTTCATATCTGTCTAAACCATGCAGACTTTCGGGAACTTCACCACAGGCTTTCATTTTACCGTTTTCATCCAAAATCCAAATAGGCTTAAAGCCGTGGCGATTGCCGACTTCAAAGTCGTTCGGGTCGTGTGCGGGAGTAATTTTAACAGCTCCCGTTCCAAAGTTACGGTCAACATATTCGTCTGCTATAATCGGAATTTCTCTGCCCGATAGAGGAATAACAACGGTTTTGCCTATTAATTCCGAATACTTGCTGTCATCTGGGTGAACCGCAATTGCGACATCACCGAATATTGTTTCAGGCCTTGTTGTTGCAACGATTATCGCACCGTGTTCGCCTTTAAGCGGATATGAAATTTCCCACAAATGTCCCTGCTCGGTCACATATTCCGTTTCTACATCAGAAATAGCACTGTTGCAACGAGGACACCAGTTTACAATATATTTACCTTTATAAATTAAACCTTTTTCATAAAGTCTTACAAAAACTTCTTTGACGGCATCGGAACAGCCCTTGTCAAAAGTAAATCTTTCTCTTGAACGGTCAAATGAAGCACCCAGCCTTTTACACTGGTCAAGAATTGCGGATTTATGCTCATTCGCCCATTTCCAAGTTTCTTCAAGAAATTTTTCTCTGCCCAAATCATAACGGGATAAACCTTGCTCCCTTAATTTTTTCTCTACTACATTTTGAGTTGCAATACCTGCGTGGTCTGTACCCGGAAGCCAAAGCGTTTCATATCCCGACATTCTGTGATATCTGGTTAAAATATCCTGTAACGTTTCATCCAGAGCGTGTCCCATATGGAGAACACCGGTAACGTTTGGCGGAGGAATAACCATAGAAAAGGCAGGCTTGTCACTTTTTGCATCTGCTTTAAAATATTCTCCGTCTTCCCAGAATTTATAAATTTCGCTTTCGGTAGATTTTGCATCATAAACCGTAGGTAAATCATTAATGTTAGTAGCTGTCATTGTCATAAAAACCTCTTGTTTATCTTTATGACAAAAGACTAACACAAACATATAAAGATGTTAAGCAATTCGTTTACCGATAAAATTTTATTATTCTTTATAAGGTCTGTTAAGCCTGTTAAATCTGCCTATTCCAAAACCCTCGGTAAACACTCTTAACCCGCCGTATACAATTAAACCGATAGCGGATATTCTGGGAATAATTTTACCGGGAGCCAATAAAGCACCAAGACCCATTACTGCAGGAACAATGCTGGTCATCCAGGAAGCGGCCGCACCCCTAAAATAACCCGCAGCGGCATCAAATGGTTTTACAATATTATGGTCAAGGTAAAATTTAAAAATCTTATCTTTTACTCGGTTCATAACCGCACTGGGCCTGTCCATCATAGAATTGTTATATATTGCACCGGATAATCTGTCTGCCGCCCTACCCTGAGAATAAGTTTCGGCTCTCAATTTACCGTTTACATGCGCATCATATCCGACAACACCGAGAGCAGCGAGTCCTGTTGTCCTTGCTGCCAGTGTTCCTATTCCGCTAACTACTCTTGATAAAAATCCGCTCATTTATTTACCTGCTACTTTGAATTGTTTTTTACATAATCAGAAAGCCATCTTGTTTCTGATGGAGATGTACATCCGTATTTCATCAGCCAATCATACTTTTCTTTATCTGTGTTAAAGAAAGGCATTGCCGGTCGTGATGATTTCTTGGCACCGGGAGCACTTTGACCCGGGACTTTTCTGATTGGAACTTCTTTTTCTTCAGTCTTTCCTGCCATTCTCAGCAAAATACTTGTCGCCTGCTGAGCATCCAAGCCAAAACCCTTATCAGATTTTTGCATTTGTTTTAGAAGATCAACCGTTTCCTTGTTACCTGACACCGTACCCGCTTCCAAAGCACTCAAACCTAACGCACGAATTGTTGTTGACGGGTCCTGAATCATTTTGTTTATCAGCGCCGTTAATGCGGGGTCGTCTTTTCTTGACGGATCTTCATCAAGTCTTGCGATAACATCAACCGCACCCATTTTTCTTACTTTTGTATCCTGACTGTTCAAGTAATTTTCGAGTGTTTTAATATAATCATCCGTTAATTTTACGACAGTTCTTTTTTCGGTTTTTTCATCTTTTTGTGCATCATCTGTCTGAGAATCTTTTGTTGAACTGCTGTTTTGTGAATTTGCATTGTTTGCACTTTGCGGTGCACCGTTACTGTCAAGATTTACCGGATTAAACTTCCCGTTTTCATCATAGTAACCGGTTTCCCCGTTAGGTCCTGTTACAAATTCATGGAATTTCCCGTTATTATCGTAGAAACCGGGTTTCCCCTGTTGTTGAGAGGGGTTTTGAGCCTGAGTATTTTGCGTTTCTCCGGCAGAAGGTTGTCCTGCACTTGCGGAAGTTTGTCCTGCGTTTTCTGCTTGCCCCTGAGCAGCACTTCTATTGCCTGCTGCGTTTGGATTTGCAGTTCCGCTATTTAAAGGTTGGAATTTTCCGTTATCATCATAGTAACCTATCTGCCCGTTTTCATCCTGGACGTAGGGATAAAATTTTCCGGTTGAATCATAAAATCCGTTAAGCGGCTGTGCCGGTTGATAACCGTAATAACCTGGTGTCGTATAGTAACATGCCGGATAGCAACCGCCATTGGTACCTTGCGCATATGCCGAAGCCGTTTGCTGAGGGTACACATAACCGTTTCCTGTCGGATTTACCATAGGATTAACAATCTGGATATTTACTCCGGCATAATTAGGGTTTGGAGACGGCGGATATTGCGGTCCCGGCTGATTTGTATATATCGGATTATTATTCGGAATATAATTTTGCATAATATAACCTTCGACTACTATATAAATAAAGTACAACTTTTGAAAAATATTGCTAATATTTGGCAAATTTTAAGAAATATTAAGCATGGTTATCAAAAATCGTACGATATTATATAATATCAGTATGAATGGTCATGAAGTGAGTTTTATAAAAGAGCGTCCGCAAAGTCTTTGCAAAATGTGTGGCAGATGTTGCCGTGTTTTAACAGGCAGTTACCCCTATGATGAGATTTTACGGATGGCGCAAGAAGATAATGAATACGCAAAGGATTTTATTAAACTTTTTGAACCGTACGAGTCTATTGAAGCAGCCAGAGCAGTTGATAAAGATACCGTGGATAACATTATAAAAAGACTTGAAGCTGACGAAAAATTTGATAAGAATTCCTTAACTTTTTATCATTGCCGCTATATTCTTGATAACAACATGTGTGCAATATATGAAGAACGCCCAACACTTTGCAGACTATGTCCGTCTAGCGGCTGGGTCGTTACACCACCCGGCTGCGGGTTTGAATCGTGGCTGTTTCTTAAGCGTGAAGAAGATATGGAAAGAGTTCGCAAATACAAAGAAGAACTGCTTGAGCTGGAAATAATAAAGAAAAAAAATCATGATGAAAAAATTCTTCAGAAAATTGATTCGGTTGAAAAGAAGCTTCACGCAACAATAGAACTATTTTCCGCACATGGCTCTAAGGATTGGTAGATAAAGTCTTTTGTTATTCCCCATTCAAAATTTACCTTCCGTTATCTTATAAATTTATACTGTTTATGCTAGAATTTATCTCAAAAGAATGAGGTAAAAGATATGACAGAAATAAAAGTTACAAAAATGCATGGTTGCGGTAATGATTTTGTAATTATTGATTATGATGAATATTTAAAAGCGGGTATGAGCATGTCTGATTTAGCCGTCGAAGTATGCGACAGGCACTTTGGAGTCGGCGCAGACGGAATGTTTATTCCGAAACTCGATACCGAAAATACGGATATAGGCTGGTACTTTTACAACAACGACGGTACCACCGCCCAGATGTGCGGTAACGGCATCAGATGTTTTGCAAAATATGCATACGATAATAAACTTGTTGATAAAAAAGAATTTACGGTTGAAACTCTTGCCGGTGTTGTCAAACCAAAGCTTTTAGAAGACGGAACCGTAAAAGTTGATATGGGTATACCTGTTTTGGAGGATGAAAAAATTCCTTTCCGGGGGGACAGAAAAATTTCTGTTATCGATAAAATCTTTGATATTAACCCTGTATCAATGGGGAATCCGCATTGCGTAATTTTTGTTGGCGGCGCAACTATGGATTATGCAGTCAAATACGGGCCATATATAGAAAAGCACTCGAATTTTCCGGAAAAAACTAACACGGAATTTGCACAGATAATTTCAAAGAATGAGATTGAAATGAGCGTATATGAACGAGGTTGCGGAATTACACTCGCCTGCGGAACAGGTGCCTGCGCAACCGTTGTTGCAAGTATTTTAAATAACTTAACAGAAAACAAAGTAAAAGTTAATCTTCCCGGCGGGTCTGTATTCGTTGAATGGCAAGGTTCTCAGGACAATAAAAAAGAACATGTCTTTATGACCGGTCCTGCAACATACAGTTTTGTTGCTGATTATATATTGTAATTTAAAACTTTTTTATGGTAAGATTTACACATAATAATAAAAGGAGAAATATATATTATGAAAAATTATGAATTATTAACTATCTTCAAGCCGAATTTGGATTCCGAAGAAGTAGATAAGATTATCGCTAAAATCAGCGATATTGTTTCTGAATTTGGTGGCAAAGTTGAATCTTCCGACAAAATCGGCAGAAAAAAATTAGCTTATGATATCCAGAATTTCAGAGACGGATTTTTCTATTCTTCTGTTATGAGTTTACCGGCAGACAAGGTTGCCGAATTCAGAAGACAATTAAGATTGAATGATTCAATTTTAAGAACAATGTTTATGGAAGCTTCGGAAAAAGCATCCGTATAACAGAAGGAAAGGTAGAATATGTCGTTAGCAAAAGCAGTAGTTACAGGAACATTATACAGAGCACCCGAAGAAAGATATACGCAAAATAATATTGCGGTTTGGTCTTTTGTTCTTAATATAGGTGACAGAGATGAGATGCTGATACGTGTTATTTCAAGACGTACCGCATTGGAAGATATTGTTTCAAATCTGTCTAAAGGGGACAAAGTCCTTGTTGAAGGCAGACTTCAGACTGCTGAAGTTAAAATGGATGACGGTTCCGATAAAAGAATACTTGAAATTGATGCAGCATCAATTGAACAATTTAGCGGCGGTGCAAATTCAAGTCCTTCTTCCGATTACGGAACTGATGAAGAAGTCGTAAAAATTGATACGGATACCTTCTCGGAGGAACTGATAGACGAGGGCGAAATTCCGTTCTAATAAGTACGACAAAAGTATTATTTTATTACATAATAAGGCTAGAAAGGCAAATTAAAACAATGGCAAGACAAGTAGAAACAGATAAGAAAAAACGTAAAAATTGCAGTCTTTGTGCAGACAAAGTTGAATCAATTGACTACAAAGATGCTGCAAAATTGAAGAGATACCTGACAGAAGCAGGGAAGATTATCCCCCGCAGAATTACAGGTAACTGTGCAGCTCATCAGCGTATGATAGCAAAAGCTATCAAACGTGCAAGAGAAGCTTCAATTATCAGCTACGTTTTTGATTAGTATTCTGTCAGAGAAATTAAAAAACCTTCTTGTGTTTACAAGAAGGTTTTTTAGTATGCTTTTCCGATTAGACTTGAATGTGTTTCATTTTCAATTCTGTCATCAAGAGAAGATAACTGTATTTTTTCGCCGTATCGCTTTTCCAGTGCAAGTTCTATCAGATAATCCGCAAAATGCGGGTTCTTTGGCAAAAAAGAACCATGCAAATATGTTCCGAAAACATTTTTAAATCTTGCGCCTTCAGTCTTATCCCGGCCGTTATTTCCGTTTCCGACCACAACTGTTGCAAGAGGTTTTGTTTCCCCCTGTAAATATGTTAAACCGCTGTGATTTTCAAAACCTACAAGTGTATTTGGGGTTAAAAAATCAATTTGTGCCGTTACATTCCCGATAAATCTTTTATCTCCTGCAACAGTATAAGCATCCATCAGACTAATTCCCAAAAGTCTGTCTTTGTCATGCGGCTGATAATAATGCCCAAACAACTGATACCCGCCGCAAATTCCGAGAAACACCGCATTTCTGTCACGCTCATCAGTTAAAAAATCTTTATTGTGATACAATTCTTCCGCAACTTCTTCCTGCTGTTTGTCCTGCCCGCCACCTACAAAATATATATCGTGCTGATTTAACTTGTCACCCAAATTTATTTCTTCAAACTCAACATCAATATCCCGCCATTCACAACGTTTTTTAAGAGTGATAATATTGCCGATATCCCCGTACAAGTTCAATAACTTCGGATAAAGGTGCGCTATTGATATTTTTAAATTTTTCTCTCCCATATTAAAATTATAGCATAAATTAATAACGTGGTATAATAGTTACATAAGGACAGAATATGGCAACATTAATTGATACACACACTCATATAAATTATCTGGAAAAAATAACCGAAGAAGAAAGCATTAAAAATGCAACAGAAAACGGAGTCGAAAAAATAATTGTTCCTGCGACTTCTCCTAAAGATATTGATGAGGTTTATGAGTTAACCCAAAAATATGAGAATGTATACGGTATGCTTGGAGTTCACCCTGAAGATGCCGTAAACTGGGAGGATTCTTTATCGGATAAAATCAAAGAATATTCCTCTAATCCAAAAATAATTGCAATCGGGGAAATAGGACTTGACTATTACTGGGATAAAAAACATATTGAAGAACAAAAGGATATTTTTATTAAGCAAGTGAAGTTGGCGAATGAATTAAACCTGCCGATTTCTGTTCATGACAGGGACGCTCACAAAGATACATTTGATATTTTAAAAGAATATAATAAAACATCAAAAGTCGTTTTACACTGCTTTTCGGGAAGTGTCGAGTTTTCAAGAGAGTGCTTAAAAGAAGGTTGGTATATAGCGTTAGGCGGGGTTGTCACATTTAACAGTGCTCATAAAATGAAAGATGTTGCAAAGAGTGTCCCGCTTGACAGACTTCTGCTTGAAACAGATGCACCGTATCTTACACCCGTACCATACAGAGGCAGAGAAAATCAGCCCGCTTATGTAAAATATGTCGCAGAAGAAATTGCAAAACTACGTGAAATCTCGTTTGACGAGGTTGCAAATCAGACAAGCATAAATGCAAGTTTTGTTTTTGGAATATAAAAATTAAATAAGGGTAGAATTTTATTTCTACCCTTATATGTTTATAAGTATACTTCAAATTATATAACAATATTTTCCCTTATTAAAGCTTTTTTTTCTGGTCCTGATCATTAGGAACCAACGGGTCAAACTTATCGGGTAGTTTTTTATCGTTGGGTGACTTTTGGTAATTGCCATCACCACCGTCCTGGCCGCCGCCTTGACCGCCACCGCCGCCGCCATGACCACCATTCCCGCATGGCCCTGTTCCGTTACACATTCCGCTGACTTCAGTTTCACCTTTTTCGGAGGATATATCAATAGCATCTGAAAAATCAAACCCATGGAAATGCCTTGAGTTGATTAGGAACATATCTTTACCAAATTCATTTGGTTTTTTTCCTCCGTTTGAATCAAATGCAACAACAACACAGTTACGGGGTTCACGTCCATCAGTACGGCATAATGTATTATAACTCATTATTACACTGACGCCATCCGGCATAATAAAACTCACAACGGGACTATGATAATCAGCTTTTCTAAAACTTGGATCAGAATCATTCATACCAAATAATTTATCGCCATCAATACTGTTTCCCATGCCAAAGTTGGCTCCATCCTCCCAACAATCTAATATATTATTGGGGCTACATAACTTAACAATATTGAGGTGTTTGCGCAACTGCCCGACAAACTCTTCCGTATCCTTATATCCGCCCATCTTGTCAAGGTTGGTCATGGTTTCTATTGCCATCATTATCTTTCTTTCATTGACTTTCCTGCCTGCATCAAGAGCTTTCTCCTGAAAATTGGCCATTACCGCCGGCATAACCATTGCTGCAACAACTCCTACTATAGTAAGCGTTATGAGTGCTTCCGCAAGGGTAAAAGCTTGCGCAAAATGCGGTCTTGTTTTTCTTCTTTCTTTTTCCATATTCAACTCCCTGTTGCCGTGGAACACTAATATATTAAGATATATCTATATTATATCATATTGACTCATATATTGCAACCCTGTTTAACTGAATTGTAAATAAGTTGTCTTTACCTAAAAATAAATTATAATTTACTTATGGACACTATGGATTTGGATATATCAAAGTTAAATGAATTAAAGACTCAGGTCAAAAACAAACTTGATGCAACTGAGTTGTACCAGTTTAAAGGGACAGTATCCAAACTGCTGGGGCTCACAGTAGAAGTTAAACTGCCCGGGTTAAAAATTGGAGATTTGTGTTACATCGAAACAAATACAGGGGAAAGAAAACCGGCAGAAGTTCAGGCTTTCAAAGGTGATGTTGCTCAATTACTTTTATTGCTTGACGGTAATGGTATCGGACAGGGAAGTACGGTTATCGGTACCGGTAAACCTATAGTAATACCCGTTGGAGATTTTCTTTTGGGAAGATTAGTTAACCCGATGGGTGAACCAATAGACGGCAAGCCAATGGATGTTTCCAATGCAAAATGGCGTTCTATCGAAGGGCCTCCGCCCGGACCGTTTGAAAGACCAATTATTACGGAAATATTTTCAACAGGTGTTCGGGCAATAGATTCATGTATGACAATGGGCTGCGGTCAGCGTTTGGGGTTATTTGCAGGCTCCGGTGTAGGAAAAAGCACATTGCTCGGTATGATAGCAAGAAATTCCGATGCGGATGTTAACGTTGTAGCGCTAATTGGAGAACGAGGCAGAGAGGTTAAAGAATTTATAGAAGATTCCCTTGGCGAAGAAGGTATGGCAAAGTCCGTAATCGTATGCTCAACAGGGGATCAGCCGCCGTTAATTCGTCAAAAAGCTCTTTTGGCTGCTACCGCTGTTTGCGAATATTTTAGAGATCAGGGTAAAAAAGTTTTTCTTATGACGGATACGGTTACCCGTTGTGCTATGGCAGGACGTGAAGTCGGGTTATCATTGGGGGAACCTCCGACAATGAAAGGTTATCCGCCGTCAATATTTTCCTGGCTTCAAAAAGCACTCGAACGGGCAGGGAACAGCCCCAAAGGTTCAATTACTGCTCTTTATACGGTCCTTATGGAGGGGGATGATATTTCCGATCCGATTGTTGATATTGTGCGTGGGATTGTTGACGGGCATATTTTCTTATCAAGAAAAGTTGCTGAAAGCAACCATTACCCGGCAATTGACGTCTTGGGCAGCATATCAAGGTTAATGTCAGCAATTGCAACTCCCGAACATAAAGAGGCTGCCGCTAAGATGAGAAAAATCCTTTCAATATACAGGGAAAATAAAGATTTAATTGATGTAGGTATGTATCAACCTGGTTCAAATCCGACTCTTGATGTGGCAATTCAAATGATGCCGCAGGTTAATGCTTTCCTGCAACAGAGAACTTCTGACAGCGTTACAATGGAATCAACCGTTCAGACCCTTGTCGATATGATGAAAGATGTCGAAATTTAAAGTTTTTTACCCGAATTATTAAAAAATAATAAATTTTCTTATTTTATAAGAAATATTATTCTATAATTAAATTAACAGATTACAAAGGAGAAATTATGTCAGATAAAAAAAGTTCCAATCCGTTCCAAAATAACGATTTAAAAGATTCAGAAGAACTGATAAAAGACATTAATGTTTCAGAAAAGGCTGAAGAAGATTCCGGAGAAAATACGGAAGGTTCTGTCGATAAAGAAACGGAAAAATTAAAATCGGATTACGAAACATTAAAAAACCAGTATGTACGTCTGATGGCAGATTTTGAAAATCACAGAAAACGTCAGGAGGCGGAAAGAGAAAGTCTTTTAAGGTTTGGAACCGAAAATGCTTTGACAAAATTAATAGAAGTTTTGGATAATTTTGAGCGGGCAGAAAAAGCATTAGAAAATGTTGATGATATTGAAAAATATAAAGAAAGTTTTGAACTGTTGCATAAGCAGGTAACAGATACTTTAACAAAACTCGGTATGGAACCGATAAACGCACAAGGACAAGAGTTTGACCCAAATTTTCACGACGCGGTTATGAGAACTCCAACCACAGAATACGATGAAAATATTGTTATTGCCGAATTACAAAAGGGCTACAAACTTGGAGATAAAGTCCTTCGACCCTCTATGGTTAATGTAGCTGCCGCAGAATAGTATTGAAAAACAATAAATTAACGTTATAATAGTATTGTTATGTTGAAAAAGATTTTTGTATTATTTTTTGTTTTGCTGCAAACTTCAGTTTTGTGTTTTGCAGATGAAGATGTGCGTTGGGAAAAATTCCCTGTGAATGTTTATATTAAACCGCAACAAAAACGCAATATAGCCATAGAAGCCTTTGAAGAATGGCAAAAAGCCTTAAATATGAAAGTATTCAACTTCGTCAATGAACAAAAGAGTCCTGTAATTATTTTCGATTATAAAATGAGCGATAATAAAACCAATAAAACATCTTGCCGGCAAGGAAACACCCGTGTTAAATACTATAAAAAAAGTGTAAATGGAGTTTGGGGTCCAAAATATATTAATACCGCAGACATAACCGTATCACCAAGAAGTTGCTATGACGGAACGGCTTTAGATGACAAGGCATTATTAATAGTTAATATGCACGAAGTCGGACACGCATTAGGGCTGATTCATTCCGTCAATAAAAATGATATTATGTACCCGGTTGTAACAATCCGAAACAGAGTCGCTCCAAATTTAAGTATTAATAACGATGTTCGCGCCTTTAAAAGAAAATATAACTTTAAATAATAAAGAGTTTTCAACCGTATTGACACTATACTTCATCAGCATATAAAGGTTTTTTCAGGAGTCAGCGTTTCATTATCCCATACTGTAAAGTTTGGTTTCATACCTTTCTTTAGCATAAAGTTATCCTGAATTTTAAGATTCCTTGATGGGTTAACACTGGCAAATCTTATGAAATCTTTAAAGGTCATAATAGTATTGTCTATCAATTTCTTTGCAACATTATGCAGGAATTGCATATTTCCGGCAAGCGTTCCGGCGGCACTCTTTGCTTCCCAATTGTCATTGACATATATTTGTACACCATTCATCTTAAAGTCTTTTTTAACTCCGGCATTTGGCAGAGCATCCGAAATTAAAATTATTTTGCTTTTAGGTTTTATCTTCATTACCATATTCATCGTGTCAGGGGTAAGGTGAGATAAATCCGCAAGCATTTCCGCTGACATTTCCGGATTTTGCAAACCTTCATTTGCAATAGTAGGGTTGCGGTGGTGCAATTGGGACATTGCATTAAATATATGAGTAACCTGTGTTGCACCTGAGGCTTTTACATCCTCTGCCTTTGCCGCACTATGCCCGGCCGATACTATAACACCATTATCCTTCAAATAATGACTCAATTCATAGTTTTTATCCTTTTCGGGTGCAATTGTCACTATGCGGACATTTTCAGGGTCAAGAGCCAAATAATTTTCTATGGTAGGCGCTGAAAACATATTCGGTTGATGTATTCCTGCTTTTTCACTATTCAGGAATGGCCCTTCAAGATGTATTCCGATTATTTTTGCAGCCCCCTTATCAGGCTTCTTGATAATCTTGTTCAGGACTTTTATCTGATTTTTAATATCATTAAGTTCACCCGGAAGTGTCGTTGCGACAACGGCAGCTGTTCCTTCTTTTCCGAGTCTTTTTAGTAATTGTCTTATCTCTTTTTCGCTTGAAGTGTGGAAATTTATCCCATAACCGCCATGGATATGCTCGTCAACTATGGCAGGAGCAATTGTCTTGTCGTGAAGCATTACATACTGAATAGGCTTATCCACATCGGAGGGTTCAAAATCATCTATTGCAACAAGTGTATTATCGTTAAACAGCAAATCCTGTTTTACAATCTTATTTGACGGCGTATAAACGTCAGCACCAATAAGAGCGGTATAGCCTTTCAGTTTTATATCATCAAGTGAACGTTCTTGCGCGGCTTTCATATAAGGTACATCATATATTTTTGCCCCAAAAGAGATTGAATTAATTTTGTTTATCATTTTTACCTGCCACACACATTTATAAACCGAAAAATAATTTTTTTTGCTACAAAATTAAATAAAATTTACATTGTATAAAAAATCGTACTAAAAATACGGGTTAAATCTATCTAAAAATAATTAATAGAGGCTTCTAACGGCACTATAAGATATGACAACAAGCAAAAGGATACCGCTAATCTTGTCTTTCCTACCAATGGTTAAATATAATTTTAATAAGCAATTAGTACCAAATCCGATTGCGGCACAACAGCTTCACTTCTTCGTATCATAAATTTATAATTTGGATTTAAATTTTTTATTTTATCTTTCATCTCAAAAAAATCCTCCGGTCGGTTGCAAATTGCAATAGCTAGGATAGGTTTATATTTTTGGATTGTTTTAATTGCTCCGTTAACAACGGATGTTTCAAAACCTCCGACATCCATTTTTATTAAACCTATATCTTCCGGTTTTTCCGCTAACTCTTTATCAAGCGTAGTATTTTGGCACGCTTCTGTTTCTATAAAACTTATATCGGTAATTTTTTCTTTATCCCCTAAACTTTTTTGAACAGGAATAATTTTGTTACCGTAATTGCCATGAGCAAGCATTTTTCTAAGTTTATTTAAACGGACAGACAATGGTTCATATACTAAAATTTTTGAATTCGGAAAAATTTGATTAAACAAAATCGCATTGGCACCATTATATTCTCCGACATCAATTATAGTTTTGCCGTCTATTTGATTATATATGCTTTCAGGCAAATCCTTTAATCCGTATTGATTATAAAAAATAAAAGGATTAAATGTTGTAATATCAGGATATGGTTGTTCATAAGTGTTAAAAAATTTCTTATATTGCTTGAAAATTTTCAAGTCATATTTCGACCATATACCTCTTTTCTTCGTGCCATTCCAGTATTTAGATAAATCCATAAAGTAATCAACATACTCTTGCGAAATTTTATCCATATCTGATTTTAGCACATCAGTTTTTTCTTTCATGTCATTTTTATTAAAATATTCTAAAAATTGTTCCGCCCTCGCAAACTCTACAGGTTGGCCGATAAATATTCGTTGGAATCTGCATTCTATTTGATAATAATAGAATCTGTTTATTCGTTGGAAAAAATTATAAATTTGATACCATAAAGTTTTTTTTAATAACAAAAAGTCCCAGTACTCTTCCCGCAAACAGTGCATATAAAGTTCGTAGGGATATCTTTCATATAAATGTTTTTTGTTTTTCTCCAGTATATCAGTAAACTGTCGTGCCGTTGTTGATAAATAATGAAAAAAACAGGACTTATAAGAAACATATATACCATAACCCGCTTCTATTGCTCTGCATTTAATATCATCATCTTCACATAGTGCAGGAGTATATATTTCATCAAAATTTCCTATCTTATTTAATATACTTTTTTTAGTAACAACACAAGAAAATGAACATTCGTCATAACTTTTTCTGTAATCTTCATATTTTTTCATTTTATAAAAATATTTTATATAATTCTTTTCATTAACGTTGTAAAATGCAGAATTTAAATGAAAAGGAGAAACAAATGCTATATCCGGTTCGCTGTTAAAAACATACTCAATTCCATTGAACCAATTTGGAGACAGTAATATATCATTATTCAAAAAACCGATATACTCGCCTTCTGCAATTTCTATACCCTGATTATTCCCCTTAGAAAACCCTAAATTCTCTTTATTGAAAATAAATTTAATATTATTGTATGGTAAAGATTTAAAATACTCTACGGTTCCATCTGTTGAACCATTGTCTACAAGTATAAGCTCAAAATCTTTTGTATTTTCATAAAGACTTTTAATAAATTGCTTCGTATATTTCAAATTATTATAGGTCAATGTAATTACACTAAGTTTCATTTACAACCTCATATATTTTATTAACAATAATATCAGTACATTTTTTCCAGCTAAACAACTTTGCTCTTTTTAATGCCATTTGACGGCATTCATTTTGAAAATCTTTGTCATAATACATTTTTTTATATGCTTCAACCATTTCAACATCAGATTTCGGATTTATTTGTATCCCTGCATCCCCAATAACTTCCGGTATTGATGTAACATTTGATGTAATACAGGCACAGCCGCATTGCATTGCTTCCAATACGGGCATCCCAAATCCTTCATACAATGACGTGTACACAAATATTTCACTTGCACTGTATAGTGCGGCTAAATCATCATCATCTATATATCCTGTAGGAATTATTTTATCTCTGTATTCACCTAACCCATCAAGTTCTTTTTTTAATGTTTCAAGAAACAACTGCCAGTGTCCGCCTCCCATTACAAAAACTAAATCATCAATATTATTTTCCTGAATAAACTTTACAAAATTTTTAACGGCAAAAATCAAATTTTTTCTTGGTTCAAGCGTACACAAACTGAATACAAATTTTTTATCTTCAGGTATATTATATTTTTGTTTTATTTTGCTAATAACGTCATTATCTGTTACCTGATAAAATTTGTCATTTGCCCCTAAATATGTAGTTATAATATGTTCGGGGTTCAAGTTATCACAATATTTAAGAAAATCCTGTTTTGTATATTCAGAGTTTGTAAAATAATAATCATTTTTGTTTAAAGTTTCATAAACGTCCTTAAACCAGGAGGTACTTATTTTCATCTGAAAAAAATACTCTTTCAACACTATAGGTATTGCATCATGTAAGAATGTGAATTTCTTTATATCAGGGCATTCAAAAATTTCTTTTGGAGGAGCATTATCCGGTGAAAAATATGCATTATAACCAAGAATTTCTTTTTTTAATTTTTTATCTGCGGGTTGTATTTTATAAATAAGTTTTAATAGCCTTATCGTAATAAAGCGCACACATTTTTTAAACAGATTATCTTCTTGATCTAATCTTCTGCACGAATATTTCCAATATTCCAACATTCCTAAAAAATAATTCAACGGAGTAAATTTACCTAAAATTTTTATGTCTTTGTACTTTTTATCACTTTGTTTAAATTTTTTTAATCCATAAACAAGCGACTGCGGGGTATAAAAAGCTATTTCTATATCATCATGTTCTAAAAATTCTTGCAATATGTTCCAGGCAACGAAAAATATTCCGCTTCTTGAACTTGATTTTTTATAATCATGGGAAAGTATGCTTGCATTAAATATTACTTTTATTTTTTTATTCATTTTTTATCTTCCTTACAATATCACAATTATAATAATTTGTTACCTTTTTAAACTCTCTATCCGTTCTGCCTATACGATTTTCTTTATACAACGTTGATTCACTGTTCAGATTCAGTTCTCTTTCGACATTTACTAATGTTAAATGCGATATTGGGCTATCTGCTATTCTTATTTTTGTACCGTTTAAAACAGCCATTGCCCAAAACCAGACATCATCATTATGCGGACACAAATTTAAGAACAACTTTCTTTCCGTAACATCTTTGTATAAACTGTTTACCGGATAAAGTATCCCTCCGACACCGAGCGGGAAATTTGAATAGGATGCCTGCTGTTCCGCTTTATCGGTCCATTTTTTATATGGTAACACAGAGTACGAATTTTCCGATGTTGAAACAAATTTCATATTCAGGTGTTTATGCACAATTATATCTTTCGGATATTTTTTATGGGTTTCAACCAGAAATTTTAGCCAATCCTCTTCATAAAAGATGTCATCATCTGCCGTTACTATGGTCTTATTCGGAAATTCATTCAGGGCAGGGACAAGTTTCGTAAAAGAACGGATATCTTCCACAAAATGAATTTCCAATCCGAAATCTTTAAATTGCAATACATTATCGGGAATATCCTTTTCACCGTTAGGGAACTTCTCTTTTCCCAAATAAAGAATCACTTTTTCAGGTTTTAAGCTTTGAGTCAAGAGTGAGTATATCGTATAATTAATATCATACATTCTGTCCGGAACAGATGTCAATGATACAATTACACCATCAAAGACTTCTCTTGTATCATGTTTCTTGTTATTTATAAAATCATTTATTTTTTTCAGTTGTTCTTTTTTATTGATACGTTTTATATTCGGATACAAATTAAAACAGTTTATCGCAGTCTTAAAATAAATTCGCCTTAAAAACTTTTTAAATTGCAAAAATAAAGTCTTAAATAGCGACACAATGTTAAATAGAGTATTTTTTATGACGAAAAACATAAATGGAATTATTATTTTCCAAAAATATCTTTTGTAAAGGGTTTTATGACTTTCAATAATCTTTTTTCGGATTTTGATATAATTTAAAAATTTTACCGCACGAGAAGTCCTGGCATCAAGTATTTTTCTGTATTTAAAAAATATTTTATCTATTTTATAAGGTTTTAACCCGGTTTCTAATAGCGTAATCCAAAATTCCCAATCCTCACAACCCTGTTTCATTATTGGTTTATACCCGCCAACTTTTACCCAGTCAGATTTTCTGTACATCGCAGAATTAAAAATTCTGTTTTGAGTAAGCATATTAGGAATTGTCGGATTGTCCAGTTTAAATTCCCCGGATTTTTCGCCAAAAAATTCTGCCCTGCAATAAACTATACCTGTTTCTTTGTCACTATCCAAAATTTCAGCAGCTTCCTTGAGATAAGAATTGGTAATCACATCATCTGCATCAAGAGGCATTATATACAAGCCTTCTGCATCTTTTATCGCATTGTTTCTTGCCGCACAAACACCTTGATTTTCCTGATTTATAAATTTTATCTGAAGCTCGGGAAATTTTTCTATTACCGATTGTATTTTTTCTGTTGCACCATAATTTGTCGAACCGTCATTAATTACAACGACCTCAAAATCCGCAAAATCCCCTAAAAGAGATTTTAGAGCATCTTCAAGATAATCTTCCTGATTAAAAGTAGGTATAATGACAGATACTTTTGGCATATTAATTTATCACTTCACAACAACATTGACCAATTTTTTCGGGACAACGATTGTTTTTATTATCGTTTTTCCGTCAGTCAAGGCTTTTATCTTCTCACTTTTTAGGGCGACTTCTTTCATCTTATCTTGGCTTAATCCTTCATCTACTTCTATTTTATCCTTAACTTTTCCGTTGATTTGGACAACAAGAGTGATTGAACTTGATTTTGCGAGGTTTTCATCCCACTTGCACCAAGCCTGATCATGGATTGAACCTTCACCACCCAATTCATGCCATGCTTCTTCTGTCAGATGAACCGCAACAGGCGACATCAATTTCATCAAAGAAACTATTGCAAAACTCAGAATAAGTTTATCCTCGTCATCCAAAGACGGCTTCCGGCCTTGCCAATCGTATATTGCATTAGTCAGTTCTCTGTATTTAGAAATTACGGTATTGAACTGGAAATCGTTTGAAATATCATTCGTAATTCCTTTTACAGACATATGAACGAAACGCAGCAAGTCATCATTCTCTTTTTTCTTTAAATCGCCCGCTTTTATTTCGGGAATATTTAAAGAAATATTATTTGCATTTGTTGAAATCAATCTCCAAACTCTGTTCAGGAATTTGTAGCAGCCCTCAACTCCTGCATCAGACCAGTCAAAATCTCTTGCCGGCGGAGAGTCTGAAAGAATAAATAACCTTGCGGTATCTGCTCCGTAATTTTCAAAAATTTCATCAGGATCGACCGTATTACCCTTGGATTTAGACATTTTTGAACCGTCTTTTAATACCATTCCCTGAGTTAAAAGATTTTTAAACGGTTCATCAAAATCAAGCAGCCCGCAATCTCTCAGAGCTTTTGTGAAAAATCTTGAATACAGCAAGTGAAGAATCGCATGTTCAATACCTCCGACATACTGATCAACAGGCAGCCAGTGATTTACTTTGTCTTTATTAAAACATTCTTTATCGTTACGTGCATCTGCATACCTTAAATAATACCAACTCGAACAGATAAATGTATCCATTGTATCCATTTCTCTGGTTGCATGCCCGCCGCATACAGGGCAAACCGTATCTTTAAATGTCGGAGAAGTTGTTATAGGAGATTTGCCGACAACAGAGAAATCTACATCTTTCGGAAGCATTACGGGCAACTGATCTTCAGGTACGGGTTGTATTCCGCACTTATCGCAATATACAACAGGAATAGGTGCGCCCCAATATCTTTGACGTGAAATTAGCCAATCACGAAGTCTGTATTGGATTTTGAATTCGCCAAAGCCCTCTCTTGCCGCTTTTTCCGTAATAGCTTTTTTGGCTTCCGTATTTTTCATCCCGTTAAATTCACCTGAATTTACAAGGATACCTTCTTCCGTGTATGCTTCATTTTCACAATTTGAAGGATTCTGTGTATTTTGTATAACCACCTTCATTGGTAAATTATATTTTTTAGCAAAGTCAAAGTCCCTTGTATCGTGTGTCGGAACGGCCATAACAGCACCGGTTCCGTATTCTACAAGAGCATAATCAGCAGTCCAGAGCGGAAATTCTTCCCCGTTAAACGGATTTATACAATGCGTACCCAACGGAACACCGGTTTTTGTCCTGTCTGTCGAAAGTCTTTCTATTTCAGACATTTTACGGGCATTTGCACGATATGCTTCAACTTCTTCCCTGTATTCGGGAGTTGTAAGTTTTTCTATGTCTTTGTATTCAGGAGCAACAACAAGATATGTAATACCATAGACGGTATCGGGTCTTGTCGTATACACGGGAACTTCCATTCCGGGAATTTCTTTAACCTTAAATTTGATAATTGCACCGTGCGATTTACCAATCCAGTTTGCCTGCATTATTTTAACGTTATCGCCCCAGCCCGGAAGTTTATCCAAATCTTCTAACAATACGTCTGCATAGTCAGTAATTTTCAAAAACCATTGAGAAAGATATTTTTTCTCAACGACGCTGTCGCATCTCCAGCATTTGCCGTCAATTACCTGTTCGTTTGCCAACACCGTACCGCAATCATTACACCAATTTACGGCCGCTTCTTTCTTATATGCCAGACCTTTTTTGTATAACTGTAAAAACAACCATTGTGTCCATTTGTAATATTCTGGTTTGCAGGTTGCGACTTCTCTGTCCCAATCGTAAGAGAGTCCGAGCATTTTTAATTGCTTTGTCATATATGCGATATTCTCGTCAGTCCAGGTTTCGGGGTTTGCCCCGTGCTTCATAGCGGCATTTTCAGCAGGTAAACCAAAACTATCCCAACCTATCGGGTGGAGAACATTATACCCCTGAGCCTTTTTAAAACGGGCAATTACATCAGTAATCGTATAATTTCTGACATGCCCCATATGCAATTTGCCTGAAGGATACGGGAACATTGACAGCGCATAATATTTAGGTCTGTCACTGTCGTCCGGAGTTTTAAAAGCCCCTGTTTCTTCCCATACTTTTTGCCATTTTTTCTCTATTTCCTGCGGAAAATACGCTTCTTTCATTCTTATTTATTCCTCACAATTTCAGTATTTTTGTTTTGAATAAGTAAAGATTACCATAAAGACAAGCTATTGTAAATTAAAGATATCCGATTAATTCAGTACAGAATTTTTGTTATTTTCCTCTGAAAAATTTCTTCTTATTTTTAACTTGAGGCCAAATAATCTTATTATTTTATGATTGCCCTGATTTCTTAAAGAGAACATTTTTTGTAATAAATTCAAAGAATTTGTCATATGTCTGTAAAATTTATCCGGACGTTTTATTAAAAGTTCAAAATTATAGCGTTCATACCAACCAAAATCAGACAAGTCTACCTCTCCGGTTTCATATGCTTTCAGAAAGATTTCTCTAAACTGTTTCAATTTTCTTTTTTTAGATTTATTATCAAGTTTTGTATAATTAAACAAGTAATTGTAAAATTTAAATTTATTATATACCTGTATATATTGCTTTCTTTTTTCACTATCATTTTTTATCAGATTATAAATATACTCATATTCTGCGCATATCCATTCATATCCGTTAGTATTATTTGTGCTGTTGTTTTTAAAATATCTGTAATGATAAAAAGGTAAATCAATAAAATACACAGTATCGGCATATATACAGGTTTGAAACCAAAATCCCTGATCCTGATATCTTGCACCCGGAGTTTCGTTGTATCGGATATTGTTATTTCTTATAAACTCAGTTTTGTATATCCCTGCCCAAGTGTTCATGTGAATGTTATTAAATACTAAATTTTTATTTTTTACTTTTAGTACACGATTGTAGTATTCATTAGTCCAGCCCAATTTTATTTCGATTTGCTCTAAATCTTCGCTAAACTTATAATAATTTGCCTTAACAAAATCAGACTTGGTTTCAACTGCCTTGTTATAAAGTTTTTCATACATATCAAGTTCAACATAATCATCAGGTTCAACAATACCTATATATTCCCCTGTCACATTGTTTATTCCGGTATTCATTGCCTGCCCGTAGCCGCCGTTTTCTTTGTTGATAATTTTTATTCTTTTATCTGTTGCGGCATATTTCTCTAAAATGGCAAGTGACTTGTCAGTTGAACCGTCATTTACGCATATAATTTCGATATCGTTTAATGTCTGGTTTACTACGCTATTCAAACATTCTTCCAAATAGTTTTCCACATTATAAATTGGTATAATTACAGATACTTTTGGCATTTCTACTCCCCGAATATTTTTATTTAATTCACCTTTTTAAGTTCATCTTCCTGCTCTTGAGAATCCTTTGGAGCGGGCAGAGGCCGGCGATATATTTTTAACCCAAGCAAGAAGAGTTCCTCTCTTCTCCAATCGAATTTTTTACACAAAAACTTTGCGCGCAGTTCGTTTAGTTTGTATTTTTCTATATCCTTTTTGAAGCCTGTTAAATTTAAATACTTTTGGTATTCTTTCCTTAAAGGATGCATTGAAGAAGTTTTCCAGGGTTTATAAATTCCGGTAAAGTGTAATATTCCGGGGTTTAACGCTGCTTCTAATTCTTCATGGTCAGTATAATAGTGATTTGGCCACCATTTCACGTAGGCGGGTGTATTAACATTCCAACGCAACGGCAAAAACTTACACTTGCCGTTCAATACTCCGTTTAAAATATCCTGATCCTGCATTGTAATTTTTTCTTTATTTCTGCGGTAATAATCAACAGATGCATCAATTAAACTGATTTCTCTTATTCTGTCTAAGTTGAAAATAATCATGCCGGCATTGAAATAATTGTTTTTAGCCGGTAACCCCAACCTTTCGGTATTCAGACTGCTTAATTCATCTTCAACTGCACCTATATAATAGTTACTTATATCGTAATTCCATAGTATAGAAATGTCGTCCTCCACAATCATATCGCAATCCAAATATATACATTTTTTTACTGAAGAGGGAAGGACATCGGCAAGAAATAAGCGGTAATATGTTGCATCACTAATCCACCCTCTGTTTAACGGGAATTGCGAAATATCATACTTGTTTACATCAATATACGTTATATTAAAATCTCTCTTTGGGGCAAGACTATTCAGCTTTTCTTTGTTTTCTTCTTTTAATCCTTTTGTTAAAATGTAAAAATTAAAGAAGTTTTTACTTTTGGAATTAGCCAAAATAGATGTTAGTGTGACAGCACACTGTTGAACGTAATTGTCATCAATACAAAAAACAATATTGATATTAGTTTTGTTTGCTTCAATATCTTTATTTTTTGTAAAATATTTAGCCGACCCGAGTTTTACGTTTTTAATATTTATGAACTTTGCCTTGTTCTTGATTTTTAATTTTACACCGAGAATTGTTAATATCTTATGTACTTTTCCTTCGGAATTTTTTATTGAAAAGATATTTTGTAAAAAAGTATTTTTATTGTCTAATCGGCTGATAAAAGATTTGTAATTGCTGCTTTTAATATATGCTTTATATAAATGAGCGATTTTGCCGTCTAAAAACACAGGATTATCTTCCTTGCTTATATTATCACATATAAATTTTCTTATTTTTTTGTAAAGAGGTTCCTGATAATTTCTCGAAATTGTCTCCAGATGCCATTTTGAAAAAGTAACAAAATAACTTATGTATCCTGTTTTAAATATTTCATAAAGATTTCTTTTTTCCAGGTCACTTTTTAGTAAAGACATAGCTTTTATAAAAGCATCAGGTTCAGATTCTCTGTTCACAGACATTGAAGTGGAAACACTGTACCTGTAAACATGTAAAGGTTCCTCTATTGTTGATATTCTGTCGGACAAAATAAGTGCCATATATGTAAAACTTGTATCTTCCGTATTTTTGTATCTCGGAAATCTTAAGTTATTATCAATTATAAGCGAACTTTTGTATAATTTATCCCATACCCATCCGACAAAAAGATGAAATATTGAATCTTTTACCTCAACACTGCTAAAAACATCTTTGTCAGGCAAATATTTTTTATTAATGGAATAATCCATAACCCGGTATTCGCCGGTTTGCGTATCATAATTTTTACCGCCGCAAACACATATATCCAAATTTAATGAGGTTGACTTGTTATACATTTTTTCAAGTGTTGTAACGTCAATAAAATCATCCGAATCCAGAAAAAATACATAGTCTGCCGTTATATATTTTAACCCGACATTCCTTGCATGCCCCAGTCCGCCGTTTTCCTGATGTATAACTTTTATTCTGTTATCTTTATATGCATATTCATCCAAAATTGCAGGACAACTATCTGTTGAACCATCATCAACACAGATAATCTCTATATCTTTTAATGTTTGGTTAATTACACTATCCAGACATTCCCTTAAATACTTTTCAACATTATAAACCGGTATAATTACACTTACTTTCGGCATATCTTCCCTTTCAAATTCAAGCAACAATTTTATTTCAGTTATTAAAGAATAATCTTGCTATTCGGCAGTTATATTTATAATTACATACCTGCCACTGCGTTTAGGTTAGCATAAACTTTTTCCTATTTCAAGCAGAAAAACGGGTATTTTTCACGTATAAACCGTCGGTACAAGATAAAACGAAAGTCCATGTTATTCCACGCTAGAAGCACATCTCTACGCTACAGCATTCTCTAATTTCGCAACGCTGATTTTTCCGAATTTAGCGGATAAATTATCTATCAGGTGAATAAAATACAATTCCGGCTCAACATCTTTTTCGTTCAGGTCTATAATTGCACCCCATTCGCTTCTCCCGTGGTGTGCCGCAATCATTTTTGCAACCGCTTTAAATCCCTCGTTCATACAAATTGCAAAACCGTACTGGGAATGGGTCAGCCATTCTTTTCTAAAACTTTCGTCATAATCAATTAATCCTGATTCCAAATCAATTGTATATTCAAAAATCTTTCCTATATCGTGCAGAATACATGCCGCAAAAATATTATCGGAATTAAATTTATACTCGCCCATTTCCATATTTACTTCCGCATACTGCAGGCACTCTAAAGTATGAACCATAAGCCCGCCGATATAGTTATGGTGCATAACCTTTGCCGCAGGGGCAATTTTTATCTTATCCTTATGCTCCATAAAATATCTCGTCAAAAATCCGTTAAGTTTTTCATCGTGAATTTTTTCAATATATTCCAAAAGCGCCTGATAATATTTTTCTCTTTCTTCTTCTTCCAACCCTGTTTTAGCCTCTTTTACAACCTGCAAAGTCGTAATCAGGCAATTATTAAACTTCTCGTTATATGATGCGGTAATCAATTTCACAACATTTCCCGTACGGAATACCTTACTGTCATAGCGATTCAGGGTTTCTTCCCACAAGATACAATTCAATACGGATTCATCATCCAGATTTTTTAATTGCAGTTTCCCCATCTTTGTACCGGCCTTTGTATCGCCGACAGTGAACGCTAAAACTTCGTATTCTGATTCAAGATTATACATAACTCATTACCCCTGCTAATTTTTATTTCTGTCAATTATTCTGTTATCATTATTCCACTTAAAAGAAGAACGAATTTCTGCTCCGACTTTTTCAATCAAGTGCTCGGCATTTTCTTCTCTCAATTTGTTAAATTTATGGCATCCCGATTTCATTTCAGACATAAATTCATCCGCAAACGCACCTGACTGAATATCTTTCAGCAAATCTTTCATCGCCTTGCGAGATTGTTCCCCGATAACTTTCGGACCTCTTGTCATATCACCGTATTCGGCGGTATTTGAAATAGAATATCTCATATCAGCCAAACCACCCTGATTAATCAAATCCACCAGCAGCTTCATCTCGTGCAAAACTTCAAAATATGCCATATATGGCGAATATCCCGCTTCGACAAGAACTTCAAACCCCGTTTTTATAAGAGCGGAAACCCCTCCGCAAATTACAGCCTGTTCACCGAACAAGTCCGTTTCCGTTTCTTCTTTAAACGTTGTTTCAATAATTCCGGCACGCCCTGCACCTATTGCAGATGCGTATGACAGTGCAACTTCTTTTGAATCACCGGACGAATCAGAATAAACCGCTATCAGACAGGGAACCCCCCGCCCGATTTGGTATTCGCTCCTTACGGTATGTCCCGGACCTTTCGGCGCAACCATTATTACGTTTACACCCTCAGGTGCAACTATTTTTTTATAATGAATATTAAAGCCGTGAGAAAACATCAAATACTGTCCCGCTCTTAAATACGGCTGAATCTGTTTTTCATAAACTTCTGACTGAATTTCATCAGGGATAAGAATCTGAACAATGTCTGCCCACTTGACGGCATCTTCAATCGTCATTGTTTTAAAACCGTAATCCCGGGCTTTAATATCTGATTTGCCGCCCAATCTGAGTCCCAATACGACATTACAGCCGCTGTCTTTAAGATTCGTTGACTGTCCGTAACCCTGAGAACCAAACCCAATAATCGCTATTTTTTTCGATTTAATTAAATCCTGATTAATATCTTTATCCAAAAAGATTTTAAGATTTTCCATAACAAAGCCTCACATATCTGAGAAAATGCTACCACGAACAATAATAACCGTCAAACCTCGCAAGTATATTTATACATTTTTTGTCAGTTCATCAACATCAACTTCCAAGGCACGGGCAATATCAATAACTTTGAGAATTGTCGGATTTTGTCTTGCCGTTTCTATCATACTTATAGTAGTTCTTGAAGTATTAACAAGCTCAGCCAATCGCTCTTGCGAAACAGCTTTTTTTATTCTCGCAAACTTAATATTTAATCCCAAAGTTTTGAGTCTTTGTTTCACCATAACAATATTTTATAGACTTGACATATATTTTTCCATAAGATATACTTATTAATTATAAGATATCCTTAACACATGTTAAGAGTTAGTATCAAATGAATAATATTTCCTACATAGGAAGGCATGAGATACGAACTTATCTTATTTCAACAATTTTTGCGGGAAGAAATTCCCGTTTTTTTTGCTTGAAAACAAAACCTGTTCGTGATAGGCTGAGTATAGCCAAATGGCTATAAGTTATATCGCAGCATTGCAGAATTACCCTGCAATAACCGAAATAAAATTATTATTGAATTAGAAATTGAGGAAGATATGTCGAAAGTTAGTGTAATTATACCTGTTTATAATGTTGAAACGTATTTAAGAGAATGTCTGGATAGTGTTGTAAACCAAACCTTGAAAGATATTGAGATTATATGTGTAGATGACGGTTCAACCGATAATTCGTTAAGTATTCTACAAGAATACGCTCAAAAAGATGACCGATTTATTATTCTTGAACAAAAAAATCAAGGCTCGGGAGCTGCAAGAAATCGTGGTTTGGGAATTGCTAAAGGTGATTTTATAGCTTTTATGGATTCGGATGATTTTTATCCGTCAGCAACAACTCTTGAAACGTTATATAACACTGCAAAAGATAAGGATGTTGCAATCTGCGGAGGAAGTGTAAAGAAATACAAACCTGACGGTACCTATATGCAACCATCAGAAATGGAATGTGAGTATACTTTTGAAACAGAGGGTTATGTTGATTATAAAGATTATCAGTTTGATTATGGGTATTGGAGATTTATATATAATAGAAAGTTCTTGGGAGATAACAATATTGAATTTCCAAACTACAGAAGGCAGCAAGATCCGCCGTTTTTTATCAAAACTATGACCGCAGCAAAGAAATTTTATGCTATTTCAGAACCTACATACACTTACAGAGTATCTTATAAGACTGTTGTTTGGGATGAACAAAAGACTCTTGATACGTTTAAAGGTATTGAGGATTGTTTAAAACAGTGTGAACAAAATGGTTTTGGTGTATTATATAGTAATATTTTTCAAAGAGTAAATACGGGAAATTGGTTTGCAAAAGCAGTAAAGGATGTTATTTGGTCAGATAAAGTAAGAAAACAAGTTATTAAAACTTTTTCAAATATTAACCAGGATATATTGGCAGAACAAGGTGTTGATTCAACATTGCATGAGGTGTATAAATCCATAATTGAACACCCAAAGTATAAGCCTGTGGTATCTGTTATTGTACCTGTATATAATGTCGAGAAGTATTTGGGAAAGTGTTTGGATAGCATAGTAAATCAAACATTAAAAGACCTTGAGATAATTTGTGTTAATGACGGTTCGCCAGATGGTTCTTTAAAAATTTTAAAAGAATATGCAGCAAAAGACTGCAGAATAAAAATTATTAATAAAAAGAATGGGGGATTATCCTCAGCAAGAAATGCTGGTTTGAAACATGCAACCGGTGATTATGTAGGATTTGTTGATTCGGATGACTGGATTGAACCTAAAACATATGAAGCAGCATATTTAGCTGTAAAAAATAATAATGTTGAAATGGTTAGTTGGGGTGCAAATATTGTTGCAGAAGACGGCGATTCACAGACTTCTGAAATGGTTATTGATTCCAAAAGGTATCATGAAATTAAGCTTACTGGATTACATGATTGGTCTTATGAATTATATAATAAATCTACAGTAACAGTATGGAATAAATTATTTAAATTATCTTTAATAAAAGATAAAAAAATCTATTTCCCGGAAGGATTGTTGCATGAAGACAATGAATTCATTGCAAAATATTTAATCTATTGCAAAAAAGTATGTTATTTAGATAAATATTATTACAATTATTTGCAGCGAAAAGATTCTATTATGGGCAAAGAAATTGTCGAAAAAAATCCGAATAAAAAAATTGTCCTTGCCAAGATTTATAAAAATATATATTTATACTATAAACGTAATAACGCTCTATATGAACATAGACAACTGCTTAGCTTAATACTTGATAAAACGCTATGGCATTTATTGGTGCTTGCAGAAGATAAAAGTTCATCCCTTAAGGAAATTAGAAAACTTGCAAAAATTATAGATAATAATATATTGAATAACCATAATCTGTTTTTAATTCTTAATAATAAAATTAACGAAATTCCTTACGCTAAAGATATAAAATTTCCGGAGCAAATACGCTTTAATCCGGATAATGATAAATATATTCCATTTGTCCAGAAAGTTTTTTCAAGCAAAAACATTGGTATCCACAAAGTTATTTGTATTTTTGGAATAAAAATTAAGTTGAAAAGCAAAAAATTAATTCGTCGGCAGCAAGGAGTTCCGGAGATGGAATATTCTTTTGCAGAAAGAATATTCTCCGTCAAAAATTCTGATGTCAGGAAATTTATAACAATTTTAGGGGTTAAGTTTAAGTTTAAAAGTCAAAAACTTATCCAACGTGAACAAATAAATAATCTTGAACATAGACTAAATAATGCTGAAAAAGAATTAAAATTATTAAGGGAGAAAATTAATGCCTAAAGTTAGTGTAATTATACCTGTTTATAACGTTGAAAAATATTTAAAAAGAGCATTAGATTCTGTTAGCAATCAAACTTTAAAGGATATTGAGATTATTTGTGTAGATGATAAGTCCTCAGATAACTCTATAAAAATACTAGAAGAATATGCCCAAAATTGTACTAATATAAAAATAGTTCGTTTTAGTAGGAACAAAGGAGTTGCAAAAGCCAGAAATGAGGGTATTAGGATAGCTACAGGGGAGTATATAGCATTTTTGGATCCTGATGATTACGTTGATACGGATTTTTATGAAGCCTTATATAACGTTACGATTACAAAAGATTTAGATATTGTAAAAGGTGGGAAAAAGACTATTGATATGTCTGGTGATATAAAAGACAGTACACTAAACCAGTTTGCCTCTCAGAATAAATATAATTTTACTTATGAATTTTGTACTGCATTGTATAAAACAAGTTTTATAAAAAACAATCATTTTGATTTTCCAGAAAATATTATAAATGGTGAAGACTGTGTTTTTTTGTTAAAGTGCATTTTAAATACAGATAAAATAGAAATAATAAATGAAGTATATTATTATTATTGTAGAAGAAAAGGTTCATTAAATGCCCGTTCTTTGTCCTTAAACAGTATTTTATCGTCAATTAACTCTGTAAAAGAAAGATTGCTTTATATAAACAATTCTAAACTGTATGATTACGATAAAAATTCATACATATACGCTTTCAATCAACATTTATCAATGCATATTGGGAATTATTACCAATGTAAATCAATTGTTGCCAAATATTTATTCTGTAAGTCAATAATTACGTTTTACTATCTGTGCAAAGCTACTAATATGTTATCCGAAAACATAAACAGAAAAGACCTATTAACATTTATAGAAAAAGGAAACGTACTGGGTCTAAAATTATATTTAGATAAAGAATTAGCAAAAGGTATTAAACAAACATCTATTTCTGATTCAGAATGCATTCCTATTGTATTAGCTTCTGATGAAAACCAATATAAGCAGATGTATGTAACAATTCTTTCTGCACTATCAAATAAGAAGAAGAAATCTTTTTATGATTTTTATTTACTGGTACCTGAAAATTTTAAGAAGGAGTATATGCTGATATTTGAGGCATTATCCAAAAAGTTTAATAATTGTAAGATAAACTTTATTAAAATTGGGCCGGAATTTGTTGGTTTGAAAATGTCAATTCCTCATATAACATTACCAACATACTATAGATTAAAAATAGCAAAATTTTTACCGGATAATTACAAAAAAGCTATTTATTTTGATACAGATGTAATTATACTAAAAGATTTGACAGAATATTTTAATATCGATCTGACAGATTCATACATTGCTGGGGTTAAGGCTGCAGCATACTTAATAAATACTAATAATCGAAACTACTACAATAGTATAGGGCTTTATGATTTATCAGAATATATTAATGCCGGCGTTACTCTCTGGAATTTGCAAAAAATAAGACAGGATAATATGACACCGGTATTGCTTGATTTAGTAAAAAATAATTATCAATCACAAGACCAGGATGTTATAAATCTCGCATTCTATGGAAATATAAAATGTCTATCGGCAAAATATAATCTGATGACAAAATATGAAGAAGGCTTTATAAATCAATCCACCAAATATAGTGATAGCCTAAAGCAGGTATATTCTTCTGATAATTTTAAAGATATCGTTGCAAATCCTGTAATTATACATTATGCAGATGGGAATAATAAGCCATGGAATAATTATAATGCTTGGTTGAGTGAATACTGGTGGAAATATGCGGAAAAATCCGGTCTTTTCAAAAAAAACATAAAAAATAAACAAAATTTATTACAAAAACTTTTTTCAGTAAAGAACGAGGGTATCAGAAAAGTTATAGCGGTTTTTGGTATAAAAATCAAATTCAAGAGTAAAAAACTCATTGAACGCAAACGGATTGAAGCTTTGGAAGATAAATTAAACATCTGTAGTAACACACAGAGAGCTCAAGAAAATATAATTAGCGAGCAGAGTAAACAAATAAAGACCTTACACAGTGAAATAGACAAGCAAAATATTGCTATGACCGGTATGTGTAACGAACTCAGCGAAAAAACAGCTGATATTACAAATCTGCATAGCATAATTGACGGACAATCCTCTACAATAACCGGTTTACGAGATGAGATAGATAAACAATTCTCTACAATAAGCGGTTTACACAACGAGATAGATAAACATTTATCTACAATTACATGTTTACAAGAAAAAATTGATGAACAGGCTTCCACTATTACAGACTTGCAAGATAAAATAGTAAAAGATGAAAATCAAATTATACAAATGAAAAGAACAATAGATTGTAATGAGCAAAAATTCCTAAACAGTCTTATCAGAATAACACCACAAGTTTCATTAAGGAGTATTGTTTATCATTTGGCTGATAATTGTAATTTGCGGTGTTGGGGTTGCGACCATTTTGCACCGCTTGCAGAAGAAAATTATGTGGATATAAACATTTTTGAATCTGATATAAAACGTTTATCCGAACTATTAAACCAAAGATTACAAATAATAAAACTTATGGGTGGAGAACCTTTACTCAACAAACAAATAAATGAATTTATGTGTATAGCAAGAAAACATTTTCCACATACTCGCATAGAAATTGTTACAAACGGGATATTACTGAGTACAAAAAAAGGAGATTTTTGGAACTGTTGCAGAGAGCAGAATATAACTATTGTTATTACTAAATATCCGCTGGAGATAAATTATGACAAAATACAGGATATAGCAAATTCATATAATGTCGGAGTAGAATTATACGGAAATACCGGAGAAGCTATAAAAACGAGTTATCATATCCCTCTTGATGTTGAAGGAAAACAAAATCCTATTGAAAATTTCTTAAATTGTTTTCACGCAAACAATTGCGTAATGTTAAAGCAAGGTAAGATATATCCTTGTACCGTTGCACCAAATATTGAGCATTTTAACAAATATTTCGGATATAATATACCGCTTGGTCCAAATGACGGACTGGATATATACAAAGCAAATTCTGAAAAAGAAATTTTGGACTACTTAAGCCGCCCTATGGAATTTTGTAAATATTGTGCCGTTAAAAACAGAACCTTTGGACATCCATGGAGCCAATCAAATAAAAATATTAGCGAGTGGTCATTATTGGAAGACATTTCATTAACAGATGGGCAAACTCTGGTTGCAGTATCAAGCAGTAAAAAATAATCAAAAACAGTTATTACCATCTTGATTTTATATAATTATATGATATTATTAGATGAGGAAAGGCTATGAGGTTTACCTTATGTCTTTTTGAAAATCCGGGATGTGGCACTTGACTAAATGTCTAGTCCCGAAAGACCCAATAAATCTGGGACTGTGGCACTCTGCCGACGAGGAAGATTGAGTATCTTCCGAGGAGAGGGAGGTAGCGCAGCTACCGCGTCAGGTCCCGAAAAGCCAGTAAATCTGGGACTGTGGCGCAGCGGTAGCGCAGGGGACTCATAATCCCTTGGTCGTGGGTTCGAATCCCTCCGGTCCCAGTTTTTTGTGGCTAATTCATAGTCCGGATATTTTTAACACGTTACCTTTTGCATGGATTTGTTAAACTCGTCTTCTGTTATATTTACTAATGGTAAAACAAAGCCAAAGATGTTATAATTTTCCTTAAAACTTTGTGCATATATGTCACCATTATGTGCCTCTATTATTTGTTTTGATAAGTACAGTCCGAGCCCAACTCCGATTTTATTGTATTTTGCAGCATGAGAAACATATTTTTTAAATAGGCTTTCCATTGTTTCGGGATTAATATATGGACTTTCATTTTTTGCTTCAAAACTAATATTGTTTTCTTGTTGTTTTATAGTAATAACTATTTCTGTATCATTATATGCGTATGAAATTGCATTTCCCAAAATATTTGTAATAACTCTTTTTACTTGCATTCTGTCACATTCAATATCAAAATTTTCTCCTTCTGTTTTAATACAAATATTTACATTTTTTTCTTTTAAAATAGCTTCAAGTTCATTGCAAACCTCTTCTACAAGAGATATAATATTACACTTTTCATAATTTAGTATAAAATCGCCATTTTCATATTTATATGTGCTTAGTAGTGTTGAAAGCATTTCATACATAAAATTACAGGAATCTTTTGTTAACATAAGCAACTCTCTCTGTTCATCATTAAGAGGTCCCATTTGATTATTTAACAACAAGTCAAGAGCTTTTATTTGTGCAATTGTTGGTGTTTTTAAATCATGTGTTAAAGTTGCGACATAAGTTTCCCTTTGTTCTGTCGCTGTTTTTTCAGCATCAATATCTCTTGCAACACTGCATATTCCTATTACATTCTTCTCGTGATTAATAATAGGACATTTTGTAATTTTAAACCAACGTTTGTAGTTGTTTTTTAATGTAATCAGTTTTTCTCTGCTAATGCATTTGCATTCATTTATTATTTCATTATCTTCTTTTGAGATTTCATCTGCTCTTTTTTCTTCGTAATTCCACTTGTTAGCATTATCGGAATCAGATAATCCAAGAAAATCCATTGCCATTTTATTTTCATAAGTTACGTTACCGTTTAAATCTTTCAGATATGTAGCAATAGGCATACCTCTAAGTACCGAACGAAACATTTGTTCCTGATCTTCAAGTTCGCTTTTTAATTTTTCTTCATGCGTAATATCTTTTGCAATTATTAATGCTCCGAACACACCTTTTGTCAGTACCAATGGAGTAGCTGTTATGTCATAAATTTTGTTGTTGGATTCAATTTGTACTTTTTTTCTGATAACTTTCCCTTTTAAAACTCTTTTGCTTATTTTATTAAGTTTTGCTGCATCTTCTGCAGAAAATAAATCTGCTTCTGTTTTCCCTTTTATTTCTTCAAGAGTTTTATTAACAGTATCTAAATAAATCTGATTACAATACAAATACTTACCATTAAAATCCTTATACACAATTAAATCTTGAGATGAATTACACATAGCACTTATTAATTCTTTGTGAAACAAAGCCCTGTTTTCGATGTAACATTGTAAGACATAGAAAATCAGCATTAAACTTATTGCAATAATAGAATGCAATCTTGTTTGCGGATTAAAAAAGACCCAAATTATAAAAATTGCTATTACAATTTGAAATATCCACTTAAAACTTATTAATATTTTTTCACTATTTTTAAATAAATTTTTATAAATCATATTTTGTTGCCTTCACTGCTGCTTGTACTCTATCTGTTACCGAAAGTTTATTTAATATTTTACATACGTGTGCCTTTGCAGTACAAGGACTTACTGTAAGTTTATCTGCGATTTCTGTATTAGAAAATCCTTGTACTAATAAATCTAAAACTTCTTTCTCTCTCAGAGTTAAATGAAAATCTTCTTTTTCTTTTGGTTCTGCTTTATAAAAAGTTTTTTGGACAACTTTGGTAATTCTCGGATCAATCCATATAGAACCTTCATTTACTGTACAGATTAAATTGTAAAGTTTTTTTATATCAATATCTTTTAAGGCATATGCATTTGCTCCGGATGCTAAACTTGATAATACTTCATCATCATTTTCATGTGAAGTTAAAATAATAATTTTTATATTAGGGTATTTTCTGTGAATTATTTTAGTTGCTTCAATACCTGTCATATAAGGCAGTCCTAAGTCCATAAGAATAACATCTACCGGTTGCTTTTCCAAAGCATTAATACATCCTTCTGCGGATTCAAAATCATTAACTATGTTTATATCCGAATAATTCTGAAAAGACTTTTTGTAGGTAATTCTGGTTAGCAAATAGTCTTCAACTATATATACAGAAATTTTATTTTGTGTACTCATTTATTTCTCCTTTTTTAAGATTATCCTATTTAACATAGCCAAAGGGCTATTATCCACTTGGATAATAAATAGAAAAATTTTAATATAAAAAGATTTTTCATGCAATAAAAATCGTTTATAGAAAATAATTATATGATATTATTAGATGAGGAAAGGCTATGAGGTTTACCTTATGTCTTTTTGAAAATCCGGGATGTGGCACTTGACTAAATGTCTAGTCCCGAAAGACCCAATAAATCTGGGACTGTGGCACTCTGCCGACGAGGAAGATTGAGTATCTTCCGAGGAGAGGGAGGTAGCGCAGGGGACTCATAATCCCTTGGTCGTGGGTTCGAATCCCTCCGGTCCCAGTTTTTTAGTGCCGAAATTTAGCAACAAAGGGATGAGATCCACAAGGCGGAGCTTTATGTCAGGCTCGAGAGCATATGGTCGATACACTACATATTCTTAGAGGCTAATCTTCGGCTGGAACGACAAACGAGAATACCGAGCCTTTATTTGGCTCACTGTCGCACCATATTGCCCCGTTATGTGCCTCTATTAACTGCTTTGCAATAGGCAGACCCAATCCCGAACCACCAACGTTTCGGGAAAGTGAATTTTCTATCTGCGCAAACTTATCAAAAACGTGGAGCAAATTATCTTTAGAAATGCCAATTCCCTCATCTGCAACGCTTATCATAACATATTTGCCGTTCAAGCCTGAAACTACGGGTTCAAAAACCTCAGGGCATGTTATATCACCGGCATCCACGAGTTCGGATTTTATGGTTATAGATTTTCCTTCAGGCGTGAATTTTACGGCATTTGAAACAAGGTTGGTTAATATTTGTTCTAATCTTTGAGAATCTGCTTTAACAAGCGGCAGATTTTGAGCTTCTTCCGTCAGCAGGTTGTGAACCTTATCCTTGGTTAAAACGGTCGTAGATTTTACGCACTCAATCACGGAATTTATATTTATATCTTCAAAATGGTAATCCAGTTTCCCGGCCTCAATTTTGGACAAATCAAGCAAATCGTTTATTATTCTGTACAGTTTTTGAGAATTTCTTTTTGCCATTGTAAGGAATTTGTCATATTCCGGAGTAATTTCACCGCACTTGCCACTCTGCATGATACTAACGGCATTTTGTATAGAAGTAAGCGGCGTTTTTAATTCGTGAGAAACTATTGATATAAATTCTGATTTTAGTCTTTCAAGTTTTTTCAATTTTTCGTTTGTATCTTTTAATTCCTGATAAAGAGTTGCACTTTTTAGCGGCAAAGAAACCTGCTGTGCAATTGTTTGGAAACAGGTTGCATTTTCGGTCGTAAACGGAGTTTTCTTAAATATTTCAATGCAGCCGAAGAAATTATCCCCCAGCGCTATCGGAGAAAACATATTGTCAAACTGAAACAGAGTAAAATTAAATCTTGATGCGGGATATTTGACGGTTTTCTTCACTTTCAGAGTGTCAATATCGACCTCATACGGCAAATCGCGCCCTTCAAATAATGATTTATATTGTAATACCGTTCTCAATTTTATTGCATCAATTAACTCAGGCGACAATTCGTACAAAGAATTAATAATTAAAACAGGTTCATCTTCCGTACAGAAAGATAACGTTGAAGTAAGAGAGTAACTCAAAGCCTTGTCCATTCCTTCAAGCATATATGTAATGAGTTTTTCTTTATCCAAAGAACCCGCAAACTGAGAACTTGTTGCATACAGCGCATTTAATCTGTAATTGCTGTCTGCCAAATCCCTGTTCGTTGCGGAAAGTTTTTCCAGATTTCCCCTCATCCTTACGTTCATAGCTATAATCCCGGAAACTAAATCCTCATTCATATTGTCATCAATTATTGAGGTTGCATTTTTTAAAATATCTTTGTTGCCATAAGTGCTATCTGTCAGCAATACGATTGAAAACTTATCCTGAAGCGGTTTGATTTTTTTTACCAAAGACTGAATATTAATTCTGTCCGAAAGCGTATCAATAATAACCAATTCGCAGTCAGATGCCGTCAGATAATCAAAAATCATATTTTCATCAGACATTGCAACGAAATCATAACGTAATTTTGAAAACAATTCCGTATATTGATTTATTTTTTCTGCTCGCTGTGATACCAATAAAACCTTAATCATAACTTAATCGTAACAAATTTTTTGCATTTGGCAAATATTTTACATAATTGACTATTTTTCCGATTCAACTTTTTCAATATATTCAACAATGTCTAAAGCCAGTTCATGCCTTAATTCTTCCGGAGCCTGTTTAATATATTCCATTGCGTGAGAAACTTTTACATTTTTATCGTACCAGCGCCTGAGTATGTAATTATACTGTTCATCTAATGACATTTTAAAATCAATATCTTTTAATTTGTCCAAAACGTATTCGGCGCAAATTGTCTGAAACTCTTCTTCAGCCTGCTCCCATAAAGCAATTGCCCTGCTTAAAACAGGATCCGCATCATACCAACGTTGTTGTTTCTTTTGCATATACTATCTCCGTTACCGGAAACTATTGTATCAAAATTTTTGCAGTTAGTCAAAATAAGATATTATTGTAAATTATTGGAAAAATAACAGGAATATTATATAATATAAGGCATGAAGAAGAAATTAATAACATCATTAATATTATCGGCTTTTTTATTTTTCAATGCGGGAGCTTTTGCAGACCCTGTACTTAAAGGCGGAGTTGAGCAGAACGAACAAATCAGAAAAGAAATAGAAAGCGAACTGTTCACGGGAAAAATTGAAAACCTTGAGAGGTCGGACATCATACATATGACCGTATCCCAGGTATTGGATACAAATATCAATATTGAAGGTGACGAGTTTTTTGCGGAAGTAACAAATGATGTTAAAGGGGATAAAGGTATTATCATACCCAAAGGGACTTTTGCTCACGGAAGAATTGCCGAAACAACGGAAGCAAAAAAGGGCGGCCGTCCGGCAACAATATCCCTTGATTTTGATTACCTTATAACTCCTGACGGCAGGGAAATCCCTATTGACGGAAGAATGTCCACGAAATTAAATCCCGTTGCATCTGCCGCAAAGATAGCGGCTCAGGACGTAGGTTACACGGTAGCCGGAGGAGCCGTAGGGGGATTTTTAGCGTTGAATTGGCTGGGGTTAGAAGCGGCTATTGCATCTCACGGATATACACTTGCCGGAGGGGCAGCTGTCGGAGGAGTTATCGCTCTCGGAACGGCTCTTATGCGGAAAGGACATGACGTACTTATTGCTCCGGGCGATGAGATTAAGGTAAAGATTAATACAAAAGTGGCGCTGCCCGTATATAAAGAAAGTGCCTTAATGCAGCATGAAATGTTCTATCCCGGGTTAGACATAAAAATAACAAATGTTAAGCACGAAAAAGACCCGTTTGGCGAAGTAAACACCATAACATTGACGGTAATGATTTCAAACATGTCGGACAAGACCTTATCAGGCTTAGATTCCGCTCTGGTAAACGATTATAATGCGGTATTCAGACCGTCAATATTTGGGGATACAAAGTTAATGTTTAAGCAGATAGCGCCCGGCGAAAAATATTTGGGTGATATTTCGTTTTCTGTTGACAACATGAGCAGAAAATTCTGGCTGACTTTTTATGACAGAAGAAACAGAAAGCCTATAACGAAGATTTCTGTCGATAATGCATACAAAAAAGTTTCGGACAAAACAAAAAAGAAAAACGACAAAGTCCGTACGAGCAAATCAAATTTTAAGAAAGAAGCAAATCTTCTCGATGAAATGTAATAGGTTTTAATTTACCTATTGCATAAAAAAAAGTTTTATGTTACATTTATAGTAATAATGGTTAAAATAAAGAAAGTAGGTTTATATGGCTTGCGGAAAGTTAGAAATTGACATTTTGAATTCTGTATGGAAATTGACGTCTGAAGATGAAAACAGGGATATATCAATACAGGATGTTGTTGATGACTTGTCTGCTCAGGGGGTTGAAAGAGCTTATACAACAATTAAAACAGTAATGGATCGTTTGACTGCAAAAAGTATTCTTGTTCGTTACAAATCCGGTAAGAAATTTTATTACAGCGCAACGATGAACAAAGAAGAGATGGCTGTTGAAAATTTGAAAGAACTTTCAAGCCAGTTCTTTGACAGCAATTATGTTGATATGATAAGATTCATTGAGCGTAATTTTGAATTAGTAAAGTAAAATGGAATATACCAAAGAAGCACGGAAATTAGTTTCAGAGCTTATCAGAAAAGTGCTGGTGGGTGAGCTTACGGTCAGAGAGGCGTTGCCTATGTTTCCTTCTGACACAAATGACAAGAGTGTAGAGGCGGCTTTTCATGCGCTTGTTCATTATGAAGCGGACGAAGATTTAAGAAAACGGGATTTTATGTACAGGGAAGAACAGGACGATTACCTCACGCTTGTTTTTCAGACGCTGGAAAAGGGAGAGCCGTTACCCGACAATATAATAAGAAATTATGAAAAGTATTATGACAAAGCAGATATTCCTATGCCAAATGATTTTAAATCTAACTTGCACAGATTTTGGCGGTATTTAAATTTTAAAGAATAGTTTAATCTGACATAAGGAGAAAATATAAATGAGAGAACTTAACAGTTATATAGAGCACACTCTGCTAAAGCAGGATGCAACAACAGAAGAATTAAATAAATTATATAAAGAGGCGAGAGAACACAATTTCAGAGGAGTTTGCGTAAACCCCTGTTATGTAAAACAGGCGAAAGAGGCTCTGAAAGATACCGATGTAAAAGTTATAACGGTAATAGGGTTTCCGCTTGGGGCTAATAAATCAGAGGTTAAGGCTTTTGAAGCATCTGTTGCAAAAGCTGACGGTGCTGATGAAATTGATATGGTAATAAATGTAACTGCTATCAAGGATAAAAATTACGATTACGTTGTTGAAGATATTAAGGCGGTAAAGATTGCGGGCGGAGATTTACCTCTGAAAGTTATACTGGAAACGGATTTATTAACCAAAGATGAAATAAAAACGGCATGCGAACTTGCGATAAAAGCCGGTGCGAATTTTGTAAAAACTTCAACCGGATTTGTAAAAAACGGTGTCGGAGCAAAAGCGGAAGATGTAAAACTGATGTACGATACGGTAACCCCTCACGGTTTGAAAGTAAAAGCCTCCGGCGGAATAAGGAATAAAGAAGCTGCCCTTAAAATGATAGAATCAGGCGCATACAGCCTCGGCACAAGTTCAGGTGTAAAAATTGTTGAGTAAGTAGAAACACAAACAAATTGAATTTAGACTAAGAAAAAGAAAGTTAGGTATAATCATGTTTGGTTGGGTTAAGAAGAATAATGAAGAGGAAAAATTTCAGAAAGTATTCAATAAAATAGGAAAATGCTTTTATAATGAAGAGTATGATAAAGCACTTGAGGAGGTTAAAAATGCTCTAAAAATATATCCTGACAGATACGAACTATGGACAGGGAAAGGTGAAATTGAGTCTGCTTTAGGCAACTACAATCAAGCTATTGATGATTACTCCAGAACTATTGAATTAAATAACACTAACGTGCTTGTATACAACAACCGAGGATTTACATATAATGAACTAAAAAACTATGACAAGGCTATTGATGATTACTCTAAAGCTATTGAATTAGATAATAATTATGCGCAGGCATACAACAATCGGGGAATAGTATATTTTGAACTGCAAAACTATAACAAAGCTATTGAAGACTACTCTAAAGTTATTGAATTAGATAATAATGATGCGGTGGCATACCACAACCGAGGACTTGCATATTATAAACAAAAAGACTATGACAGGGCCATTAATGATTTTAATAGAGCTATTGTATTAGATAATAATTTTAAAGATGCTTACAACAACCGTGGAAATGTATATGTAGACCTACAAAACTATGACAAGGCTATTGGTGATTTTAGTAGAGCTATTGAATTAAATAATAATTATAAAGAGGCATACGGCAACCGTGGAAACGCATATTGTGAATTAAAAAACTATGAAAGGGCAATTGAAGATTTTAATAGAGCTATTGAATTAGATAATAATTATGCATTAGCATATTTGGGTCTAGCCAGAGTATATGATGAACTAAAATTATATGATAAAGCTATTTTGGATTGTAACAAGGCTATTGAATTGGACAAAAATTTCAAAGAGGCATATGTCGGTTTGTCAATCACATACACGAATTTAAACCAACCTGAAAAAGCAGAAGAATACCTTCAAAAAGCCAAAGAACTCGGCTATGAACCGGAGGAAGAATAACCTTCCCCTCTCCTATGAAATAGGAGAGGACACAAGATGTTGGCGAACATTAGTGAGCCTTACAGATTGTTGGTGAGGTTAAAATTAAACCTCACAAGAATTTCACATATTCGGCTACTGCCTCATACTGAAATTCTATCTCTCCTAAAATTTAGGAGAAAGGAATTTTTCTTTCCCCTCTCCTACGGAATAGGAGAGGACACAAGATGTTTGCGAACACAAGTGAGCCTTACAGATTGTTGGTGAG
>DBXD01000005.1:64910-65338 GCA_002309425.1 Cyanobacteria bacterium UBA1221
TTACAGATTGTTGGTGAGGTTAAAATATTTGACCAAACTTAATATATTATGCTAACCTACTATAATGGATAAAAAGTACATAATAGCAAGAAATTTACGAAAAAATTCCACAATACAGGAAAAAAGATTATGGAATATTATTAAAAACAGACAAATAAACGGATACAAATTTAAAAGACAAGTCCCTGTCGGAGAGTATATAGTAGATTTTATGTGCGCTGAAATAAATTTGGTTATAGAAATAGATGGGGGGCAGCACAACAAGCCGGACAATATTGAACATGATAACAAGCGAACAGAATTTCTTAACTCAAAAGGTTACAAAGTTCTTAGATTTTGGAATAATGATATCTACGAAAATATTGATGGTGTTATTGCAGAAATAGAAAAATATTTGAAGTAGACCTCACCAACAATTCTTATTTCGC
>DBXD01000005.1:65405-102867 GCA_002309425.1 Cyanobacteria bacterium UBA1221
ATAGAATTGATATCCTCTCCTATAAATAGGAGAGGGGTATTTGCACTAATTTATTCATAAATTTTTCTTTACTCAACTTTACATTAAGTTACAATATTAGCAATAATTTTATTTTACTGTTTTTTATCAGGTTGAAATAGTCAAAATAATTTGTTATAATACCGAAACAAAGGAGAAATATATGGGTGAACTTAAAATTAAAGAAATAACAGAATACGTTGAGAACGGAATAAATAAGACCAAAATGGTAATTATTAACGACGATAAAGAACAGGAAATTATACTTGAAGGCTCCGGCAAAATCAAATCCGCAGTCAGCGTTTAATAGAAATTTTACAAAAAAACATCAGATGCCGCACAAGCATCTGATGTTTTTTTATCTGAATATAAAATTATCTTAAAAATTCACCGTTACGATTTCTCAAAATATTCGGAAGCGGCATTGCCGGATTGTATCTGTTTGTAGAATCCATTGTACCTACATCGGTAATCGGTAATCCGGGCAATCTTCTTGCAAAAGGCCTTTGAGATTCGATTGTTTGCGGGAAAGTTGAATCTATAACCAGATTTGTCGGTGTTTCCGTAACATTTTCGGGCATATCAACTGACTTTGGAACAATGTCTTTGAAATTCAAAATAAACATTTGATTAGCGCCAATATTGATTGATGCACCCGTAGGAAGCTTAACGACTCTACCGTTATTTACATAACCCTCCAGCACACCGTAAGTTTGAGGTTCAAACTGACCTTCTTCATTGTGAACATTAACAAAACTGTACGGAACGAAAGCCAAAGATCCGTTCTGTAAAATCATTTTACCCTTAACCGTATAGCCTTCAAATAAAACAACATCATCCGTTACCTGAATATTGCTGTTAATTCTTAATGCTATCTCGGATGGCGGGTTAGCACTACTAAACGGCGTAATTGCCGTAACCGGTACGTTCTTTGCGAACGCTGTCTGGCACGCACCTATTGCTAAAACTGCTGCCAATCCTATAAAAAATCTTTTCATAATACTGTCACTCCTAGGATATCTTAACCTATATCGAAAGTTTACCACGTTATTCGGATTCCGTCAATATATAATTTGTATGATATTTTTATCTATAAATACTTTTTTAAATATTATCCAAATTATCAATAAATTTATTTAACCGTGCCATTACCTCTTTAAACATCGGGATAGACAGGCTTTGTTTACCGTCAGACAGAGCATTCTCCGGATCGTTATGCACTTCTATCATGACACCTGATGCCCCAACGACCAAACCTGCTTTTGCCATAGGTTCTATCAAATATCTTTGCCCGGTTCCATGGCTCGGATCAACAATTATCGGCAGGTGAGAATACTTCCTTATAACAGGGATTGATGCGATATCCATAACGTTACGAGTAAAATCATCATCAAAACTTCTTATCCCTCTTTCGCACAAAATCACATTGCTGTTGCCGTTATACATAATATGTTCGGCAGCTAAAAGGTATTCTCTTATTGTACTTGCCAACCCTCTTTTTAATATTACGGGTTTATTACATTTACCGACAGCATGAAGCAACCTGAAATTTTGGACATTTCTGGCCCCGATTTGCAGCACATCAACATAATCAAGCATTAAATCCAAATCACAGGCATCCATTATCTCACTTACTATCAGCAAACCTGTTTCATCCGCCGCCTGTCGCAGATATTGAAGCGCTTTTTCTCCATATCCCTGAAAATCGTACGGGGAAGTTCTCGGTTTAAAAGCTCCGCCTCTCAAAAATGCTCCGCCCGCTTCTTTTACCGCACGGGCTATTTCCAAAAGGGCATCGTAACTGTCCTCAACCGAACAAGGACCGGCTATAACCACAGGTCTGTTTTTACCGCCTATTTTTACACCGTTCTGAAATTCAATAACGGTATCCTCTTGTTTTCTGTCCCTTGATGCAAGCCTGTATGGTTCTCTGATAATTTTTACTTCTTTTACCCCATCAAACCCTGCAAGCCTTCCGGGAGTAATGGTCGTCTTATCACCCAACGCATCAATAACGGTATGGACTTCTCCTATGTTATACCTGACCTCAAAACCGTTTTTCTCCAAAAAATCTATAACGCGTTGTGCCTGTTCTCTGGTGGAGTTACGCTCCATAATTATAATCATATGCTCAATCTCCTTTACAAGGGGTTCATTTCTCTTATATTAGCATAAAACAGTGTTCGTTACAACATTGTTTTAATCTGTTCTCTCGCTCGTTCCGCCGGAAAATATCCCGGTAAAATGCCCAGACAATTATCCAAATCCGCAAGAGCTTCTTCATAATTGCCGGTATTCATATTATATTCTCCCAGTAAATAGTGCAATTCCGGGTCATTAAAATAATTTTCTTTTGCAAGTTTTAAAAAATGAATACCTAGATCCGGATAATTATTTTTCAAAAAAACCCGTCCCGTATATTTGTATATTTCGGGATTTATAGAAAATAACCAATCTGTGTAATTGCATAATTTTTCTATATATTGTCCGAGATAGTATGTGAAAAATAACTGCAAATCCACTTCGTAAAAATTTCTCAATTCAAGGTATGAAGGGTATCCTTCAATTCTTTCATCAATAAGGGCAGAAAGAAAGTATCCCCAATGAGCTCTTATATCAGCATCCTGCAACTTTTTAAAAAGCGCTTTTGCTTTATCAAGATTTTTATGCAGCAAATTATAATAAGCTGACTCCAATATAAAACCATTATCCGAAAAAAATTGTTGACAGCCACCCTGCACAGCCGTCAACAATTCTTCTTTAGCTTTTAAATATGCTGTTTCTTCCATATATTTACTTGTTACTGTCACCGGAATTTAAACTTCCAAGACTATTCATCATTGAATTCATCATAACAGCCTGAAATACCTGCGGATCAATATTCTTACCTTCACTGTTTGAAGACAACATGTATGGCAGCATATTCATCATAGCATCGTTATTTGAATTATTATTGCCCAACATCATGTTGAATGTTTCATATTCCGGATTTATATATGATGAAGGTGAAACAGGAACAGAAACTTTTTCGGAAGATAAATTTGCGGATGCCGAAATATTTATTCCGGATCTTTTTAACACGTCAATAGCCTCCAATACTTCTTCATCCGTAGGTTCCTTAGTAATATCAGCTGCCATTGCAAGCAACTCACCTGTTTCGACTTCCGATTTATTTTTCTCTAAATTCTTGATTTCTCTCATATCTTGACCATCGAGTCTTTCTTTACGGTTTATGGTCTTTTGCATATTATTCAGCTGTTTCTGTCTGTATTCCTGTTCCAGCTGCGGTGAGAAACCATGCCCGGTGTATGGAGCATTTACAAATTCATCCAATGCAGGATCCATCTGAGCAGGATCGGTAACAGGGATTTCCGGTGCAGGAGGATTTATCGGCTCTCTGCAGTAAGGTCCTCCGGCAAGACAATCTCTGCCCTTAACAGCCATTTCCAGCAATTTACCTGAAGCATCACAGTTAATAGATTTTTGGAAACATTTCTGTGCGACATCATTTACACCGATTTTTGTATAAGAAAGTCCCATGTAATAGAATGCGTATGCATCATTAGGATGTTTTTTTATGTATGCAAATAATTCCTGTAAACAACCTGAATAATTACCCCTTTTATATTTTGCAATTGCACTTTTCATAGTGGGATTAGGATAATATCCTGAATTTGTATCAATTGACTCCGCATATAGTTCTTTAATGGGAACAAACTGATAAAAATCTTTTGCCGTTTTTGGTCTGTACACAACACCCGGTTCCGCTAATGTTCCGGAATTTGAAGCCGGTTGTTCTTCTACTTGCGGTTCTTCCGCTTGTGTTTCATTCCTATGCATATCAGCGTACAAATCATATGCCAACAACTGATTACCTGCCGAAAAAGCAGCTCCGCCTGCTGTAAACAATGCCAACGCTGTGATAAGTATAGCTTTTTCTTTGCTCATTTTTAAACCCTTCTATTCTTACTTAAATCTTGACAATACTATATCTTATTATATAACATTTTTTCTAAAAAAATCTAGTTTAAATATATGAAATTTTATAAAAAATTTATTTTAAAATACAAAATATTAAGAATTTTTGCTTACAATATACAAAAACTCATAAGTAAAAAATTTAAAACACACATTGTTTGCATTGTAAAAGTGTCGGATATAAGTGAATTTAAAGCCTATTTCTGTATTAAGTTTTGTAAATTTGCTATATGTGTAGTATTACAAACGAGAAATATTTTATAAAAAGTGTTATAATATAGATAGAAGTAACAAACCGAATTCAGCCCTCCGTTATTTTGTATTTTCAGATACAAAATAGAAAGGCAAAACAATGAGTAACTTACAATTTCAGAATGATCTTGACAGATTAATGGAAGTTGTGCCTGACAAGGTAAAGCAACATGTCAGCTATGAGAGAATGGATGACGTTATAGAGATTGTTCTGGATTTAGGCAGAGTACCTGAAATCAGACATTCCGGCGGCAGTATTGAATATCTCGGTAATGAAGCAGTCAATGAAGCGGATATTAAATACGTTACGGACAGGATACAAAACTTTACCTCCGATAACAGATCAGGTATTCCTGGGACTTTACACCGTATCAGTGCAATAAGAAACAGACAGGGGAAAATCATAGGGCTTACTTGCAGGATTGGACGTGTAATTACAGGGACAATCGCCTGTATTAAGGACTTTTGCATGATGGGTAAAAGTATCCTGTTTCTTGGAAGACCCGGGGTCGGAAAGACAACAAAGCTCAGAGAAATTGCCAGACTTGTTGCGGATGAACTCGGAAAAAGAGTTGTCGTTGTTGATACATCCAACGAAATAGCCGGTGACGGTGACACACCTCATCCGGCTATCGGGCATGCCAGAAGAATGCAGGTTTCTCAACCTCAGTTTCAAAAAGATATTATGATTGAAGCTGTTGAAAATCATACTCCTGAGGTTATTGTTGTTGATGAAATCGGAACAGAAGAAGAAGCTCAGGCCGCAAGAACAATCGCAGAACGTGGCGTAATGCTTATTGCGACAGCTCACGGGAATTCACTCGAAAGTCTTATTAAAAACCCAACTCTTTCGGATCTTGTCGGAGGAATACAGTCTGTAACGTTAGGTGATGATGAAGCCCGTCGCCGTTCAACCCAAAAGACTGTATTGGAAAGAGAAAAACAACCGACTTTTGATATTGTTATTGAGATATTGGACAGAAATACTTTAGCCGTCTATAAAGACACCTCGGAAGCGGTAGATTATATTCTCAGAGGCTGGCCCATCCGCCCGGAAATCAGAAAAGTTGATGACTCTGTTGCAGAAAATACAGAACCGGAATCTCTCAAACCGCAGCCTAAAATTTCTGAGCAGATACACGCTCTTGAAGAAAAAATCAGTCCGACAGACAGTCTGAAATTCAGTTTTTCAAGACAGAAATACATAGAAGAAGCAAGAAGTTTTAAAAAGATATATTTATATGCCGTATCCAGAACAATAGTAGAAAAAGTTATTGAGCGTCTGGATTTAAATGCTGAAATTACACGTAACCTCGATGAGGCAGACATTGTTATTGCACACAAAAATTTCGCAAAGGGCGGGGCAAAAATATTAAGTACCGCAAATGAATACCGAATACAGGTTTTCTATATAAAAACAAATTCAATGGCACAAATTCAAAAAGTATTAAAAGATGCCCTGGATATTGAAGAAAATCAACCCTTACACGGTTATTTTGACGAAGCGGAAAAAGCTCTGGATGAGGCTAAGGAAGCAATAAATAAAATCCTGGCAGGGGAAGAAAATGTTGAACTTCAGCCCCAAAATCAGCAAATCAGAAAATTACAACACGAACTTGTTGAACAGCATAATTTAATAAGCAAAAGCGTCGGAGAAGGCTCCGAAAGACATTTAAGAATTGTTGGCGGCAGAGATTTTGATTAATTGATGCACCATTTACCCATATATTAAGAAATATTAAGCAGAAAATGCAAAAAATAGCAATTATTTAGCATTTATATACTTTATATATATAAGAGTATAAGAACGAGGAATTATATGAGACCGTTTATGCTTAACAATTCAATAAGGTTAATCAGGCCCCAGTCGTACCAGCCGCTTAGACCCGGACAACTTGGTTTTGGAGGAATGAAGCGCTATCCGATTACGGTTAACAACAACTACTATGGTTGTGATTATATTAACTCCTGCTGGACTGATTGCAGAACCCGTTGGGATAGAACCATGGATAATATTGCTGATGTTCTCAACCTGGCAAACTTAGGTACGGACCTCGCAGGGGAGATACTCGGCTGGTTCGGAATCGGAAAATCCGGTAACGGCAACGGCGGCGGCGGCTCATAATTTTGCCCCAAATAGGAATAGCTTTATTAAAATTTTAAAAGAACTTTTAAAGTTTCTTTTTCTTTGTTTTTTTCAAATGCTTCTATTGCATCATCGACAGAATATACTGCAGAAATCAGAGGTGAAAAATCAACCTTTTCCGATTTCAGCAACCTGAGGGCAGGGCCAAATTGTCCGCATCTTGAACCGAGTACGGTAATTTCATCTATTACAATCGGTGCAAGATTAAATTCTTTTGACGCCGCTACTGTGCTTTTAAGAACAAGAGTACCTCTGGGTTTAGTGAGAGCAAGAGCAGTTTCAAAACCGGAAATAGACCCTGTCGCTTCAACAACAACATCATAGATTTTTTCTGTTTTCAAATCTTGCAGTAATTTTGTTTCAACGCCCTGAGCTTTTGCAATATCAAGTTTATTCTCGTGTTTTCCGATTAGAGTCACATCAATATTCTGAGCATTAAGCGTCAATGCCGTAATAAGCCCCAGTTTGCCGTCACCAAGCACAATTACTTTTTGAAACGGCTTTATATGAAGCTGTTCTGTTATTTCACAGGCTGCTGCAAGCGGTTCGACAAATACAGCCTGTTTATCGGGAACATTTGCAGGAACTTCAAATAAGGTTTCTAACGGCATGGTAAAATATTGGGCAAAAACGCCGTCCTTTCTCCAGATTCCCAAAGTGTGCCTGTCAGGACAATGGCGATAGAGTTTTTCCGCACAGTAAGGGCAATCCGGCTCTTTGCAGCCGTAACTTATTTCAGCAACCACTCTTTTTCCAAGCAAGGACAGATCCTTATCGTTAATTTCTTCAACAACACCAACCGCTTCGTGACCAAGTATTCCTTTATATCCCATATAACCTTTTGTAATTTCATAGTCAGTATTACAAATACCTGCCAAAGTAACTCTGACAAGAGCTTCTCCTTTTTGCGGTACAGGTTTCGGATAGTTATTATCTAATTTTAATCCTTCGTCAAAAACAACAGCTTTCATTCTTTTCTCCTTATTTATATGACAATTTTAGCATAAAAAAAGATACCTGCCTAATACAGAAAACAGGTACCTTTTTTGTTTATATATCAACTAAGCAACTTGTTTTGGCTTTGTGATCGCATCACGGACTTTTGAACCGGATACTGCGGCTAATGCCATACCAGCTGCAAGAAGTAAATACGTCATTGCTCCGCAACGATTTGTTTTTGCAACTTTTTTTACAATTTCAGGAGATAATGTTTTTATTTGTTTTGCCATTTTATTCCCTCTCGCCGTAGCTTTTAACTCTTCCGCAACTACAGGAACAAATGCAAACAGAGTAAGCTTGCCGGCATTATTTTTGATAAAGTCGGTTGCTCTATCTATGAAATTTTTAGGTTTTTCTCCTTTTGCTTTTGGGCGTTTATATAATGCAATTAGAGATATACCGGCTGCTGCAAGCATTCCCGGCAGCCTTAATTTTTGTATAACTCTCCAGAATTTGCTTGTTGTCGCATTCAGGGAATGTCCGGCTTCATGGAAACCTGAAAGACCTAATTTTTGCGTATTGATAAAAACTTTATTCAACTCCGGGTCATAAGCAGCATTATTACCCAATTTTATTTCATTATGTATGATGTCATTTATAAATTTTATTCCTTTTTTCCATAGCTTCTTAGGGTTTAAATCTGAAAATTTAACTTTTTTTGCAAAAAGTTTTTCCATCTTATTTCCAATAAAGTCTACTGTCGATTTAGCTTCTACCCCAGCATAATCAACTATTTTTGTACCATTAGCGGCAGCACCGGAATCAGTAAGAGCCTTCTCTAAGGCTGATTTTATTTCCAAAGTGTCCACACCTTGATGTAGTTTTTTCATTTTATTCATGAATCTTGCAGCAAGAAGTTCAGAGGATAATAACATTCCTGTTTGGGCAACAGAGCCTGCCATTATTCCCCCATAAGACTTTGCAACACTTGCTTTCTGATACTGGCTGCCATCATCTGTAGTAATAATTCTGCTCATTAACAAACCTTTCATAAAAATATACACACTTAGCCATAATAAAACACTGACATTCGAATTTTTGCTATTTTTAATAAAAATATTAAGATTAATTAACTTTGTTAATTCAAATTTTCAAAAGCCGAAGTTACGGTTTGGGATATATTCGTTTGTATAGTTTCGCCCTCTGTTGAAATCCACAATAAATACTCAATATTTCCTGATGGTCCTTTAATTGAGGAATAAGTTAAGCCCTTTATTGAGTAACCCAGAGAAACCGCACAATCTATAACATTTTTTATAACTTCCTCGTGAACTTTTTTATCACGAACGACTCCGCCTTTTTCGACTTTTTCTTTACCGGCTTCAAACTGCGGTTTTATAAGACATATCATTTCATGAAATTCGGGATTAAGAAGTTTTTTTAAATTTTCCAGGACTTTGGTGAGGGAAATAAAAGACATATCGCTGACCAGTAAATTAGCAACGGGTTCTCCGTCTGCGTATATATCAGAAAAATCACAAATCCTTAAATTTGTTTTTTCAATAACTTTAACCCTTTTATCAGAGCGAATTTTCCAGTCTAATTGCCCGTAACCTACATCTGCTGCATATACAAATCTTGCCCCGTTTTGAAGTAAACAATCAGTGAACCCGCCCGTTGAAGCACCTGCATCAAGACAAATTCTGTCTTTAACGTCAAAACTAAATGCATCAAGCGCTTTTTTCAACTTAAATCCGCCTCTGGAAACGTAAGGCATCGATTTTACAACAATATCATATTCTTTTCCGGGGCAAACCTGAAATCCTGCTTTCGTAATATATTCATCATTAATTTTTACATGCCCTGCCAAAATTGAGGCAGCCGCCTTGCTTTTGGTTTCAAAATATCCCAAATCGGTTAAATATTTGTCCAGTCGTTCTTTTTTCATTTCAGGCAACCTTCTCGTCAGCACATGAGCAACTCAGAATGCCAACCATTGTCCAGAAGATAAACTGTATTTGCGGTCTGAAAAAGACCGTATCAACCAAACCATGCACCATCAATGCTAAAATTGCAGTGACTGCGGCAGAAGCATAAATTACATTTTTTATGTTTGAAGATTTAAGTATAATTTTTATTCCGTCTTTTACTGCAACAAAAACAAATCCCACAAAAGCAATAAGGGCAAAAATGCCGCTCTCAACCGCTGTTTCAAGGAATATATTGTATGCACTCAAAGCATCAAATCCTGTTCTCATATACAAACCGTATATTTCACGGAAATTTTTATTCCCGACTCCGATACCCAACAACCAGTTATCTTTAAACATTTGCAAAGATGATTGGTACACATTAAATCTGAAGGAATTTGAGGAATCCTGCCTCATTGCAAAAATAGAAAATATTCTTGCTCTCAACGACCCGATAAAGATTATTGCAAGCGAAATCGCAACAATACCTGATGATACAACTGCCATAAAAAGTTTTTTATATTTATGCCACAAAAATTTTGCACAAATTGTAAATATTCCGAGATATATTGCCATGCAGGCAATATAGGCACCTCTGCATCCTGTCAAGAACAGTACGACCGTGCTTAACAGTCCAAAAATCAGCGTAATTGCCGACAACTTGTATTTTTTGTCGGATAAAAATATTGCCGATAGCCCAAACAATGACGGTATTCCCGCAACAAAATACCCTCCGAGCAGATTAGGATTTAACGGTTGTAATGTGCCGTATACTCTTGTCATTATTTGCTCGGGATTAAGTCCTGAAACATCCTGCCATGTAGAAATTGCCTCAACATGTGCAAAGTTTTGCATCAAGCCGATAATACTTTCGCCGCCTATACAAACAGCAATAGCAGTAAGTATATGAGGAATTTTATCCCTGTTATCTTTCAGGTAATGAACAACAGAAATATAAAAACCGAGATATGTAACTGTTTTAAAAAAACCTTTTAAACTCAGTGTAAATAAAGTAGAACCAGCAAGACTTATTACAACAATCATAAAATATGCAAACAGCCACAATTCAAACGTATTTGGTTCAAATTTATCTCCGGGTTTAGTAACAACCTTTATAAATGTCAGAATAGCCGCAACTATGGCAACTAACCCCATAACATCAGACGGCATAAATGTAGACAGCAAAAATACCGCTATTATGCACAAGAAAATCAGCCTGTCTAAATTCTTTAACAGCAGGCTGTTTTCGTATAAAATATTAAGTTTGTTTTGAGTAAATCTTAGTATATTATTGAACATCGTCAACTTTGTTTATATTTGAATGGACATCTTCCTTGATGTCATCATGAGTAACTTTAATATCCGCAACGGTTCCGTTAAACTTGTAATCCGCACCTTCTAAAGTAATAGGCAAACCCATTTTAACTTTGTTTCCTCCGACAACGGCACCGTCCTTTGTAATTTTAGCTTTATCGGTTAGTGTTACAACTATATCGTAAACGTTTGATTGTGAAACATCATCAACAACCAGTACGTTTTTTGTTGCATTTTTTGTATTATTCAGCATTGGCAAAACAACTTTTCTTCGCTCTGTCTTGACGTTCAGAATATCCAAATCGGAATAAGGAACATTTCTTATGCTTATAAAAGTTTTTTCTCCGGAGTGTATCGGAGTTTGTCCGCCTGTAAGAGTAATGCCCCTCAGATAAACGTCAAATACTATCGGAGCAGTAGTTTCAATTTGCTTTCCTGCAGTTTGTCTGAAATTTTTGAATGTAATATAACCGACAAGCAATGCAATTACAATTCCTACAATTAAAATCAATTCTAAAGGTTTAATTCTTTCTAAGTCTTCAAAACGTGCCATAAATTTCTCCTTTATAATTTTGTGACTGCTGCCAAAAGTTCATCAACAGTTGTGGTTGCACAACCCCATTGTTTTACGACTATTGAGGCTGCAATATTACCGATTAGTGCTGCATAAACCGCATCCGCACCGGCAGCAAGCGCCAGAGAATAAACAGCCGTCACTGTATCTCCGGCACCCGTAACATCAAATACTTCCGATTTGTTGAATACGGGAATTTTTGTGTATTTGTTATTTTTTTCAGCAACAAACATTCCGTCAGCCCCGCAGGTAATAAGAATTGACTCTGCATTTGTTCTTTCGAGAAGTTTGTCGCCTGCGCTTTGTAAATCTTCTTCTGTTTTTAGTTCAAAACCAACTGATTTTTGTGTATCCGGTAAATTCGGAGTCATTGAAGTTATGTTTTTGTATATGTACAAATCGCTTTGAGCATCAACAACTATTTTCTTATTATATTTGTTTGCAATTTCTATGGTTTTCTCAATAATTAGGGGGGTAACTGTTCCGATATGATAATTTGACAACACAACAACATCATACTCCGGAATTGCTTTTTCAATATTTTCAATAACTTTTTTTTCTGTTTCCTGACTGAGAGGCGCATTGGTTTGCCTGTCAATTCGCACAATCTGCTGGGTTATGGAGGTCGTAATAGAACCCAAAATTCTGGTTTTTGTAATGGTTTTTCTCATCTCATCATGAACAACATATTTTGTATCAATATTGGCTTCTTTAAATGCCTGTTCTAATTGTCCTGCCTGATAGTCTTCTCCGAAAACTCCTATAACGGAAACTTTACCGTTGTTAAGCGTAGCCGCATTGTGAGCGGCATTTGATGCACCGCCTAAAATCGGCTTTGTATGAGTGTGCTGTAAGATTAATACGGGTGCTTCTCTGGAAATCCTCTCCGCATCACCGTAAACCATTTCATCCATAGCCAGGTCACCTATTACAAGGATTTTAGGCTCACTCAATTTTTTAATATATGAAACAAGTTTTTCTTTATTAATATCCATAACTTACCGATAAAAATTACCACGAAAAAAGTCAAAAAGCAAATTCGTAACTATTTAACAATTCTGTTATTTTCATCAACCATAACAACAGTCGGAGTATGGTTTTCTATTTCATTCGGCTGTAAATATACATATGAAATTATAATAACCTTATCGCCAGGCTGAACTTTTCTTGCAGCGGCACCGTTAAGGCAAATACAACCTGAATCGGATTTACCTTTTATAACATAGGTCTGAAATCTCTCACCGTTATTTATATCAAGAATATCAACTTTTTGCCATTCTTTTATTTTTGCGGCTTTCATTAAGGTTTCATCAACAGTAATTGAACCTACATAATTCAGGTTTGCATCCGTTACGGTTGCTCTGTGTATCTTTGAATATAAAAACTCTTGCATCATTTTCTATTTATACCTCAGTAATCAAATTATATCACGGACAAAAATTTTACACTTCAAACTTGTATCCGCCGCCGTATATCGTTGATATGTATTTCTTTCCGCCGGCAATTTTATCCAGTTTTGAGCGCAAATGCCTTATGTGAACTCTTATCGTTTCAATATCATCATCAGGAGAATATCCCCAAACATCTTTTAATAACTGAGCGGATGACACCATATTTCCGTGGTTTTGGAATAATAAATTCAGTATATCAAATTCTATCGGGGTTAATTTTGCAACTTTGTCATTTATTTTTACGCTGTAAGTTTCCGGTAAAAGCGTAACTTCACCCAGCGTCAGCAGCTCTCTTGTGGAGGCGGATTTTGGAATTTGATTTGTACGTTTGAGCAACGCCCTCACTCTGACCTTTAATTCATCCATCTCAAAAGGTTTTACAAGATAATCATCTACGCCGATATTAAACCCTGTAACTTTGTCATTCAGCTGTGACAAAGCCGTTAGCATCAGTATAGGAGTATCTTTTGTATCATCATTTTTTCTGATTCGCTGAGCAACAGTATATCCGTCAACCTCAGGCATCATCACATCAAGCACAACAAGAGCAGGTAATTCCTGTTTGCATAAAGCAAATCCTGTTACTCCGTCATATGCCTGAAAAACCGTATGCCCCTCAAGCTCCAGATTGACCTTTATCAGTTCATTTATTGCATTATCATCATCTATAACCAAAATTTTACTCATAGCATTCTTATTGTACTCATAAATATAAATTTTTTAAAAGAGAAATATTACAAAAGTATTAATAATTCTTAATAAAAATAGCTCGGCAGAATGATGCGTATCTGCTTATTTTTAGGCATATTTTAGGGAACAAAATAATAAAAAAAATTTTTTTAAGTGTTAAATTTACATATTTTTTGTTTTTTATAGTAATATGTATAGCGTAGTAAAAATTTTAAATATACATTAGTATAAAGGAGGCACATGAATTGGCAATAACTTCACCTTTCACAGCATTTGCAAACGGCAAAAAGGAAATCCATTTGGGGCAGCACGTTTTAGCAGAGTTTTTTGATTGTGATCCAAACACATTGAACAGTCTTGATAAAGTAGAAAAATATATGGTAGATGCAGCATTAGAGTGCGGAGCAACAATCGTTCAGAAGTGTTTTCATATGTTTAACCCGTACGGGGTTTCAGGTGTAGTTATTATTTCAGAGAGCCATTTGGCCATCCATACATGGCCTGAATTGGGTTATGCCGCTGTTGATTTATTCACTTGCGGTGAAAAATGTGACCCGAAAATTTCTTACGAATTTTTGAAGAGAAAATTTAATTCTCAAAAAGCAACATTTACAGAACTTAAACGCGGCATTATAGACGAAGCTACAATGAAGGTCATGGAAAAGCCTTTTGAGATAATGCAGCAGTCTATTGACTAAAAATCAAATGCCCGGGGAGATTTTATATGCTTTCCAATGATATTATACAAAAGAATCAGTTTAAACTGTTTTCTTATATGTTTTTAATGACTGCAATTATAGGAACTCTCGGATACTATTTGTCCTCTGTTTTCGGCTGGGGCTATACTGGACTTGGGTGCTTTTTAATTTTTGCAGGTATTTTGGATTTTGTAGCCTTCTTCTTCTCGGATGTATATGTAATACATTCAACCAAAGCACAACCGATTAGTGAAGAAGCCATGCCGGAATATTATGCTCTTGTGCGTGAAATGTGCAGAAGAAATGATTTAAAAATGCCACGGTTGTATCTGGTTAATACGAATGCAATGAATGCGTTTGCAACAGGAAGAAATAAAGACAGAGCAATAGTTGCAGTAACAAGCGGGCTAATGGAAAGATTAAGTCCTGACGAGATAAGCGGAGTCGTTGCACACGAACTTTCGCATATAGAAAACTACGATATGCTGATTATGTCCGCCATCTCAATTCTTGCGGGATTTATAAGCATATTGGCAAATATTTTTCTGCGAAGCAGCATATTCGGCAGAAACAACAATCGGGATAACTCCGGAATATTTATGCTTGTGGGACTTGTTCTTGCAATACTTGCACCTCTCAGCGCAGGCCTTATCAAAATGGCTGTTTCCCGCTCACGGGAATATATGGCAGATGCAAAAGGTGCAAAAATATGCGGGAATCCTTTGTACCTTGCTTCCGCTCTGGAAAAAATTAAGGGCGATAATATTCCGACAGCCAATGCAAGCACCGAAACCGCTCACTTATACTTTTCAAATCCGTTTAAGAAAAACGGTTTTGCAGAGTTGATGTCTACCCACCCAAACATTGATGACAGAATAGAAAAATTGCGGGAAATGTCTGTTTAATACAATTTATTATACAAACTCTGACTTTTTCTGTGTTCGTGTTACAATTTGTATATGAATTTAGATAGTTTAATAGACAGTTTACTTTCCCCAATAGCCGATAAAATTTCAGGGATTATATTCAGTTCAGTTACGATTCACGGCGTAAAAGTCGAATTTCTGATTGCACTTTTGATGTCAGCAGCTATCTATTTTACAATCAGAACCGGATTTATAGGATTCTGGGGTTTTAAACACGCAATCAAATTAATTACAAAAAATTACGAACATAAAGATACTATAAAGAGAAAAAAGCACGGAGAAGTTTCTGCTTTTCAGGCTTTAACCGCAACAATATCGGCATCCGCAGGCATAGGAAACGTTGCCGGTTCGGCTGCAGCCGTATCAATCGGAGGTCCCGGGGTAATTTTCTGGATGATGGTTGCGGGCTTATTCTCTATGGCTTTAAAATTTGCGGAAGTATTATTGGGTATAAAACTCCGATATGTAAACAAAAAAGACGGCACCGTTGCCGGAGGCCCGATGTATTATATCCTTGCAGGACTGAAGAATCACAAACTACTCGGAAGGTTTGCACCTGCGCTTGCAAAAAGTTATGCGGTATGCTGTATTTTTGCAATGATTGGCGGCTGGAATTTATTCCAGATTAACGCAATGACAACTCAAATAACGGAAGTTACCGGCGGAGAAAACAGTTTCTTTTACAACCAGAGCTGGTTATTAGGATTAATTGTTGCAATTATAACTTATGTAACAATTATCGGCGGAATCAAGGCCATCGGGAAATTCACATCTAAAGTCACACCATTGATGTGTACCTTGTATGTAACATCTGCTTTTATAATCTGTCTGGTAAATATACACCACTTTCCGCACGCAATACATTTAATTATTACTGAGGCATTCAGACCTCAGGCGATTGGGGGCGGAATGTTTGCATGTATGCTGTGGGGCTTCAGACGCGCAATGTTTGCAAATGAAGCAGGGCTCGGAACAGCTCCTATTGCTTTTTCGGCAGTAAAAACAAACAAACCCGTTGCACAGGCCTTTATTGCAATGTTACAACCGTTCGTTGATACGGTGATTGTCGGAGCGGCAACGGCACTGGTAATCGTCGTGAGCGGAGTTTACCTGAACAATACCGGACTTGCCGGAATTGAACTGACCTCAAAAGCCTTTGCTTCAGTTTGTCCGTTCTTCCCGATTTTGTTAACAATTATGGCAAGTTGTTTTGTATTATCAACCATGCTTTGCGGCTCATACTACGGAATTAAGGGTTGGACATTTTTATTTGGTGATACAAAATTGACAACAAGGACTTTTCAAGTTATATATTGTATATTCATAGTTATCGGTTCTGCGATGAACTTTAAAAGTATAATAAATCTGTCGGATGCATTTACTTTGTTCTTAGCCGTTCCGAATTTGATAGCAGTTTTCATCCTTTCGGATGTTGTTATTAAAGAATTGAAAAGGTATTGTAAAAGATATAGCGTAGGCTTATTTAAGAATTGAGAAAGAGGAGAGATAAAAAATGAAAAACAATTGTCTGAATATCGTAAGACAGAAATGCGAAAGTTGTCATGCTTGTGCATTAGGCGAAACAAGAAATAACATAGTATTTTCCGACGGAAATGCAACAACTGCAAGAATAGTTTTAATCGGTGAAGCTCCCGGAGAAACAGAAGATATGACCGGCAGACCGTTTGTCGGCAGAGCAGGACAGTTGTTAACAGAATTTTTAACAGAAGCAGGAATTTCACGTGACAGAGATGTCTATATTATTAATACAGTAAAATGCAGACCTCCGGAAAACAGAGTTCCGACCGATGAAGAAAAAGCAGCATGCAGGAAATTTTTGGAAGCTCAGATTGATATAATTAAACCTGATGCAATCATTCTGTGCGGTTCAACAGCATTAAAATCTTTTGTAACTCTTGATAAAAAACAAACTATTTCTAAAATCAGAGGTCAATGGATGACAATTACTGTTGATGGTGTTGAATATAAGGCTATGACTATATTCCATCCGTCGTACCTGCTGAGAAATCATTCAATGGAGGAAGGTTCTCCGAGAAGATTGATGCAGGAAGATTTGAGAAACATCAAAGAAACAATTTTACCTAACACATTTAATACACCGTTTTACGGTAACAACCTTAAATTCGGTTCATTGACAAACGTGTAACGGTATTTAAACAAAATAATCAGCGAGTCGGCTCTTGATAAATACACAAGAGCCGACTCGCTTTTATAATTCTTTGTAACTAGATTTTGTTTTTCAGCAGTAAGGCTTTGTTATCAACTATCGCCATATAACATGACAAGATTCTGAAAACACCGGTCAATTCCAGTACCGCATGTGTAACATTTTTATCATACACTTTGTTATTAACGATATGCCCGGTTTTAGGCAAGGCTAATACAGACAACAGACCCGTACCGGCAGATTTGCCTGAAACTTCACTGTCTGTACCCTGAACCTTTGTCAGTGCATATGCACCAACACCAAACATTGCAATCGCTATCAATAGTATAAAAGCTTTTTTCATAAGAAATACTCCTTTTTTACTATTCTATTATAATGCAAAATCTTCTTCTTCAGGCAATACTTCAGGTACTTTTTTCATCCATTCTTTTGCCTTTTCGTTTGCCTTTGCCCAGTTAACCGCTAACAGTCCTCTTTGTACCCAAATTAATTCCTTAAAGAAATCATATTGAGAATTGAAAGCTTCAAGTTTTTCTTTGAAGTATTTATCCTGAGCATCAACAACCTGATTGATGGAAACTTTACCCATCAGGTACTGATTTTTAACCATATGATAGTTTTCTCCCTGCGCAAACATAGCCTTATATGATTTTTCAATCATAAAGTATTTTGCAATGGCTCTGTTTACAACAGAACGAACCTTCATTTCTATTTCGGTATCAATTTCCTGTAAATAAGCGTTTAATTCGTTCAATTCAGCCTTGCATCTTGCTATTTCCGCAAACTTATGACCGCCTTCGATAGGTTTCCACTGAGCGGCAAGTAATACTCTGCCTGAGTTTCTGTCTAACGCAAGCCAAGGAGAAGAATTCCACGCATATTGTCCCATCTGAGAGCCTATTCCGCCAGCATAACCGGCTGCGACATACTTCATCTGATTATGTCCCTTTTCCTCATAGGGTAAATGTCTGTCAAATTGCGTACTGTACTCAACAGACACTTTCGCATTCGGCATTACAAATTTTTGAGCATAATTTGATAACTCAGCCTTTTTCATTGCAATAGCCGCTTTCAATTTTGTGGTTTCAGGCGACAAATAAATAACTTCTTCTACAAGCATCTGAGTGAATTTTTCTAACTTCTCCGGATTTCTTACATGGTCAATAATATGAACATCTGATGAGAAAAATGCAGGATCGCTTGCAGTCAAAGGCTTAAGCTGAAAATCTTTTTTCTGATCCTGGAACAATAATTTGTTAATGTGAATTTTTACATTCTTATGTTCAGCCTGCATACTCAAAAGTTTCTTTTCTGCTTCACTGACAGCACCTGACCATCTCAGAGTTTCTTCTTTTCCGCATTTGCCTGTTTTTTCTCTGACTCTTGCTATTGCAAGATTCTCTCTTGTTTCCTGTAAATATTCTTCCTGAATCTTTATTGCATTTTCAAGCATTAAAGTATCAAGATACAGGTTGGCCGTCTGATACTCAATATTAGCCTTTGTTAATTCAGCTTCCGCTTTATCAAATTTAAGTTTTTTATGCTTTACAATGATATTAGTTACCAAATCCGGCGCATAAATCACCTGATCCATACCGATGGTAAATAAACCGACACGAGTCGGAATATCGGAATATGATGTTGCATAGTCGCTGTTATAAGTCTGATAACCCAAATCAAGTCTTAACGTAGGAAGATATCTCATATAAGCACTTGCAACAGATCTCCTTGCCGCACTTACCAGGAATCTTTTTCTTGCCATATCAAGGTTGTTATCATCTAATGCTGTTAATAACGCATTCAAATCATATTTTGCAACTTCTTTATGCGAAATAGTTTTTGAATTATTCAATAACCTTAACGGCGGTACATACCCTACGGCTTCTGCCGTATCAGAGTTAAAGAAGATAACTTTATCATCATAAAACGGTATCTGCTCATTTTTTACAACATTACCGTGTAATGCCCCATGAATATTAAATGATGTTGCTTCAGCAAGTTTTCTGTCAACGTCAAAAGCTGCCGCACCAAGCATTGCACCCAGTTCAACATCTTCTCTTCCGGTAGATGAGAATGAAGGCAGTTTCTTTGATGTAATGTAGTCATAAACCTCTTTTCTCTGGTCATTGGACAGGTTAAATAACGGAGTTACGAATACACCGTCAACATCTGAAGGAATTTTTGCCAAAGAGGCACTTACATTCGTACTAACCGGAACAACAACAAAGTCAAGGTGGCAGTCTTTTTCTTTCAACTTTTTAGCTGCGATAGCATTCCAGTCAGGCTGAGTTTTATAGAAATTTTCATTTATCAAAATTGCAACTTTTTTCATATCAGGTACTAATCTTTCAAAAGTTACAAAATCATTAACTGCCTGCTGAACAGGGTTGAAGAATTTCTCACCGAAACTTCTTAACCCGTACTGGTCAATTGTTACAACATATTTATTCTTGTTCTTTTTCTCACTGTAATAATCACTGGACATATAACCTAATGAAATTACCATCAAAGCCCTTGATGCTAATGCTTTATTTGACGCATTAATTGCACCCTGTTTTGTCCAGTCACCCACAAAAACCAAATCTTTCGGGAATGATGCTTTATAATCGGGTAACAAAGATACGGTAATCGTTTTCTGGAAAGTCTTTAAAACTTCCATATTCTTCTCTGACGGCCCGTCCAATACAAATGCAAATTCAATTGTTCTTGCATTAGGTGCAGCCTGCAAATTCGGGGTCTGCGGTCTTGGCATATTTGGGTTCACCGCTGCCGCAAACGCAATACTGTTATATGAAATCAACAATACTGTTGATAACATCAAACTCAAAAGTCTCTTTTTCATCCCTCTCTTACTCCTATAATGTTTTTGTAATAAGTAAATTATTCTTTAATACTACAATAAATAAATAAGGTGTCAATTTTTAACATGAGTTGTGTTAAGTTTTGTATAAATTCATATAGATATGTAAACAATTTGTTCTTATTTAATCTCTGTTGCATTTACAACATTATTAAGCAGTACTAATTTAGGAAAAACATGCCTGCCGTAAGATACGTTGCAAATAATATCCATACAAAATAAGGAAGCAACAATCTCCCCGCAACAGCTGACACATCATAAAAACTTCTTATTGTCCTGAATACCGTGTAATCTAAAAGTAAAACAATAACAAGCGCAAGACCTATATTTTTCAGACCGAAAAACACGGGAGTCCATATTATATTTAACAGCATTTGCACAGCAAACCACATAATGCCATGAGATTTATCCATCCACCTGTACTTAACAAGATAAACGGCCAGCGCCGAAAAAATCATAATATAGAGAATTGTCCAGACAGGGGTAAACACCCACGAAGGCGGACTTAACCACGGTTTTGCAAGTTCTTTATACCAATTAAAATCAAGCATAACTCATTATTTGACAGTAATAAAAAGATCTCAATTGCCTGATAGGGGAATAAGGTTAACAAGATTTACCTTATTTGCTGCTGTTAAAATCTTTGACCAGAGCTTTTGGAGGAGCAAAAGAGGTTCCCCTCAGTTTACGCAAAGACGGTATATGACACAAACTTGTCGTATTTTTTCTGTCTACAAAAACATCACCATAACCTGTATCCAAAACATATCCGCCATTTACTTTTTTGATGCGGATATTGTCTTTTTCAAATCTGTTTACAAGAGAGTTACTTGAAGAATAAAAAGCCTTTTTCCCCTCATTATTTAACGAACTGACACATATAGAATTATCAACCAAGGAAAGTAAATTGAGTGAATAATTTCCGTTGTTGCCTCCCGAAACATACACTTTAGTTCCTCTTGCAGATAAAGAATCCAACAAATTTACATATTCCATTGAGGATTTAATATTCTGTGCGCTGTTATATTTATTTAGAATTTCATCCGGACAGTTTCTTAAAAAATCTTTTACCATTTTGGCATTTTTAGCAATATTTTCCGCATTTATCACGGTACCCATCGCCGCACTCAGGTCGGGGAATGTTATCTCATTTCCGGTCGAACAATTCACCGCATCATAGGTTTTACCCTCTCTAATTTCTTTAAAAAGTTCCCCGACAATACTGTCGGTTGATTTTTTTATATCTTCACCAACTGTAACACTTTTTTTATACACATTAGCATTCGGAAGTCCTGTTTCAATTATTTTACTAACCAGAACACCATGAGGAATATCAGGAGTAGCATCAATATCAATTCTGACGTGATTCTTTTTAAACCCATCAATTACAAGTATATTCAGAGGTTTTACCGTATCGGATACCGCTGCAACAATACGATTTTCAATTGGACGGACAGGAACATGCCGCACCGGAGCAGTTAAAGCCATAGAGCCAAATGCTCCGCAAAGTGCTATTCTTCTAAATATTCTTCCGATTTTTGTCATTTATACTTTACCGATAGTCAAAATAAATAAACTTATATTATCAAAACATGTAAAAAAAAATTTTTGCACACCTCTGAAAATATTTACAAATATTCATATTATTAAAGGATTTAGCAAAAAAAAATTTTCAGCATTTTTAATTTAGTATAAATTTATAAGGAGAAAGTATGAAAGTAGACAGAATTAACGGTTTTTGTCCCGTAAACAGACAAAGTTTTGGTGTATCCTTGCCCAGAGTATATTTCTCAGTAGATACTTTTGTTGCTCAGGATACAAAATGTATCACAGCAGAAACAGATTTGATAAGAGCATTGGCAAAAAGGCATAAGGAAATATATCCTGCCCTGAAAGAACGGCTTATTGCCGGCTATGATGTACCGCTTATAAAAACCCTTTTAGTTAATCCTGTATTTGACGATATAAAAATATTAAAAGAAATTCCGCAAATGCTTTCCGTAAAATGGCCGAGAGAAATCTCAAACAGACAGTGTGCGCAGGGGCGGAAAAATATTGCGGACAAGTTCGCAAGTAACCCGATTTTTAGTAAAAATGAAGCATTAAGAGAACGTATCGGTGAAATTATTTTAAACAGCAGAACTGCAGAAAGTTCAGAACTTGTTTGCGGGTTTATGGATAAAATTGCAAGTGAGCCATTGTTAGCACAAAATGAAAATCTGAGTCAAAGACTTCCGGATTTAATTGTTAAATTACAAGACGGATTGTATGATTCCAAAGTTGACACAAAAGGTATCAGAAAGGGATATGACTCCATTTTGGACAGGTTTTTAGCGTCAGAAAAAATATATACGAATAAAAATATCTCATCAAACCTAGGAAACCTCATGACAACATGGGCAGAGTTAACTAATATGGTAGGTTCGAAAGACTTGCTCATAAATATTTAAGAGCATAAACAAAGGAAANNAGCGCCGAATATTCGGCGCTCTTTTTGTTTGTTTTAAATTTTTATGCAACACCGTGTGCCTGAAGTAATTTTAATAGAGTAGCACTATCAGGCATATATCCAGCTTCAACCCATTTGGTTAATTGCCCCAAATCGCTCGGTTTTTGAGGTTTTCCGTCAGGACCTTTTTTAAGCCAGGGCTTCTCAGTTGCTACTGTTACCGTCTTAATAACTCCTTCGGGCTTAAGCCCCTTCGACTGTTCATAGGCTGAAAGCTCTTGATTCAAGTTTCCCATACGAACTCGTGTACTCTTTTGAAGATCAAGAGCCCCATCAGTATGTTCAATAAATACCGCATTATGGTGTTTCTTTGAACCCGGTATAATCAATCTCTGCATATACGCTTTTAATTTCAATGCAGCCTCATAGCCTTCTTTTGTTTTTTCGCTTTTGGTCAGAAAATCTACAGCACGTTTCCCCTCTTCTTTAGTCATACCGCAATCCGGAAGCGCCATTAGTGTACGACCCTTCGGGGTTACATCTTTAGGTATGGACATACCATCAATAAACTTAGCAAAACCCACAGATACATAGTCTGCAGGCCCCCCCGGATTACGAACTTTCCCAACACCTGAGAGGATTCCGCCGAAATTTTGCTTCTGCGCATTGTTTTGTGCATTGTAATTAAAACTGCTGACTGCGTTAATTCTCATTTTTATACTCCTTTTACAAATACAAATATAAATACAAAACATATCTCCTAGAGATACTACTATTATAGCACTTACAAATATTTTTCAACCATATGTAAACTTTTGTTTATATTTAGCAAAAAAATATTTTTCCACGTTTTACAACACTTGGAGGCTAATATGAATATATCAAAAATATCATTTACCGGTCTGAGTAACTACAAAATAGAACAACTCACAGAACCACATATAGAGGAATGTATATATACGGCACCAACCGGGGAACGTGTACCGCTCGAAGCAGAGCTCCATGATTATGCAATTGCCATGGATTTAACGGATGATTGGCTTGGTAACAATTATTCGGATTTACTGCTTGCAGTAACTAAATCCGGAAGCAGCCTGAGTACGGGTTACTTCGAGGATAACCCTAAACGTATAGAATTGTGTGTGACACAAGGTGAAATTTTAAACGAGTACGAAGGCACAAAATACATTGTCAACAAAGAAATTAAACTTAACGGGCAAACCGTCCCGGTTTCGCACCCTCAATATTATGAGCTGTATAATTATCTTTTTAACCTTCTTATACAGCTAAAAATAATGTTTGGATTTAGATTAAATGATGAACAAAAAAGAATTGTAAATAATATTGGAATTTCCATTAAGGATCTGGTTGAGCGTTTCAATAATAACCGGCAATAATTAAGACTTTAAACCTTACGGATTTAAGACGTTATTTTCAAGTTCCAATAAAGTCTTTTTTATATCCACACCGTATGCAAACCCAGTTAAATCACCGCTTTTTGAAACAACCCTGTGGCAGGGAATAACTATCATTATCGGGTTTTTATTGCACGCAGAGCCGACCGCTCTTTGTGCGTTTGGTTTTCCAATATTTCGCGCAATTTCGGAATAACTCTTTGTCGAACCATATGGAATTCTTAATAATTCATGCCTGACTTTCTTTTGAAATTCCGTTCCGGCAGGATTTATTTTTATATCAAAGGTTTTTCTCTTGCCTGAAAAATACTCTTCCAGCTGCTTTTTAATTTTTATTATAAAAGAACTTTCCGTACATTCCGCACTGATTTTATCGGTCAGTTTTAGAGAAACCAGACAGCCTGCTTCGCAGACTATTTCCAAATTTCCTATCGGCGATTTATAATAAGATTTTTCCATATAAAAATACTATTACAATTTATTTTTTACGTCATAACAATATTAAATTTCTTTAAGATTTTTTGTTTATGTGAAATTACCGTAAATAAAAATACTTTTTATAAATATGTAGCGGTTAATTTTTACAGGAGAAAATACTTATGAAAGCGGGAAGTTTGAATAATTGTCTGATTGCACCGATGCCTGTACCTCCAAGAGCGCCTCTGCCTATCATGCCAGAAAATATTCGCGATGAGTACAACGAAGTTTATAAAGGAGTTTATAAGCGTCGGCGCGGCTTAAATCCTGCAAGAAGTGACGGCTGGGCTCGCTGGATTTTAACACCCGAAGAAAGACGCCAATTAAAGAAAATTAACGAGCAGTATCACACAACACCCGAGTACAGGGAATATCAGCAGAGGTTAGATGAATACCATAATTCCGACGAATATAAACAATATGAAAAAGAATTAAAGCACTGGATGGTCATGTGCTGATACAAGCGATATTTTTTTTAAACTTTTGTTACAAATCTTGATAAAAAGGCAAATTTTAATCTTGACCTCCTTTATATCAATCATAATGCCCCTAAAATTATGGAAAAGCGAAAATGTTTGTAACAACTTATTCTCCCGTAAATTATAACCGAATAAATTATAATCCGCAGGTCTATACAAAAACAAGAAATAACTGTGCAGATACTGTTTCTTTTAGTGAGAGAGTATTAACAAAAGCAGAACGGGAAACAATAATCAACGAATTATCCGATAAAATGAAAACCCGCCCGGAATCTGTCCAAAAATTGTATCAATACGGTATTGATTATTTGGAAGGGAAAACAGATAAAAACGCCTATCTTGATAATATGTATAATTTACTTTACGCAAACAACAGTGACTTTGGAAACACAACCCGAGAAGAAAGAAAATTTATTGGCAACTACGGACTTGCATTTGATGAAGGTCCCATTACAAAGATAATAACCGATACTGATATTTTTGACTGTCTTAAATCTTTACTCGGGTATTAATTATTTCTTTTTATTATCATTATCGGTATAAACGGATACAGCATAAAAGTCTCTGTCAAAATCATTCGTAATATCCTCTCCGACCCCTATTGTATAGTCAACACCGTTAATTGTGGTAATGAAAGACAAATGGTTGCCGTTTAGGGTCTTTGTCATATCCATCAACTGTTCCCCATTGTAATTTTCACCGTTCTTCATATATTCAGCTATTGCCTTATCAAAAGCCTTAACGGTTTTAGCTATATCTTCTCTGGTTTCGAGAGAAAAACCTTTATAATTATCCCTATTACCTTTAAGTATTACTCTGTCAATAAACCTCATTCTTGCATGATATGTTCTGAAATAACTGTCGCCCCACACAGATTCATCGCATAACAAATTTATCAAGTCTCGCCGGAAATACTGATATTTAGCATCCTGGCTAAACCAAAGATATTTTAACGGATCACGTGCACTTATCCAAAAAGATTTATCTTCGTCATGTCGATTAAATTCAATGTCTATTTCATCATGTATACGACTTTTATCCTTTTTATGACGTTCAACAATACTATCCTCGTTTATTACACCAACTTTAACACCAAAACGAGCTTCAAAAAGGGTTTTCAGCATGGAGAAATCCGCCGGCATAATATCAGGATTCAGAATCAACTCAAACCCTCTGCTCTTAATATGCAATTCTGTTATCCCTAATTTCAGACAGTCCGCTACAGGTAATCTGCGGAATGCTTTAAATGCATATTCCCTATTGGCATTCGGTCCTGTAATATCATATATTGTGGTTATTTTGCCATCATCATCAACTGCGATATAATTCTTTATTGGTGAACCCTTACATGATGCTATACTACCGACATCATCGCGGATTTTTTGCATTGATTCTGTTAAAGCTGCTATATCAATTTTGTTTCCGTTCTTGGAAACGAATATGTCGGGAATAGTTCCGTCTATGGCAAATGTAGTTAGGGCAAGCTCGGCTATCTTTGATGTATCAATCGACAGTCCGTCAACCGATACACAGGCTATACGACATAAATCAATTATATCAAGCAATTCCTGTGCTTTCTCGGGAGCTTCCTCCATTACCATTCTGACATCATCTTCATTAAAACCTAAACTAATGAAGCTGTCGGCAATTTCTTTATTTATGTCCATACCCTTTTTGGGATTTCTGATACCGCTCATCAAATCTTTCGGAACGGTAATTTTTTCAGGGGTTGTTTCCTCAGGTTTTGGAGTATCAGTATCACTTGCAACAGCAGGAGTTACGCTTAACTCTTCCATTGATGTCGAAGTCGGAACTTCGGGAGCTTCATCTGCGTTTCCTTTTTCTTCGACATAAGATTCGGTGTTACCGGATTGTTTGTCTTTCCCTGTTTCGTTATTATCTCCCTGCGTTGGTTGAGTTTTTTCATCTTTTGCTTTTGGCGGGCGGTCTGCGGTTTTCTTATATGTCGCAACAAACTGAGCATTGTCCTCATTGTTTAAATCTATTTTGCCATCCTTATTTTTAATAAGTTTACCTTCGTTAATTTTTCTGTATACAGTTTGAATACTAATACCCATACGTTCTGCAAGCTCGGGTATCGTAACAAGATTCTGTGCCGATTCTTTTCTCTTACCCTTTTGGAAGCTTTCAATAAAGTGTCTGTTGGTCGGGTCTTTTATATCAATTCCAAAATTTTCATCAAAAACTACTCTGCCCTTTTCAATATACTGAATAACAGCAGGAGGTGTTACACCCAGCATTCTTGCCAGTTCGGATTTGTTTACAAACAAATGTTCGGGTTCAAACTGTTCCATTTCGACAATTCTTTGGATAAATTTTTTATTAGTTGCTTCGGCGATGTCTATATTTCCGTTTTCATCCGCAACCAGGTCGCCTCTTTCAACATACCAATCAACTGTCTTTGGATTCACTCCGATTAATTCGGCAAAAACTTCTTTGGAAGCGTATTTGTGCTCAGCTTCCGTTGTCGGGGTGTTATTAGATTTTTCCATTGGTGTAAATATATCATCAGCATGGGATATTTGTTCTGTTCCTTCCGATTTTTTAGACTCCGGTTTATATTCCATTCGGATGTCGGGTCGTTCCGGTTGGGCTTTCTACTCATTATATGCTTTGGTATAAGCTTCTTTTAGTGCGTTCTTTTCTTCTCCGTCAGGCATTTTTACTATCTCATCACGAATAGCCGTAAAGTCTTCTCTTGAATTTGCTGCAGCAAGACGTTGCTGTATGGTTTGTTCGGTCTTTTCTGTCGGTTTTGTCGGTCTTGGAGGAAGTGGATTAGATGAGTCTTTCAAAATACATAAATTCACGATTTTTGTCAATTTTTCTTTATCAACCCAACCGGCATACAAATCCATATAGATTTCGTCACAGTCGATATCACCCAAGAATGAAACTTTTCCCAGTTTGGATTTTAAGTCCTTCCACGGTACATCGTTATATGAACTGCTCATATATATCGGAACATCATCTGAACCCGTTACTTCTTTTGCAACACTGTCCGCATACTGTGCTATCGCCGTTCTGATTTGGAGTTGTATATCCTCGGAAGGTTTTGCCGCATTGTTTATTTCAATATTATCTATTATAAATGCAGGCTTGCCGTCTTTACCTTTTACGAAATAACAAAGTGCATTACCTATTGTCTTACCTGTTGTATTATCCACAATTTCTATCATATTGTATGCGGTATCCATAAGGTAATGCGGCATCGCAGAACCGTTTCCCTGCCCCATACCTATACAGCAGGTGGAATAATTGCCCTGGAAAATATCTTTCTGAGGATTTCTGTCCCACATCTTGACTGTTAAATCAAGAGTCTTGGTTACTTTTGCGCCATCCTGAACATTGGATAAATCATCCAATCTCTGGTTCAGGTGGTCTAAGATTGTCAAAGTATTTCTTGCAGCACTCGCTTTTTCAGGATTTTCAAGATTACCTTTTGCCCTGTTCCAGACTTGTGCAAGTTGTCCTTTTTCTGATGTATCCGCAAAAAGACTGACAAGTTCAGTTAATTTTGCTTTACTGTTAAGATATTCGTTTGGAATTTCAAACTTATCATCTTTTACAAACTGCGGGAATTGTTTCTTTAAGAAGCCTTTGACAGGTGTTCCCATCAGTGCGTTCATATCCTCTGTTATTTGTGCCGCAATTTGTGCTAATTGCTCCGTATTTTTATCTTTTGATACGAAATGTATTTCATTTTCTTTTGACGGTTTTACCCATTTATCATAATTCATTTTGAGTTCAGCATATTTTGCTTTCGTTATGGCATTTGCTTGACCGTAGTCATTATTTTCATCATGGATATATTTTATAAAATCGGGTTCAAAGTTTCCTGCCCTGAGTATATCACTAAACGCTTCATCTCCGCTCTCTGCAATTTCTTTTGACAAAAGATGAATATATTTTATATCCCAGCCGACTAATTTTTCTTTCGGTATGGATGCTATTTCTTCTTCTGTCATTCCTGAATTTTTCATAATTCCATGGAACAAGTCCATATTGAGTTCACCAAAATCTACTCTGCCTTTTTCAATCATAGAGTACATTTTATCCGGCGGAAGATTATTATCTTTATAGCCCTGAATTAAATCTATAAATTCGATTTTTTGTGTCGGCATAAACGGTTTGCCGTCAACATTAAGAGATTCCGTAACGGATTTATACAAATTTAACTCTTCTGTGTTAAATTTTGATAAGATGCCCAGATATTCTTCCGCATCATCGAAACGTTTCCGCATAAGAACATCCAGTGTTTCTTTATCCATAACATTTGAGGCAACGGCAAGTGCCACGGCATTATCCTTAAAGAATTCATCAATAACATCTTTTTCTCCGGAGGCTTTTATCTCTCTTATTACGGTTTCAAACCTTTCTATATCATTGTTTTGAACAATTTCCGCAATATCATACTCATAGAATTTATCCAAAAAATCGATATATTCATCAGGAATAGTATCTCCATAATCTTCTATGTGTCTTAATTTCTTTAAGACTCTTTCTTCAGAAAGCACCGCATCACTAATTTTGCCTTCAACAATACATTCCCTCAAAGCAGTCGCAACATTATCAACGGACCACATGTCATCATTAACGTATTTCTCAGGATTTTGTTCGACTATAGTGCGTAAACGGTCCATTTGTTTATTGTAAGTTTCTTCCCAACTGTAATTTTCATTTCCGTTACTCTTTTGTATATTTTCAAACTCTTTAAGGTTGCAAATTATTTCAATATCAGAACCAAATCCGGTACCGGAGACACACATATCGGCATATTTGAAATAATCTTCAAAACTTAGAGTTTTCTTTATATATTTATCAGTAACTATAGGTTTGCCATCGGGAGAACTGTATATGAAAAAATTTGCAATAGCGGAAGTTGATTGTAACTCGCATAATTTATCCGCATAATACCTGATTTTTTCAGGGTCGTTCTCTGAAATTTTTTTTATATATTTATCAAGATTTTCTAATTCATATGCATTGGTTAGACCTCTTTGGGTAACATTATCAATTAACCTGTTTATATCATCGTTATCCGAAATATACAAACATCCTCTCTCGAGAAAAGTCTGGAAAAGCGGATTGTAAAATTGCTCATCTGACAAAGCCGTAATTTCACGCATATCAAAGGCATCCAATTTTGAATATTTGGGAGAAAACAGGTTTCTTTCTTCCGCTTTTTTCAATGCATCAACGGACAGGGATGCCGAGTACAGGTCAAAATCAGTCCTAGTATTGTCTTTGCCTCTTGGTACAATACGAAACCTCGCCGCAAGTGTATCAAAGGCTTTTGCGCCCTCCTCCGAATAAAAATATCCGTTTTTGCATACATTTCTGTACCCGTTATCGTAGTCACATTTAACAATTTGTTCTATGTGTGCAATATGTATGTCTGCATGTTCATAATCAAACTTTTCCCAGAAATCTTCCGGAACCTCTGTTGCAAAAGAGGTGTAACGTTTGTACTTTTTGTCAATTTCCAGAATACGGCTTTTAATTTTTAATTTTTCCTGCGGGGATACGGTACTTGTCTTTAAGGAGGGGTCTTGTTCGAGTTCGGCTTTTTTATTTCGCAATAATGCTTCAAGGTCGGAGTACTCAGATTCATCGGCACGAATCGCTTTTCTGTACTCTGCAAGGTCCTGCTCTAATTCTAAAATTTCTTCCACCCTTTTAGCTTCATTTATCTGTTCAGTAAACTTTTCGATAAAAACTTTTTCACGAGGTATTGAGTTAAAATCTTTTACCAGTGACATGTGAGTATATTTGTTATCATTATATCTTTGATTCCTTGCACTATTGATATTTTTTGAAAATTCCGCAAGAGATAACAATATTTTAGAAGCCCCTTTTGCCTTCATATACCATTCTATTATGTCATCCTGAAGAAGTGTCGGTCCAATTCTCTTGCCGGTTGTAAAATCATTTGCATCATCAAGACACATTTGGATAAAAGTTTCCTCATCAGGTAAATTTTCAATATCGGTCCCGTGATGATGGGCATTACAAATATAATGAAATACGTCTCGTCTTGAATCTTCGGAATAGACTACATCATAAGGACTTGAAAAATTTGTAAATTTACCATCTTTGTCTGCGTTAATCGATATTTTTTTACCCAGATATTCAAATTCGTACAAATAACCTGTTATATTCCCGCCCTTATCGGTATATCTGCAGATTTTGTAGCCTTCACCCAAATTTCTGATTTCAACTTTTCCTCCGTCCGCAAGTTTATCTATCTTAATCTGAGAATTATATTTAGATAAAAATTCCGCATCAAGAGGGTTGGGATGATGTTTACGGTTTGAGTTTAAAGAAAAATCTTCTTCTCTTGCAAAAGCGTGAGCTTCGGTTTTTGTAAATGTGCCGTCCGGTACAAAGTTACCTTCCTCATCGAAATCACCGTTTTCCATAACCAATTCTGTTCTGTCACGCCATGTCAAATCTTCAAGAGTCGGTGATTCTTCTAATCTCTCTGCAAACGGAGCGACTTCCGTCAATTCGTCAGGGTCAATCCCACCCTCTAAGGCTCTTTTTTCTTTCAGAGCCTGTTCATCAGTAGCACCTGACATAACCTCTTGGCCTAAAGAAATTTCAACAACTTCGGCCATTGGCTGCTCATATACTGCCTGAGGTTTTGGATTACTTTCAGGTTTCGTTTCTGCCGGTCTGACTTCGAAAGCCGGTTCATTCTGCGTTACGGTAGAATTAGTATCCTCCTTGGGTACAATCAGCCATTTGATTTCGCCAATTTCATGTAATTCTTCCGGGTTAATCCACCTCATTCCTGCTGAATTTACATAAACATTTTCCTGAGAAATTGCGCCGATAAATTCTGTAACTTTGGACTCGCTCATTAAATCATTGACAGGAACATGAACATCATTCGAATAGAATCTTACCTGCGCATCCTTATCTCCCGTAACCAGTTCGGCATACCTGTTCATATATGTAAAGAAACCGTCTCGTATCTGTTTCACCTCTGTATCAAAATCCATTCCTTTTATATATGTTTTATTCAATTCAATATTATCCATGATTAATACAGGTTTGCCGTCAATTTTGCCCATGAATACTCTTGACATTCCGACCATATTACCGTTTTCATCATATAATTCAACAACATTATAGGATTGATTCAATAAGAATACGGGAGTTGCAGCTTCATTTTGTCCTGCTCCTATTGCCGTACAACAAGTTGTTTTGTTGCCCATAAACAAATCTTCCTGCGGATTTCTGCTCCACATCTTTATGGTCATTTTTCGGCCTGCAACCTCTATATGGACATCTTCTGTTTCCGGGTTTAACCATTGGTCAAAGTTTAGCTTCTCAGCTTCAAATGCCTGTTTTGTTTTCAGATTGGTTTGTCCGTATTTATTATTTTCATTTGTAATAAATTCATTAAAATCTCCCAAAACCGATTCTCTTATTACCGTAAATAATTCTGTTGTTTGTGAATGTTGTGCAAATGCAACACGTATAGATTCGGTTTCTATATCAACGAAGTCTTCATCAGTATAATTTTCAATATTCTTTAACATATCTAATTCTTTTTCGATGATATCCAGAATTTCTTTTGACAAGCTGGCTCTTTGCGCAGGGCCATTTAGCACTTTTTCTATATCGTTAATTCTTTTTTGCTTTAATGCCGGATATTTCCTGAATTTCCGTATTTCTTCCAGAATTCTTGGAACATACTCATTAATAATAGTTTCAACTTTATGAGCATCATTTTTTAGTGCAAGGTATGAAAATTCTTCATTAAATTTTTTAGTATGTATTATCTGCGGATCATTCGGATCAATACCGGCTTTTTCAAGGATTTTGTTTTGTATTTCCTGTTTTGCGGCACTTATATCAATTCTGCCTGCAGAGACGGCTTTATTTAATTCCTGAATATCTATACCTGAATTATAGATTTCAACAATCTGACAAACTTGAATTTTTTCTCTTGGGGACAACGGTTTCCCGCTCCTTTCGGAAGTGCATTTCAAAAGTTTGGATAATAATTCATAATTTTCAGTCGATAAAGCATTCAGTTCATTCAAGGATTTTTCAAACAAGTCTGTACGTTTATCCATCATATGACTCAGGGTATCCGTATCAACATATTTTAGTGCACGCAAAATCATACCGGCATTTGCTCTAAAGAAGTTGAGTATCTTCTTTCTCTCTTTTTCCATTTCTGCTTTTGGTAAATCAGGATATTTGCCGTCAACAGGAGTTGAATATTTCAAATCAATTCCGCTCAGGTATTGGTTTGGTCTGTCGTATGCAAGTTTGAAGGTGGATTTTGATAATTTTTTCACGGAATTGAGGAAATCTGCTTTTGTCATTCCTGATGAAAGTATTGCACTAATTGTATCCCCTGTTATATTACCTCTGTCCAGAAGCTCCATGACTTCTTTTTGGTATTTACCTGCTGAGTTTTGTTTAATTTGAGCAGTATAATTTTCATCCTTTATAAGAAAATCAAAGAGTTCAGCAAAGCCTTTATTTGAATAATTTTTGTAGTATGCAAGCACAATCGTTTTCAGTTCTGTGCCTCGGTATTTGCGGTTCCCGTCGCCATCTGTTAATCCGGCAAGAAATTTAATTACATCGGGGAATTTTTTGTACGGTTCTATCAATTCCGGAATATCCGATGCAAAAAAGCAACAATGGCCGTATTTATCTTTGATTTCAAGTATTTCATCTATTGTGGCCTTATCAGTTGTGTAACTTTTCGCAAGGCTTGCTATTTCATAAGCTTCCAACCCCTTTGCCAAAAGTTCCTTTACCGCATCAGGATATTCCGAATACGCTTCTGCAAGGTAATTAATAGCTTCTCCGGAGGAGAACACGGGATTATTCTGTTCATCCTTCATCGCTAAAAGTTCATTAAAAGCTTTGGTAAATATATTATATTTTTCAATTGCCTGAGGAAGTGACCACTCGTCAAAGAGATATTCATCTTTACCGTTTTTCATGTTTGCTAACTGTTTAAATAAATCAGGGCTTTCCTTACAGCTTTCTGATAAATGTTTTATGTTTGCCCCGCTAAATCTTGGAGAACCATCAGCTTTAGTCATACCAAGAACTAAATCAGTCGTATCGGGATTAGCTTTTTTTGCTTCCAGAATATTTTTTATCTTTTCTCCGTTATATCTGAATTTGCCATCTTTATTCCTGATTTTTAAATATTCAAGAATCTCATTTTTGCTATCCTTATAAAATGGCGACAAAACAATGATAGAGGTTCCGTCAAGTCTGGGATTTCCGTTTTCATCAAGGAGTCCTATCAGTTCATCAACAACATCAGGATATTGTTTGCGGGTTTTTATAAGTTTCGGAATAACTTCTCCTATAAATCTCATCGAACCGTCTTTATTCGTGATTTTAATAAAATATTCGGTATCGGTTTTATTATTATGGTATGATTCCAAAAGGTCATTTATGTCGGAAGTCTTAAGGTAAGGTGTACCGTCTTCTTTTACCAAACTTAGCAGTTCTATTGATTCCTCAGGATATTGTAAATAGTTGCCGCTTGTCATAAATAACGCCATTTCGGAACCATTTAATCTGGGTTCCCCGTTGGGTAATATTAACTCAATAAGGTCATTTACCAGCTCGGGGTAGCTGTCATATAAAGGGGCTAAATCCTTAATATTATGGCGGTCAAATCTTGGTTCGCCTCCGTTAATGGTTATACCCGCAAGATATTCAACTGCATCAGGATAAATTTCGCAAGTTTCCGCAAGATCTTCTACATCAGAAGGACTGAATCTCGCTGTCTGATCAGCCTTTTTCATTTTTATGAGTTTTTCGGTGCCATTCGGATATTTGCCGTAGCAATTTACATATATCTTAATATGATAACTATCGTATACTCGGAGACCGTTTTCATATTTTACGCCCAGGAGTTCTTCCGTTTTTGCGGGATTTATTGTGTAAGTCTCGGCCAGGTCTGCTGCTTCAAAAGGCTTCAATCCTTTCTTTAAAAGTGTAACTACTGCCTCCGGATACTTTTCATATGACTCACATAAATCCTGTATATTATATGTTGAGACAAGATACTTGCCGTTTTCATCCTGTAATTTTGCAATATCTTCAACAGTTTGTTCATGTGTTTTAAGTAATGCTGCATTATACATTATTCTTTCAATCAATTCTTCACTATACCCTTTTTCAAGCAGATTAAAGTATTCATTTGGGAAAAAATTACCATAGCTGTTGCTTGCCTTCAGTACAAATGCAAGTAAATCTTTTTTTCCGTCAGGTGCAACAAAACCTTTACCTTCAAGAGTTTTTATGAAGTTCATAACATTATTAATTTCTTCCGTTGTGACCGGTTTATCTGCTTCCTTTTGGAATACACGTTCAAAAAAACTCTGAGAAAATTCTATCGGAATATTCCACAAAGGTGTATAAGAACTTACGAGTTGAATTAGTTCGATTGCTTCGGGAGCAATTTGACCATTATTATTAAAAAACTGTAATATTTTATCTATTTGTTCGGAACTTACCGGCTTGCCATCTGTAAAGATTTTTTCAACAGCAGAGCGGGCTTCCTCAACAGGAATTGCTTCTTTTGATTTGTTGGTGGCAGTTGCATCTTTGTTTTCCGGTATTTCGCTTTCCGCCCCGGATATTGTACTATTATCAGACTCCTCCGCTTTTGGATATCCTCCTTCCGGTATGTATGGTGTTCCGACATATTTTATCCGTACACCTCCGTTTACTGTTTGCGATGGAATAGGTAAGTTGTTGTCAAGATAATATCTGATAAGCTTATCCTCCTCCGGATTAACAGCTCTAAAGCCCATTTTATAATAGAAGGGCAAATTTGTCGCTTTTTTGTTACCGGAACGTATGCTCGTAGGAACATATCCGGCATCAGCTATCAATTCCGCACCGACTTCTTCGCTTATTCTTACCATTTCTTCGATTAACATTGAACCAAGACCTATGCCGTTGACGGAGGAAATAAAACTGTGGAAATATAATTGTTTAGTTCCTTTACGGTAATCAGTCTCAAGCATATAGCCGACTCCGCCTATCCGTTTGCCATCCTTGTCAAACAGCTCAATTCCGCCCTGACCGTGTTCATCCGGCATTCGAATTTTCTTTCTTACTTCTGATTTTTCGACTTTTTTCAAAGTTTTTGTGCTTTTATCCCAGAAATATCCGTCAGGAATTTCCGGTTCAGCAGATGGTTCTGTGATAATTTGTTCAATGGTTTTCTCTATTTCTTCAAATTTGACCTTTGCCCGTGCTTCTTCTATACTCACCGGTACATCATTTATAGTCGCAGTACCGTAATTTTCATTTATTTTGATGATTGTTTCTTCATAATGCCCATTTTCATCATACCCGCGGCTTGTATATACTGAGGCAGTTTTGCCGTCAGGAAAAGTATAAACCTCTCTGGTTAACTCTTTATCTGTCCTCAGTTTCGTAACAGTAAGATATTTAGAACCCGGATAAGACTTTAATGCAGAAGCATGAGTATAAGTATAAGTTTGTCTGATTCTGCCTTCTTCGGTATAATCCAGTTTTTCACTACATCCTGATGAATCCTCTTCATATAACAGGTATTCTCCTCTTGATGTTCTTTTTGTATAATCGTTTTGCTTATAATTAATATAATACTCTGTAAATGTTCCGTTAGGATTATTCACAAATGCATCTACATGATTTATGCTGCCATCAGCTTCTACCTTTGCCCTTATTGAATATCCAACAATATTATCAGCAGGTATTTCTATGTTAAAAGAAGCATCCGGATTCTTTATAATAATTGTACCGTCCGAAAGAACTCCGGCATCGCCACCATGATACGGCATTGTTCCTTCTTCCAAGAGCGAATTCAGTCTTGATAAACGCTCTTTTTTGGTACCTTTTAACAATTCATTTTCTGTAATTCCGATTTCAGCCGTTAATTTATCAATTGAAACTTTCATTTTTGCTGAAAAGGCATCTGTCCGACTATCTTTTGGCTTAATTTCGGGTTTTACTTCTGTCGGATGTCCTTCAGATACGCTTGTCTTGAGCGGATTAAATGTATCTTCAGATGTAACAAGAGTATTCTCATCGGGAACAACCGTTCTTATTTCAAGGGTTCCCGTATTCACTCCACCTTCGGACACATCACCGGATTTTATATCGTGCTGTGCCGCATCATAAATTATTTCAGCTATTTTTTCACCAAAATCCGGACCGGAAGCCATTGCTGTTATTTCATCTATATTGTTCTCATTTAAAGACCTCAATAGAACGTCTAATTTTGAACCAATTCTCATATAGTTTGTCCGGGTCAGAATTTTATTATTTATTGCATCAAGATTATCTAATATAAACCCGGTATTACCACCACGATATGTTCCGTCTAAAATAATAGTGGTAGCATAACCCTGGTATTTAAATAAATTATCCATCCTTTGCATGATTAAATTTTCATCACCATTTGCACCCTGCGATGCTGCAGATAACACAGCATTTATATCTCTTTCCTGGAGTAAACCCTTTTCTATCAATTCAGGATATATCTTTTTGAACGTATCTATGGCATATTCCCGAAGTTTTGTATTTTGTAAAACATTATCCGGAATATCTGCAACCGGAATTTC
>DBXD01000067.1:0-1695 GCA_002309425.1 Cyanobacteria bacterium UBA1221
TTCAACCGCTAAATTATCATTTATTTTTATTTGCTTGTTCTTCAATATTTTTCGCAAGACTTATCAATTCATTTTTATTTGATGTTATATAAAGACTTTTTTCTTCATTGTTTTCTTTAAATTGAATCTCAAGCACATATCTGTTTTTATTTTCTATACCACCAAGAGCACCGCCAACCATTCCGGCACCAATACCACCCATTGCACCTAACAAAGCACCATAAACAAGACTTTTTGTTGTAGACATTTTTAGTTCATTTTCTTCGTGCAATTCAAGCCCAACTATATCTGAATAATCAATTCTTTGAGTTTCATTTAATTTGTTGTAGTAATAATTTAAACCATCTGTGTATGGTTCAAGCATAATCTTCTTTACGCCTTCATCTTCGGTTATTCCATAAACATAGTCATAAGATTTAAAATCGGGAACTCTTGGATCACCTTCTATTATTTCACTCGGATAATCAGGAGCACGAAAACCATCTTTTATTTCATTTTTTCGTTTTATAGCTTCTTTAATTGCAAAAGGTACACATATAACTGCAACAATTAAGGACATTATTGCCACTATATTTAATTTGTCATTAAACATTGATAAAAAAGTAAAAATAATATATGAAACAAAAGATAAAAATAATACCAATGCACATTTCGGCACTATAATATTTGTACCGCAAATTGGGCAACTTGTCTTATTTTTATTACTTAAATCTCTATATCCGCATTTATGACATAAAAACATTTTGTACCTCTATTTTATTATATTTTAAAGGTATGTCAAATATGGACAGACTATGTGATTTTAAATATATTAGTAACCCATTTTTTCCATATTCACATTTGCACAAATTATTTCTTTGATTTTATCATCTATTTCTTCGGTTGGAATTGAACCTCGGCTATCATAGCTATACCATTCTCGCAGTTGTTTTAATATTTCTGACAAACAATACACCATATCTTCTGCTTGATAGTGCGCTTGTAGTTGGTAATTGCTAAAATTTTCATTGTCCGTATCGAATTCAAATGTAACTTTCATTTTATTTCCCTTTTAATTTTAGTATCCCATTTTTTCCATATTTACATTTTCATTTATAATATCGATAATTCTGTCTCTGACTTCTTCAACCGGCAATTCTTCACGATCACCATATTTATACCAACTACGAAGTTGGTTTAGAATATCATTTAAACAACTTGCCATATTCCAAGCCTGTTGGTGTATTTCTAATTCGGTTCTGTCAAAATTTTCGCTTTCGGTATCAAATTCAAATATAATTTTCATTTCAGTCTCCTTAATTGTATTGAATTTGGCGCATTTCGGAATACAAATTATTTATCTGCGCAAAATCAAAATTAAAAACGTCTCTTAAATATTCTTCCAGAGCATATTTACCATAAAAAGTTACGGTCTCTGTTTGTTTATCTGTGGATATATCAAGATAATATTTATCTTTTGCCGTATCGTATGTGAGTTTTATTTCCAAAACTATTCCTCATATAAGTAGTCATCCGGCAGTCCCTCTACGGCTTCTGTAGTAAATCCTATGACCACCCGTAGCCATTACCGAATGACCATTTTGACTATAAAATTAACGCAAATACAAGTCAAGACTACCGTTTGGTAGTATCGCTTAATTTTTTTCTATACATTCTATAAATATAATTTTCTGAAAGACCGCATAATTTTGATAA
>DBXD01000067.1:1713-1932 GCA_002309425.1 Cyanobacteria bacterium UBA1221
TGATAATTTCACACGACTTTGTTTTGTTCCGTCATAAACTTCTTTTATATATTCAATTTTTGCCGATAAAGTTGCATTCTGCGGAACTGAAATATTAACCCCTTGCAATTCACACATAATTTTAATCGTTGCCTCTAATCCTATTATTGAGGCAAGGATTTTCATATCTTCATTTGGAAGATTGTCTATATTTATATATTTAGTCCATGGGTATTCCAA
>DBXD01000067.1:1964-4975 GCA_002309425.1 Cyanobacteria bacterium UBA1221
CATTACGTTAAGACGGTCAGCTTGCACTGATAGCCGACCGTTTCGACCTTTATGCATATTCAGGCATCATAGAAGAAATCATATCTTCCATTGAAATCAAGACATTTTCTAAAACAGATTTTTTAGCATTTAATAGTCTGCAAGTTTCTTCCGCATCATAGGTAGCTTTGCTGTATTTATCGTTATGATGGGCTCTTGCAAATTCGATGTCTGCCATATCAAGTTCGTCAGCTAAATCGTTTATTTTGTTTCTAACTACACCTATAATTGCATTTACAGGATTCATCTCTTCTTCTGGTTCTTTCATTTTACCTGCAAGATTTGCTTTCATCATCTCAGGCATTTGGGTTTCCATACTCATTTCCATTTCGTTTTCCATCATTTCGTTTTTTTCCATTGTTGTGTCCATAGTTTTACTCCTTTTCTTTTTTATCTACAACTTAAAAGCCTTTTAAATGACTTTTAAACACATCTGTAATTTAATTTTTTCTAATACTGCAATAATTTGCGATGCTCTGCTTTTGGTGAGGAATCGCAAATCATCAACGTGAAATTGTCTTTTGATAAACTGGCGCAGAGTTGCTGATTTATCTTCAGCAGACGAAATATCTGACCAAACAACTTCCAATTTACGAAGTTGTGACGGTGTTGCCATATTGTCATCTCTACCTGCAAAGTCATCATATTTTTTATAATTATTTCTCTTCAGATTTTTGGCATCATTAACCAAAATCTCAATAAAAATCTCTGCTTCAGCTTGTGTAAGGTTTTTTGAACTGCAAACATCAAAACTTAAAAGCATTTGATGATAAGTGTCATCATCAAGTCCTAATATATTTTTAAGGGTATGAATCTTTTTAATTTGATAAGGTGTACTCATAGTATCCTTGCCTTTCAAGTTCTCTGCCACGAGCAATACCCAACTGAACTCCAACAATAAAAATGAGAAGTCCGATTAAAAAGATGTATAATGCTTTTTCAAATTTTGAGTATTCTTCCACGACAGCTCCTTACATAATGATTTGACTTATACTTGCCTGAACAACATCCTCGTTTACTTCCATATTGTTTAATTCGGCAATACGGATGGCTCTGACTAAAAGCTTAGTCAGAACTCTCGTATTACCGGCGCAATAAGAAGAGAGAGCTGGATATACGCTATCCTGATTGGGGAGGAGTTTTGAAATTATTTTTACTTTATCTTCGTCTGTAAGAGGATTAAGCTCGGTTTTTATTCCGACTCTTGAATATAACTGCGCATATTCTTTTTTATCCCCTTTCAGGTTTTTCATAAGTCTTGGCATACCAACCAACAAAATGCCAACTTCTGCTTTGTCATAAATTCTTCTCAACAGTTCTAATGAGGTATATGGTAAATGTTCTGCCTCATCAACTATAATTAAGCGACCGGATGATTTAAGTTTATCAATAATGTCTAACATCATTGAATGAACTGTTCCATGCCCGTCAAATCCAAGTTTTTTGTGAATTTCAGAGAATAAAACTTTAGGTCTGTAACCTAAGTCTGCTTCAATAAGAACGACACCTGCGTTTTCGTATTTATATCTTTTAACTGCAAATGTCTTGCCAATTCCTGCTTCGCCATAACAAACACCGATTTCATTTTCAACGTGGCAAGTTTTTGCAATATCAAAAACATCATCTGCCACTGTTGTTTTAACGAAATCAAGCGAAACTCTGCCTTCACGAAGTTCCTCAATTTCTAAAAAACGAGTAACTGCATCGGTAACTTTTTTAACATTACCTTCATATTTGTTGTTCATCCAAAGGTGAAGAGTAGCTGTTGAAATATCCATAGCCTTTGCTACAGAAGATATTGTACGTTTTTTAGTTTTAATAAAATCTTTTAATCTGTTTTGTAAATCCATAATGCCCCCTTACATCGCACACCTTTCCAATGCACGTCTTTTTTGACTCTCTGTAAGATAGAGAGTCTTTTTAGGTTTTGGTTGCGCCACATATTTAAACTGCAAGTTTTTATCGGATTTCTTTTCCTGATTAACAACTTGATCCATTTTTGTATTTGTAATCTGCGACACAGTTGGTGTGCTTATAAATTCTGTTTTATCCAATCCGTTCTTCAAATTAGCAACGATTTCTTCGTTTGTCGGATTATATTTGCATTTAATATATGATTTAAGAATTTTCTTTTCTTTATTCTTGCGCTCAATAGCTTCTTTATACTGTGCTTTTTCAATATTTGTTTGTGCCAAGAATGAAACTGAATGATAAACATTACCTTTGCCAAGATATTCTTCGGTTTTAGCATCAAATACCCAAGCCTCTTGGTATGCGTTTATATCTCTTCTAATAAAGACTTTACGACCTTTTTCACAAATCATCCACTCACCCCAATAAGTAAGCTGAAGTTCTGAATCGTAAATTCCGTTCCGGATGATCGTCATCGTTTTGGATGTACGCATACAGAATAATTTAAGAGCATCTTTACTGATAACTTTTTTATTCGTAAATTCTTGCGCCCACAGTTCATCAGGACATTTCCCCTGCAAAACTTTGCCTTTGGATGGTTTTTTATTTAAATAATTTTCAATAAAATCATCAAATAAAGCCTTAAAGTCATCAAACTGCATAATTTTATCAGTTTTGATTTCATTTTTTAGTTTTTCAGGTCTTTCGGTAATCTTTCCACCTCTATACCCGACAAAACCTTTTGAAAGGAACGTCTTAACTTTTAAGAAATCCCTCTCTACAGGTTTTGTTTGGGCATTATATGGGAGGGCAAAATGCACATTTATACCTATATTTTTTAGGAGTGAATTCTCTTTCATACTGTTGTGTTCAATTTTTATCGAACTTGTCCTTCCGCCTGCAAAATCTTTACAGCGATAGTCTTTACCATTATCAAGATAAATATCATCAGGAAGTCCAAAATGTTGAACTCCGTAGTAAAATGCCTGAAATATATGATCAGAGTTTGGAGCTTCTGCGTGTAAAAACCAACCAAGCCATTTTGAAGTTTTAACATCTCT
>DBXD01000038.1 GCA_002309425.1 Cyanobacteria bacterium UBA1221
CAATGTAAAAACAAGACAGAAGCAAAACAAAAGCTTTTACGTTTAAATTCACAATATGGCAAAATGACAAAAGAAAGCGTTTTGGAGTTTGCAGAAGATATTGATTTGAACTTTGACGAAATAGCCTTGCCCGATACAACGATAGATTTTAGTTCAGAAGAAGTGGAAGATACAGAAAATGCGGGGGGGGGGCAGAATAAATTGACAGAGTTATTTTTAGTTCCCCCTTTATCAATTTTGGATACTACGCAAGGATATTGGCAAGAAAGAAAAAGGGTTTGGAAAAGCATAGGACTTAAAAGCGAAGAAGGTCGTGACGATAAAATGATGGAAGCTATGGCTAATTTAGGGAAAAAAGCATATAGCGGAAATCAAATGAAAGCTCTTGATGAAAGTATTTTTGACCCTGTTTTATGTGAGATATTATATTCGTGGTTCTGTAAAGAAGGCGGGCAGATATTAGACCCATTTGCGGGCGGTTCTGTTCGTGGCATTGTGGCAAATTACAAAAAAATGAAATACACGGGTTTCGATATAAGGCAAGAGCAGATAGACGCAAATAACGAGCAGAAAGCAATTTGCAAAAAAGAAAATCCGTTGCCTGTATGGATTTGTGCAGACAGTAACACAATGGAAAAACATCTTGCAGTAGATTTTGAAGCCGATTTTATTTTTAGTTGTCCGCCTTATGCAGACTTGGAAGTTTATAGCGACCTTGAAGGGGATATTTCAAATATGGAGTATTCGGACTTCATAAAAGTGTATACAAGCATAATAAAAAAGGCTTGCGACAGACTAAAAGAAAATAGATTTGCTATTTTCGTAGTTGGAGAAGTAAGAAATAAAAAAGGATTTTATTATAATTTTGTATTAGATACTATAAACGCATTTGAGAACGCAGGGTTGAAATATTACAATGAAATTATACTCAAAACGCAAGTATGTGCAAAAGCTATGACCTGCGGAATTGGTATGCGAAAAACACGCAAGGTCGGGAAAATACATCAAAATGTATTAGTATTCTGCAAGGGCGACCCGAAAAAGGCAGTAGAATATTTAGGAGATATTCAAGTAATGGAATTGGGAGAAGATGAAGATTTCTCTTGAGTAAATAATAAATAGGTGTTAAGATAATGCTCATAGGGGGCATTATATGACAGGTTTAGAACATAAGCAGGAAATGGATAATATTAAAATGTGGTTGCATTCGGGGGCTATAAGTTACGAGCAAGCACAAAGAATGGCAAAACCGCATATTGACGCAATGAATGAAAAATCAAAAGAGATTGCAAAGCGTTGCGGGGTAAAACCTAAATATATTTCCTTTTCTGCCTTTATGAGATAATAGCAAGTGTTTTGCAAGTGAAAAGGTGGTAAAAATGGCAGGTGGAAATCCTAGTAAATTAAAACCTTGCACACCAGAAAACGCAAGGGAAAGACAATTAAAATCCGCAGAAAAAAGAAAAGAGAATAACGCAAAGAAAAAACTTATGTCGCAGATTTACGCAGAGTTTCTTGAAAAAGAATACAACGTAAGGCAGGGCGATAAAGAAAGAAAATTGACAGGTGCAGAGCTTGTCAACGAATGTATGAAAAAGATTATTGCTAGGGGCGATAGTTCTTCTGTATCTTTAATGACCGAATTGAGAAAAGCCCTAGAAGGTGAAAAGGTGAACTTGTCTGGAACTGTAAAAACAGAAATGGAAACAACAGAAGATAGACTAAAAGCTTTTCAAAAGATAGTACAAAAAAATGATTAAAGGCAATTATAAAAGGGCGGAGTTAGTCATTCCAAGAATAAGTGAAGAACAGTTTCTCAAATTATCGGCAGAAGAACAAACAGAATATCTGCGGTTATTTCGGGAACAGGTTACACCAAAAATGGAACGATTCAGAGAACCGCACCCCGTGAAAATTGCTTATGGTGGTCGTGGAAGCCTTGCGAAGTCAGAAAGTACGGCAAGCCTTTTAATTCAGTTTGCAGAACACCCAGACTATTTTGGGGAAAATATAAAAGTAATCTGTTTGCGTTCTGTTCAGAAATCAATAAGAGAATCTAGTTATTCCCTGTTATGCAGGAAGATTGAAGAACTAGGATACACAGATTTTGAAATCACACAAAACTATATAAGAAACACAACAAACGGAAGTTATTTTACATTTAACGGCTTGAATGATTTTACGGCAAGTCAATTAAAATCTTTAGACTTTTATACAATCGCATACATAGAAGAAGCAGACGGGGTTAGCCTTGAAACGTGGGATACTCTGGAAGCGACAATCCGTAAAGAATGGAATTACAAAGGGAAAAAGTATCAAGCAGAGATATGGGCGGTATACAATCCGAATACATTAAACGACCCGATAACGCAAAAGTTTGTTTCAAATCCCCGTGAAGATTGGCTTATAATAAAAGGCGAGCCATTGGCAGAAGATAACCCCTTCTTCCCCGATAACCTTATAGAAAAGTATGAAGCCTTAATGGAACGGGATCCAGACGAAGCAAAGCACGTTTATTTGGGGTATCCTAGAAACAATCAGACAAATGCCGTATGGCTTGTATCTGATGTTATGGACTGTTCAGACGAAAACAGAAACACGGCAAAGACGAAAGAAGGGAAAATAGAAATCGGTATAGACGTTGCGAGATTTGGAAATGATAATTCAGTTATAACAAAAAGAAAGGGTCTTGCGGTTTTAGATATGCAGAAAGTTCACGGCTTCAATACACAGGAAGTTGCGGGGCTTGCTTGGGAAATGGCAGGAAGAAGCAAAGATGTCTTAATGAAAATTGATATAGGTTATAATCAAGGTGTTTATGATTTACTTGAAGAATGGGGTGCAGACATTATTCCTGTAAGTTTCGGGGGAAGTGCAGACAATCCCGATATATACGCAAATTGTGCAAGTGAAATGATGTTTGATTTGCCTGTAAAAGATATGTATATTCCGAAACAGTTTTTGACACAAACCCTTCTTGAAGATTTGACGGAAAGACAATATTTTTATAATTCAAAAGGGCAGAAACAGTTAGAGCCGAAAGACAACAGAAGCGAAACTACAAAAAGTTGTTTCAAGAACAGGCACGGGGGAAGAAGCCCAGACGAAGGCGATTCTCTTTGTTTGGCTTTCTATGAAAGAAAAATAAAAAGACCAATGCTTTATTAAA
>DBXD01000026.1 GCA_002309425.1 Cyanobacteria bacterium UBA1221
CAGCAAGAGCAGCAAACCTGAACAAGTACAATGCTTTAATAAAATAAATACTGTTAATAAAGAAAAGAGCCTTGATAACAAGGCTCATGTTGGAATTAAGAATAGCTGGAAGTATGAAAAAGATTAATTATATTAAACTGTGATTGCATTAATGTTTCAATTACCCGACTTGCTAATTTTATTTCTTTTGCAGAAGTTCTTTTTTAGCACATTCAAACATACTGTTTATTAAGCCGGTATTAGCATTAATGTTCATTCCGTTAGTTTCCAGAACCTGTCGCATTCTGTTTTCCCACATGTAGTATATTTCCGTTTCGTCAAGTTCCAGTACCTGCGAAATCATTGAAAGTTCTTTGTAGTCGATTGGTAAAGGCAAGCTGCCTCTGAGAATATCCACAATTTCCAGCCGTTTTTTGCGGGGAAATGATTTTATAAAATTGACCGTGGATATATTTTTGGATTTCATTCCCTCTCTTAAATATTGGACAAATTCGTCTATAATAAGCGGTTCTTGCGGAATTTTATATTCATCAAATTCCTCGGGTTCGATTTCCATGACTGTAGCAATCCTTTCCAGGGTTGTCCCTCTGGTTGAGAAAGGTATTGTTTCATCTATGAGATTGTAAACGTATGATAGCGTGACCCCTATCATTTCCGCAAAATCTTTTTTATGTAAAGAGTGCTTATTTAGAAAATTTGCAACTTTTTCCGAACTTTTTTCTTTTGTTATTGTTTTACTTTTTGATTTCATGATTTTTCCCCTGTCTTGTAGTTTTAAAATAAATTTATTCTATCAATTTGTTAAGCGAGAATGCGGTAAATCATGACGGCAATCTTTATTTGGGTTAAAATAATAAAAGTTAAAAACTGGTCAAGGTGAGAATGCTATGAAATTAATAGTCGGTCTGGGAAATATAGGTGATAAATATTGCTTTACAAGACATAATGCAGGTTTTATGGTGCTTGACAAGTGGTCGTTATCAGAAAATTTTTCTTTTAAGCAGGATTCGAAACTGAAATCTTTTGTATCAAAATTAAAAATCGGGGCTGATGATATTCTTTTTATTAAGCCGACAACTTATATGAATTTGTCGGGGGAAGCCGTTCGGGCGGTCACAGATTATTATAAAATTAATATTGACGATATTATAGTAATTTATGATGATATAGCATTAAATATGGGTACAATAAGGATTAGGGCTACAGGATCGGATGGCGGACATAACGGAATTAAATCCATAATAACTCACCTTGGTACGGATAAGTTTAAAAGGATTAAAGTAGGTATCGGTCCGCAAATTGGTCCGTCAGAGCATTATGTGTTACAAAATTTTTCAAAAGAGCAGTTAGAAATTTTAAAAAATGAGGTTCTGGAAAAAACAATAGAGGCGGCAAAAAGCTTAATGACAGAAGGTGTTGAAAAAACTCAAAATAAATTTAATTAGGTTACTTTTTCTTTATGTTTTGGGTATAATTTTGATACAGTCATTAAACAGGGATAAGGAGTATTTATGAGTATAGAAACGGCAGAACAATATGAAGAAAACGGTCAGTACGAAGAGGCTTATGAAGAATATAAAAAAAGTTATATGCATAACCCTAATGATTTAACATTGCTTGCGCAGCTGGGTCATTTATCGGTAATGTTGAATAAAAAGGGTGATGCAGAAGAATATTATAATAAAATGCTGCTTCTTGATGCGACTAATCCTACCGCATATGAACAATTAATGGATATTTATATTGATACGGATAAGTACAAATATTACGTTTGCCGTGGAAATTACCATATAGTTCAGCAGCAGATTGAACATGCCGCAAACGATTTTCAAAAAGCTATAAACCATGCAGGTGGAGAAGCCTCGCTAGTTGCTCCCGCAAGATTTGTCCTGGGAACATTATACGAGGGTCTTGATAATTCAAATAAAGCCATAGATGAGTTTTTAAAGGTTTTGGATTATGAGGATTATGCAAACGCAGAAACTTACTTGAGGCTTGCAAATCTCTATGCTAAAGATGATGTATTGGGAAGTGCAATAGAAACTCTTGAAAGAGCAATAAATTCAGGAGTAGATGATGATGAAATAAGAGAGGCTCTTGCAAAGTTTTATTTTAAAGACGGAGTTCCCGCAAAAGCAAAAGAAATAAGTAATAATAAACTTACAAAAATTAAGGCGATGCTTGCGCTGGGAGAATTGGATGAAGCAAAACGGGCATTGGCTTCTTTAACTGACGGGGAAAAGGCAGATTCTCTGACAGATTCCCTGAAAGCCGAATACTATTATACGGCAAAAGATTATGATAATGCGCTGACTTCCGTTGAAGATTATGCTAAAAAAGAACCCAACCATCCGTTGGTTTTTCAGATGCGTGCATTGATTTATGAGGCTAAGGGTGATGAGTATATGTCAACATTAAATTGGGCAAAGTACAATCTTGTAAGAGGTAACAAGGATATTGCAATAAATGAATTTATGAATGCATATCAGTTGAAAAATGATGACCCTGATATGATTGCAACTTTGGCGAATTTGTTGGAAACAAGCGGAGAAATTCATCATTCAATGGAATTATATGAGCGTCTTGTGCAGCTTGAACCGAACAACCGTTCTGCATTGGAAAAACTTTCAAGATATTGGGAATCTCAGGGGGACAGACGTTTAGCGGTACAGTATCTCGAAAAGGTCTTGGATACGGATAAGAGAAACTTTTCAGTAATGCTGGAACTGGCAGATTTGTATTTGAAAAACAGAGAAACGGGTGCGGCTATTGATATGTACAAAAAATATCTCGCAACGGCACCCCAAAGTGATGAATATGACGGGGTTGAACAAAAACTGAACAGGCTTGAAAAATCAGAGCCGGCTCCGGGAGAAGAATCAGCCAGTATTCTGGACAAAATTGTAGGATTTTTTGTAAAAAATTAAAAGTTTTTAATCAGAAAACCAGTTGCAAAAGTTTTCTTTGCACATGATTTTGTTAAGATCTGACATAACTTCTCTGCGGGTCATTTCGTAGGTAACAGGAGTTATTGAAATTTTGTTGTTTTGGACTGCTGCAATGTCTGTATTAGCATCCTGCGGTTCTGATATTAGTTCTCCTGCCATCCAGTAATAAACTTTTCCTCTCGGGTCAATCCTTTTTTCGTAAGTGTCTGTAAACAGTCTTTTGCCAAGTTCAGTGATTGCAATGCCGGCAATATCTTCTGTTTCCAAAGCCGGGACATTCACATTTAAAATTGTTTTTGGAGGGAAACTGAAACCGTCAAGTTTTTTAAGCATTGTTTTTATAAAAGTTCCGGTATATTCAAAATCTTCGTAGTCGCAATTTAAACTGGCTAAAGATACCGCAATGCTCGGAATACCCATCATTGCCCCTTCCATTGCGCAACTGACTGTTCCGGAATACAAAATATCCGCTCCGAGATTTGGACCGTGATTTATCCCGGATATTACCAAGTCGGGTCGTTCTTCTTTTGAGAGTATTGCATTAATACCTATTTTTACACAATCTCCGGGAGTCCCCGTTGTTACCCATGTCTTTTTTGCTCCGCTAATCGATTCCAGTTCTTCTACCCTTAAAGGAGTGTGTAGCGTTAATGAATGACCTGCTGCCGACCTTTCCCTGTCAGGGGCTACTACATATATCTCATGTTCTTCCGATAAGGCCTGTGTCAGAACCCGGATACCGTTTGCAGCAATTCCGTCATCATTGGATATTAATATTTTCATATAAACTCCTTCCCCAAAAAAAATAATAGTTTATTAGTAATCTCATAATAATACTATATATGAACATTTGAAACTTAATTCAAAAATTATGTAAAGTTTTGTAAATAAATATACAAATAATGCAAAAAATATAGCAATAATATATACAATTTTTTTTTTATATATATGAACACGAGGAAAGCTTAAATTTGAGGAATCAACGAAAAATTTAAGCACACACACTACACTTCACACTATTTGAGGAATGAATCACAAGTTTGTTCCTAGGTCTCCGAAAGGGGGCTTTTTTTTGTCTTGTATTTGTTGTAGATTGTAAAATTCTTGCCTTTTTCCGAATAACATAGTCTAATTATAATAACGGTATCAGCTTAAGAGAAAAGAGGTTGCTATGGGCGAATACATGCACAGACGATTGGATAATAAAAGTTTTACGGATGACGAAATAAAATCTTTAATAAAAGAATATAATATAAAGTTTATAAAGTTGCAGTTTGTGGATATAAACGGTCAGGTTAAGAATATGACAATACCCTCGGAGCATATTCAGAAAGCTCTGGATAATGAGATTATGCTTGACGGTTCGTCTATAAAAGGGTTTAGAAGTATAGAAACTTCCGATATGTTTTTCCATCCCGACAGAAATACGTTCCAGCTGCTTCCGTGGAGAATAAGGGAAGGTGTAAATTCTGCAAGATTAATCTGTGATATATATAATGCTGACGGGACACCGTTTGAAGGCTGTCCGAGATGTAACTTAAAGAGGGTTATGCAGGAAGCCGAAAAACTAGGGTTCTCAATGAATATCGGCCCGGAGGCTGAATTCTTCCTGTTTGCAAAGGATAAAGAAGGAAAGGTTACGCCTACAACTCAGGATAGAGCAGGATATTATGATGTAGGCCCTGAGGACTTGGGCGAAGATGTTCGCTCAGATATAGTTTTAACCTTGCAGGAAATGATGTTTGATATTGAAGCATCCCATCACGAAGTTGCAGACGGTCAGCATGAGATTGATTTCAGATATGCAGATATTTTGACGGCGGCAGATAATGTTGCGACATTTAGGATTGCTGTTAAAGCTATTGCTGCAAAGCATAATCTGCATGCTACATTTATGCCAAAACCCATATACGGAATTAACGGTTCGGGCATGCACTGCAATGTATCTTTGTTTAAAGGTAAAAAGAATGCCTTTTATGACCCGAAGGCTGAGTATGAACTTTCCGATGTCGCAAAGTACGCAATAGGCGGAATGTTAAAACATATAAAGAGCATAACTGCCATATTAAACCCCACGGTAAACAGTTACAAAAGGCTGGTTCCCGGATATGAAGCTCCCGTATATCTGGCGTGGTCACTTGCCAACAGAAGTGCCTTGCTAAGAGTGCCTGCAAAACGCGGCAATTCTACCAGAGTTGAACTTCGTTCTCCTGATCCGGCATGCAACCCGTATCTTGCATTTGCTGCAATTTTGGAGGCATGTCTGGACGGTGTAAGAAATAAGATAGAGCCGCCGGCACCGGTTGAGAGTAACATTTACAAATTAACAACAAAAGAACGTAAAAAACAGCGTATTGATTCATTACCCGGGTCTTTGGCGGAAGCCCTTGAATGCCTTGATAAATCTTTAGTCGGCAGGGCAGCTCTTGGAGAGCATGCTTTCAATGAGTTTATGTCATCAAAGCGGAAAGAATGGGATTCTTTCAGAACGTATGTTTCTCAATGGGAAATTGATAAGTATCTGGAACGTTACTAGAAAGAACCTGATTTCTTTTCAACCATTAATCCTTGCCAAGCAGGGGCTTTTCGCATACAATGTTTTTATAGGAGAAAATACTTTATGAAAATAACCGTAATAGGAACAGGGTATGTTGGTTTAGTTGCAGGTGCTTGCCTTGCTGATATGGGCAATAATGTAATTTGTGTTGATAATAACGAGGATAAGTTAAATCTGCTTAAAAGCGGAGTTATTCCGATATACGAACCCGGGCTGGAAGAATTGGTAAAGTCTAATGTTCTTGAAAATCGGTTGGCGTTCTCCTCGGATATTGATAATGCGGTAAAAGTATCCCAAGTCTGTTTTATAGCAGTAGGAACACCTCAGGGAGAAGATGGTTCTGCTGATTTACATTATGTCTTTGATGTTGTAAAGTCTATTGCAAAGGCAATGAACGGGTATAAAGTTATTGTGGATAAATCAACGGTTCCCGTGGGTACGGCTGAGCGTGTAACAGAAATAGTAAAACAGTATTCATCATATCCTTTTGATGTCGTTTCAAATCCCGAATTTTTAAAGCAGGGTAATGCCGTAGATGATTTTTTACATCCTGACAGGGTTATAATAGGTTCAAATTCAGAAGAAGCCACAAAGATTATGCAGGAAATTTATGCTCCGTTCTTCAGGACAGGAAACAGGGTTATTGTAATGGACGTAAAGTCCGCAGAGATGACAAAGTATGCTGCAAATTGTTTTCTGGCAACGAAAATTTCTTTTATGAACGAAATAGCAAATCTTTGTGAAAAAATCGGTGCCAACGCCGAAATGGTAAGAGTCGGAATTACAACAGACTCAAGAATAGGTAATAAGTTTATGTTCCCCGGACTCGGATATGGCGGGAGTTGTTTTCCTAAGGATGTAAAAGCTCTTATTAAAACCGCTTCGGAAAATGATTGTCTGATGACTATTGTTCAGGCGGCAGACGAAACAAATAAAAAGCAGCGCAGTTTGTTCGTTAAAAAAATTACGGACAGATTCGGTAAAGATTTAAACGGAAAAACTTTTGGGGTATGGGGACTTGCATTTAAACCTAAAACAAATGATATGCGAGAAGCTCCGGCTATAACGATTATTAATGAACTGCTAAATATGGGAGCAAAAGTAAAAGCTTATGACCCAAAGGCAATGGATACCGCAAAATTATATTTTGAAAACAATATAGAGTATAGCTCTTCTGCCTATGATGCTGTAGAAAATACAGATGCAATGCTATTACTTACCGAGTGGAATGAGTTTAGACGTCCTGATTTTGAGCGGATTAAATCTCTTATGAAACAAAATATAATTTTTGACGGACGTAATCAGTATGATTCTGCCCGTTTAAGAGAAAAAGGTTTTGAATATTTTCAGTTTGGTCATCAATCTGTTGAAACTCCGTTGAGCGTATAAAAAGTTAGTGATGTCTAATAAAAAAATAAGAATTAATCCCAAATAACTAATTTCCCAAAAAGGGGTTTAAATTTGAATTGGTATATGTTATAATATTAGTGTAATGGTCTTAAGAATTCCCTGAAAAACTATAGGAGGTTTATCATGGAAGCTATTAATCTAATCTTATTTGGGTTCATTGTTTACACGGCGTTAATTGTTGTCCCGAGTATCTGGGAAGAATTAACAACAGAAAACTAAAATCCGTGCGCCCATTATTTTCATATAAGAGAGAGTACGGGATGAATTAATTTAAGAATTTTGCCATTCGGGTTAGTGTTGCCGGTTTAAAGTGTAAAATGTACATTTAAATAAACCGCAGAAATTGTGTTACAAAAATTCGCAGAGGTTGTTTATCTTGTAAAATTTTTAAATAAATTCTTGTGTAAAACCTCTTGAAAAATAATCATAGTTGCGTTATGCTTTTAGTGTAAACGGTACACTTTACCCCAAGATGTAACTCTATAAAAATGGCAGGAATTATGACAAATAACAACGAAAACATAAGAAACATAGCAATAATTGCACACGTTGACCATGGTAAAACGACTCTGGTAGATTGTTTATTGAAACAAGCGGGCGTGTTTCGTGATAATCAACAGGTCCAGGAGAGAGTTCTTGACAGCAATGATTTGGAAAAAGAAAGAGGAATAACAATTCTTTCCAAAAATATTGCCATTGATTATAAAGGTTGCAAGATTAATGTTGTTGATACCCCCGGACACGCAGATTTCGGCGGAGAAGTAGAGCGCGTATTGGGAATGGTCGACGGGGCATTACTTATTGTAGATGCGGCAGAAGGCCCTATGCCTCAGACAAGATTTGTTTTATCAAAAGCATTAGAATTAGGTTTAAAAATAATTGTTGTTATAAATAAAATTGATAAGCCCGCAGCAGAACCGCTTACTGCTCTGGATAAGGTGTTTGATTTATTTACGGAATTGACGGACAGAGAAGATTTGATTGACTTTCCGTTCATTTTTTCAAGCAGTCTGAACGGGTTTGCAATAAAAGATTTGGATGACCCGAAAAAAGATATGATTCCGCTTCTGGATTGTATTATGGAAAATATTCAGCCTCCGACGGGTGATGCTGACAGCCCTCTGCAATTCCAGGCAACAACTCTGGATTATAATGAGTATGTTGGCAGAATTGTAATAGGAAGAATTGCAAATGGGGTTGTAAAATCGCAACAACAGGTTCTTGTCGTTCATGCTGACGGCTCTCAGGAAAAAGGTAAAATTACAAAGCTATTTGGGTTTCATGACCTTGGCAGGACTGAAATTGATGAAGCTCAGGCCGGTGATATTGTCGGAATTGCCGGTTTCTCAGATATTCAGATAGGCGAAACTATTTGTGAAATTGATAAACCGTTGCCGTTGCCGCTAATAAAAGTTGATGAACCGACATTGCAAATGAATTTTTCGGTAAACGACAGTCCGTTTGCAGGGACGGAAGGTAAGTTTGTTACCTCTCGTCAGTTGAGAAAACGTCTTTATAATGAACTCGAAAAAAATGTAAGTTTAAGAGTTGAAGATACTGATAGTACGGATGTGTTTAAAGTCAGCGGCAGAGGCGAACTTCATCTGGGAATTCTTATTGAAACAATGCGCCGTGAGGGTTATGAATTTCAGGTATCTAAGCCTGAGGTTATATACAAAAATATCAACGGGGTTCAGTGTGAGCCGTATGAAAATTTAATTGTGGATGTTCCGGAAGAATATGCGGGCGCAAGTATAGAGAGATTATCAAACAGAAAAGCCGAAATGAAAGATATGCAGTCCTCAAAAGGGAGAACTACATTAACTTTTCATATTCCGGCAAGAGGCTTAATCGGTTTTAGAAGTGAATTTATAAGAATGACCAGGGGCGAGGGAATAATGTATCATACTTTCCTGGAATACAAACCATACGCAGGTGATATTTCAAGACAGCGCTCGGGTTCTATTATTGCTCACGAAGAAGGTGAAGCTATTCCGTACGCATTAGCCCAGTTTGAGGACAGAGGTGTTTTCTTTGTTACTCCAAAGACAAAAGTATATCGCGGAATGATTATCGGTGAATGTAATAAACCGCAGGATGTTGTTGTAAATATTTGCAAAACTAAAAAATTGACAAACATGAGAAGTTCAACAGCTGACGTTATGGTAACATTGCAGGCTCCAAAAATTATGTCGCTTGAAGAAAGTTTGGAATATATAAGTGATGACGAGCTGGTTGAAATTACCCCTCAGAATATCCGCATCCGCAAGGCAGACTTGACCCGTAAGATTTATAATTGATGTCTTTTGTATACTTATCAACTTTTTTATTATTTTGTAAACTTTTGTAAAAACGAGTTTCAAATGGTTGAAAATTCAATTATACTGCTCGGTAGGATAGGATAGGACAGGGGACTGATTGTATCTAAAATGGCAAATTAATTTTTTCTCCGGTTTTGATACCCACATATGTGGTAAAAATATTAAACTTTTAAAAAGGAGAAAAAATGAAAGTTGCAGGTATTAGTCCAATGTATTTTAATTACAATCAAAGATTTAACAACAATGCAAAACAAGTAAATTTCAACGGGGATTTTACGGTTTCTAAAGAAGAAGCTAAGGAACAATTACTAAGATTAACTGATCTTAGAGTGTCTGGTGATAAACCAATTTCACTAACGGGAAAAAAGGCTTTATTCACGGAATATGCAAGAGAGTTCAAGGAGGGAATGCAAATAATTAAGTCGAAATTCTCTCCATTAGTAGAGGTTTATAAATTTGATGCAGAAAAAGGTTTTTTCTTCGCGAATATACATAAAATAATGGAAACTGGTGTTGTCGGGTGTAATCAGTTTGGTGCGGATCCTTTAGCGATTAAAGTAAATGAGCTAATGGAAAAACGACCAGAAATAGAATTAGCGTATTTACAAGGGGCTAAAACTCTGCTTGATACGTATTTGAACCCTGGTCGTGGAAGGTCTTATATTTATGGTAGTCATAGCATACAAAGAGAAGACATAGATTCTCAATATGAGCAACTAAAGGCGTGCTTAGGTTTTTATTCAAGTAATCATGGGCTTTCGGATGAAAGAATAATAGACAAATTGAATCAAGTTCTCAAGGAATATGAGAACTTCTATGAAGGTGAAAAAAATACTATAAATTGTGAAAATAACAAAAAATTAAAATTACCTGATTCTTTTACGACTCCTATTATAGAAAAATTAGGTTTAGAATAGAATTGAAGTTGGTAGGGTGGGCAAAATGAAATATGCCCACCATTGATAAAATATAATGGTGGGTACGCTTGCGCTTTACCCACCCTACTTTTATAAAAAATCTTTATACAGATATAAAGATTATGTAAGGAAATCAAAGTTTCAATAAATTTTGAATTATAATACATACATAGATTGGAAAATTTATGGAGATTCAGATAATGGAAACAATTAATGAAATTCTTACAAAGTTAGAAACAGCAGATAATACAACTAAAAATGAGTTAGAAAATACTTTGGTAAATTGTGGTTCAGCGATAGTTCCTCAGCTGGTTGATCAGTTGCAGGTTGTCAGAGGAATAAAAAGAGGTGTCGTTGCAATGACATTGATAAGAATCGGTGATGCTTCCATTAAGTATCTTGAAAAGGCAGCACAGGATAATAAAGATTTTGAATGGGTTGCGGAATACCTGATTAGAGAAATTAGGGGTGAAGTTGCAGCATAGGTTTTAAAAGTTATACACAAAAAAGTCCGATATATTCGGACTTTTTTTATTGTATAATTTTAAGCATGAAGAAGTTTTTGCCTGTAATATTTTTTATAACGGTTTTAATTTTGGCATTCATAATGAGTGCCAATGTTAATTATTTTGATTTTGATTTGTGGGCAAGACTTATTGCCGGCATGGGCGTTGTTGACGGGCATACTGTTTTAAAGCAGGATTTTTTGTCATATACTCCGACACATGTCTGGTATGACCATGAATATGGGTCAGGGGTTGTTTTTTATTTTTTGTTAAAGCATTTCGGTGCATATAGTTTGATTTTATTCCAAAGCCTCTTAATATTCGGAATATTCTTTTTTATAGTCCGGACAATAAAAGTAAGAGGAATAAAAAATCCCTACAACTTTTTATTTTACCTGTTTCCGATTGTTGCATTAACACAAAATTTTGGAAGTCCTATAAGATGTCATTTGTTCAGCTTTTTGTTTTTTACGGTATATATATACATCCTTGAACTTTCAAGAAGAGATAAGCCCAAAATTCTCTATATATTGCCGCTGCTTACAATAGTATGGAATAATCTTCATGGCGGTGTTGTTGCCGGTCTGGGCTTAATTGCAATGTATGCTCTGGGTGATTTGTTAAATAAGAAAAATGTAAAGCATTATATTTATGCAGGTGTTTTGTCTGCTCTGGTTTTAATAATAAATCCTTGGGGTTTTGATTATATAAAGTTTTTACTAATGGCAAATACTATGAAAAGACCCGATGTTGTTGAGTGGTTTGGTATTTTTCATAAGATTCAGATGTTTAAACAAATTCCGTTTAAAATTTTTATGTTGATGATACTCTCTCTTGAGTTAGGTATTGTCATTAAGCATTTAAAATTAGGGTGGAAAAATTTTTATGATAGTTTTTGTCAGTGTGGCAAAATAAAGTTAATAGTCTTGGTTGTGACGTTGTTCTTATCCGTTCAGCATGTAAAAATGTTGCCTTTCTTTGTAATCACGGCTGCCGTATTCTGTTATGAAGATTTTGTACGGTATGTAGAAAGAGTTTTACCGGTATGGACAGTTCGCCTTACGTTAATCCTAATGCTTTTAGTCGGTTCTTTCGGATTATTATTTAAGAATTATGACCTTCCGCTTGGTATAGCGCAGTATCCGCACAGAGAAGTCGAGTTTATAAAAATAAATAATTTAAAAGGGAATGTTTTGGTAAATTTTGGCTTAGGCAGTTTTGTTGCATATAAGTTGTATCCCAATAACAAAATATATATGGATGGCAGGTACGAAGAAGTTTATTATGATGATATGGTTCCGCTGCTAAAAAAATTCTATCTCGTCAATGAGGGTTGGGATGAAGTTCTTATAAAGTATCCGCCTGATATAATTATTTTGGAAAAATATTATCCTATTTATGACCGGCTTAACGGGGAACAGGAGTGGGAAAATATTTATGATACCGAAAATTTTGCCGTATATGTAAGAAGCGGGCAGAAAAAAACTGAATATATACAACCGAGTGATAATCAGTCGTATTATAAAAATACTCTATTTGATACATCTATAAAATTTTAACTTATAGTAAAATTATAATATGTCTGAAAATAATAACAGTTTAAAATACAAGGTATTGTTTGGCGGGGGCGCAATCAGAGGTGTTGCCTATTGCGGGGCATATAAGGCTATTGAGGAATTGGGAGTTACCTTTGATACCTTAGCGGGTTCCTCCGTAGGGGCAGTGTTTGCCGGACTTATTGCTGTTGGATATTCTCCGGAAGAAACAAAAGAGATTATGTTTCAGGTAAATTATGAGTTGTTTAAGGATATCCAGTTTGGTATAGGCTCACAGTTTGCTCTGTGTAAGGGTGAAGTCTTTTTGGATTGGTTGAGGGAGCTGATAGAGAAAAAGTTTTACGGTAAATCCTATAAGAAGGGCAAAAATAAAGCAGTTACGTTTTCTGATTTGAAAAAGAATTTGGTTGTAATAACAACGGATTTGTCTAATTTTGAGTGTAAAGAATTTTCTAAGAAAACAACCCCTGATTTTGAGGTTGCAACGGCGATTCGTATTTCAAGCGGTATGCCTGGACTTATGAAACCATATGAGTATAATAATACGCTGCTTACGGATGGCGATATACAGAAAAGTGCACCAATGTGGAGTCTGACAAAAACATTACAGACGGGGGAGGAAAGGACTCTTGAGTTAAGGCTGGAAGGTAATTTTCAGGGTAATGAACATAACATGGTAGAGTTTATAAATGCTCTCTACAGTTATGCCACAAGTACAGGTACGAAATTTCTGACTGATTTATACGGAATGTGTGATGATTATGATTATATAGTCCTTGATACGGGTGATTTAAATATTGTCGATTTTAATTTATCCGAAGAAAAGCGGAAAGCTCTTGTTCATCAGGGATATAAACAAACAAAGTCTTATCTTACGAAAAATCTGAAAGAAAAAAAACAATATCTGTTAAAGATATATAATGAAATATTGAAAAATGTGGATTTATTTATTAAAAATATTCGCAACAACAAGATTCTTGAGGCAAAAGTCAATCTTGGTGAACTATATATGAAGTTGTGTGAAAATATAAACTGCATAAATCATAGTGAAAAGGATGATTTGACAAAATTAAAGAATTTATTTAATGAAAACCTGAAAGAACCTCTGCTATTCGGACAAATGAAGCTTGAAAATAAGACGCTGATTGAAGCACAGAGTAAATTATGTAAAAAGAATATTCAGAAACGTATTTCAGAGTATGAAGAGTTTATCGGGATTAAATAATTTCTGCTTCAATTATTTCATTATTATATCCTGTGATTTTTGCGGATTTAATAGTGTTTAATAACGTTGAGTCCGTGGAATTAAGTCTTACCGTCAGATAATTTCTTGTTACCCCTTTTAGTTTGCCTGTTATTTTATCAGGGTGTTTTTCTATTAATATCTCCCGAGTTGTACCCAGGTTTTTATTTATAAAATTTTTGTACTTTTCCTTAGATATTGTTTTGATTATATCGGTACGCGTTGTCTTTACGGTATCCTCAACCTGATTTGGTGCATTTGCACCGGCGGTACCTTGTCTTATTGAGTACGGAAACGTATGTATCTGGGATAACCCCGATTTTTCAAGGTTTAATCTTGTTGTGTTAAAATCCGAATCCGTTTCCCCTGCGTACCCCGTTATAATGTCGCAGCCGATAAAAGGCAGTTCAAATTTATCGTTAATCTTTTCAATAATATCCAGAGATTCTGTGGCAGTATAATGCCGATTCATTGATTTTAATGTGTTATCGCATAGGGATTGCAGGGAAAGATGAAAATGCGGACAGAACTTTTCTGATTTGCTTAAAAATTCTAGTAATGCCTCATCTATTTCATTCGGATAAAGTGAACCCAGTCTGTATCTTGTGACATCTGTTTCCTTTTCTACCGTTTTTAGCAGGTCAAGAAAATTCTTCCCAAACTCCTTTCCCCACAAACCAATATGAATTCCTGTAAATACTATTTCTTTTAATCCGTGTTTTTCAAAATTTTTAATTTGTTTGATGATAAAGTCCTCATCTGCGCTTCTGCTGTTACCTCTGGCAAAAGGTATGATGCAGTACGAACATCTGTTATCGCAACCGTCCTGGATTTTTAAACTTGCCCGTGTTTTTGCTGTATCTTTAAGCGGCGTATAGGTATAATCTTTTTGTTGCATAATATCAGAAACAAGACATGTTTTAGAAGTTTGGTTATGTTGGCTTAAAATCTCTCCAAGCCGCAACTTTTCGTCATTTCCAATAATAAAGTCGATAAAGTCATATTTCAGCAGTTTTTCTTTTTCGACTTGTGCAACGCAGCCTGTCAATATATTTATAATTTTGGGATTTTTATTCTTTGCATTTCTTAATAAATACAGGGCTTCCTTATCGCTGTTATGTGTAACGGAACAGGAATTAAGAATATAAAAATCAGCATCCCCTATATTATTAACTTCTTCATAGCCGCGTGATTCAAGGCTTTGTTTTATAACGGCCCCTTCAAACTGGTTGGATTTACACCCCATTGTGTGTATTGTAAACTTCTTCATTTCTAAATACTATTAAAAATATAACGTTTTGTAAATATTTATGACAAATATAGTAAAAAATAGCAAAAAATTTTACTTTCCGTTTTAACTATAATATAATAATTATGTGAAAGTGTAGGTGTAAAACATGCAAGTTTCTTCAATTTCAAATTTTAGCAGTTTTGGCAATAAAGATGGTAATTTTAATGCTTTTATGACAATGGACGATGATGCGATTAGGCAATATGCCGTTCACAGTGCTATTCAAAAGAACCAAAAAACGCATAAAAAAGTAAACCGCTTGTATTATTCGGTCCCCTTGGTAGCGGCAGCATCAGCAGCATTGTTGACAAAGGGTAAGGTTCCGTTTTTAACAAAAGAAGTTTCGGGTAAAGCTGCAAAAGTTGCCGGTGCGGTTAGCGGTGGTGCATATTGGGCATTCTTACTCGGTACGGTAGCCGCAGGCGCAGGATTAAATAACAAATTAGAGGCTCGTTCTGAAAAGTACAGGAATTTCAGAGAAGACCATCCGGTGTTGTCTGTTTTAGGTGATTTGACCGCATTCCTGGCTGTTACTTTTGCTGTTCCGAAAGCATTGAGTGCAGGTTTCTCAAAATTAGGTCCGAAGACGCTGGCACGTGTTGACAAAGCGGTTACAAAATCTGAACAAAAAATTAACGGCTTAAAAGTTCCTAATTTTGCAAAGAAAATAGGTGAAAAGGTTTCGAAACTTGTTCCTCAGAGAGTCAAAGACTGGAAAGCAAATAAAGTTATGCCGGATGGCCTGAAAAATTTGGCTAAGGGTGTAGTAAACTGGGCGCCGGAGATTACGTTATTGTCTTCTTTAGTTGCAGCTGTTGATTCCAGAGCGAAATTCGTCCGTGATGTTAATTCAACCTATTCTCAGTTAAGAGAAAAACAGCAAGATTTAATTAAAGAAAAAATTGCTGCAATGAGTGCAGAATAAAGTTGAGTAAAGTGTAGTGTGTAGACAGAAAGACCAACAATTAATTGTTGGTCTTTTCTATAATATTTACATTTTGGATTTATCTGATTAAGCCGGTTTACTAGCCGCTGAAAGTTTTGAAAG
>DBXD01000017.1 GCA_002309425.1 Cyanobacteria bacterium UBA1221
ATCAATTCAAACGGCAAATGGAACATGACATCCTCTCTGTCTTTAATAAATCAGCCCATTTTGCAATATTCAAATGAAATCAGAACCCCGGTTTTAATTGTTCATGGAGAAAACGCGCACTCAAGATACTTTGGTGAAGATGCGTTTAAAAAATTAAAAGGAGGAAATAAAGAACTATTTATCGTAAAAGGTGCAAACCACGTAGATTTGTATGATGGCGGTGCAAAAAACGCAATTCCTTTTGATAAAATAGAAAGTTTTTATAAAGAGAATTTGAAATAAAGGAGTATCAAATATGGAACAAACATATATTAAATTGAATGACGGTAATAAAATACCACAATTCGGACTGGGCGTTTATCAGGTACCCGAGGGTGAAGCAACAATAAATGCAGTTAAAACTGCTCTTGAAATGGGTGTTCGTCATATTGATACGGCACACGCATACCAAAACGAAAGAAGTGTCGGTAAAGCCGTTAATGAAAGCGGAATACCGAGAGAAGAGATTTGGATTACTACAAAACTTTGGCCGAGTGAATATGGTGAAGGCAAAACAAGTCAAGCAATAGACAAAATGCTAAAAAGACTTGATACAGATTATATTGATTTACTCCTTTTGCACCAACAATTTGGCGACTATATCGGAGCATATAAGGATATGCAAAAAGCCGTAAAAGACGGCAGAGTAAAATCTATCGGCTTATCAAATTTCGAATCCGAAAGGTTAGAAGAAGTCTTAAATATGGCCGAAATTCCGCCGTCTGTTTTGCAGGTAGAATGTCACCCATACTATCAGCAAAACGAATTAAAGAAAAGAATTGAAAAATACGGAACGGTTATAGAATCTTGGTATCCAATCGGACATGGTGATAAGAATCTTATCAATGAACCTTTATTCACAAAATTAGGACAAAAGTACGGCAAAACTAATGTTCAAATTATTCTCAGATGGCATATTCAGGAAGGAACAATAGTTTTTCCGCGCTCTACAAACCCTGTACATATAAAAGAAAACTTTGAAATCTTTGATTTCTCTTTGACAGCAGATGAAATGAATGAAATAAGAAAACTCGATTCGGGCAAAAGATTTTTCAATATGACGCTGGAACAACAGGAACAAATGCTGGGCTCTTGGAAACCGGAGGATTAATTGATATGGAAGAAGTAAGAATTGATGTAAGAACACAAAGTCCTGAAAGAATAGAAGAAGCAAGGAGGAGCGCAGATTTATGCTTCAGGATAAATCATACAAACCCGACAACTCCCGAATGTCAGGAACTCGTTCAGGAACTTTTTAATCACACATTAGGTGAAAATACGGTTATTCATCCGCCGATTTTTACGATTTTGGCAGACAAGGTTAAAATCGGAAAGAATGTTACTGTTTTAAACGGTTTTCAGTGTATGTCGGCAGGCGGATTAACTATTGAAGATAATACAATGATATCTTTGAATTGTACAATTGCAACAAATAACCACGATATGTATGACAGATATGTCATCACCTGCAAACCTGTTCATATTAAACGCAATGTTTGGATTGGGGTAAATGTAACAATACTGCCCGGAATCACAATAGGTGAAAATGCTGTTGTCGGAGCAGGTGCTGTTGTTACCAAAGATGTTCCAGATAACGCAGTTGTTGTCGGAAATCCCGCAAGAGTAATCAGGTACCTTGATGCGGAGAAGTTTATAAATTAGGTATAGTGTAAAAAGGAGGATATGATGTCAAAAGTATTAGTAGCATATTTTTCAAAAACAGGTGAACAATACGGTGTTGGAACTATCACTAAGGGTAATACCGCTATTGCGGCAGAAATAATTGCAGAAAAAACCGGCGGAGATTTGTTTGAAATAAAAGTTGTGAACGATAATTATCCTGATACGTATAATCCGCTTGTTCAGTATGCAAAGGTAGAAAAGCAGAAAAATGCAAGACCAGAAATCGTTGGTGAAGTCAGTAATATCGGGGAATACGATACAATATTTTTAGGTTATCCGAACTGGTGGGCAGATATGCCGATGCCTGTTTATACGTTTTTGGATAAATACGATTTATCCGGTAAAACCGTGCATAATTTCTGTACACATGAAGGTTCCGGCGGAGTTCACAGAGAAGATTTTACAATGTATGGGCATATTGCGCAAAATGACCGAGAACAGGCAAAGGAAAAAATCTCCGAATGGCTGAAAAGTCTTGGGTTTTAATTACAAAGAATAACGGGGCAAAAAGAATTAAAAAACAGTGAATAAAAAGAAGCCGTCAGCAGTATCTGTCGGCTTCTTTATACATTAAACTTTTTTGTCTTGACCAATATATTTTTTAATTTTTTCAAGATTTTTGTTGCAATCCTTTACTCCAACGTCATATATTGCCTGTAATTTGCGTAAATCCTTTTCAACTCTCTTCATTTTTATTTTTTCACTTGGCCTTAGAGCAAGTATTTTGCCGTCATTTTCATATTTTCTTATTAAGTTTAGGGTTTCATTGTATTTTAGATACCCTTTACTTGCCGCTTTTACAAACTCCGGATATTTTTTATATAATAATCCAAAGGGTAGTAATGATTTTGCCTTTATATAACCGTCAGGCCTTGTTTGAACAACAATTATTTTTTCATAACCCAAATCAAGAGCTTTTTTCAGAGGAATCGGATCGCCGATAGCACCGTCTAAATATTTATTCCCGTTAATTTGCACTAAATTTGATACAAAAGGCATAGAGCCTGAGGCTCTTAAATATTCCATATCGTTTTTTGCGTCTTTAATCTCTATATATTCTGCCTGACCTGTTTCAACGTTGGTAACAACCGCATAAAATTCCGTATCAGAGTTGTCATAAGTCTTAAAATCCAGCGGGTCCAATTCGTAAACGAGTTTGTTGAAACAGAATTCTTTGTTCATAACATCTCCCGTGGTAATCAGAGAATACATACCCATATATCTTTTGTCATGCGCATATTTAAGGTTGTACCTTAAGGCCCGCCCTATTTGCTTCGATTTATAATTAATTCCGAATAAAGCTCCTGCTGAAACTCCGATTATCGTGTCTATTTTTATATTGTTTTTCATAAACACATCCAAGACTCCGGCTGTGTACAATCCTCTCATCGCTCCGCCCTCAAGGACTAAAACGACTTTATTCTTGTTATCTGTTAATTTGCTATTATCCATTTTTAATTCTTTATTACCTATGGATAATATCTTACCTGATAATAAAATCGTGTCAAAGTTTTAGGGGGCGTTCTCTATTTTGATATATCTGTTTATTAAAATATTTATTTATTTTGTTCTTTGCAAAAGTGCATTAATTAATTCATCTAAATCAACATGGTGAGCTCTTGCACAGTTTTCAAGCGGTTCTTTGTATCTTGCTTCACAGTTTCCGCAATTCATTCCGAATCTTTTCAGCACAAAAATTGTGGCAAAGTTGTTCTTTATAATGTCGCCTATTCTTGTATCTTTAGTTATATTATCCATGATTTCTCCTTTATTTGTTATGGGTTTTTAGGTACCAGATATATAGTTTTTTGGGATTTTCCAAGATATTCCGGCTTTATCCAGTTTTTCGCCAGGTTAATATAGATTTCTTCTCTGCTTATAGAACCGATAAATTCAACATTTGTATCTGTTTGGGTTAAGTCACCGGTCTTTACGTTTGTGTACGAGCTGGAGAAATAAACCTGTGTATTAGGATTACCCGTAATTTGTTGAGCATATCTGTTTGCATATTCAAAGAAATTATCCCGGATTTTTAGACTTGAATCTTTGTAAGCTTGATTTATTTCTATATTGTCAAGCATTAGTGCCGGTTCTCCGTTGACCATTGTCATGTATACTCGTGCCATTCCGATTGTCTGCCCATTAGCATCACGTAAAAAAATTACCTGAAAAGCTTTATTTAGTAAGTAATTTGCAGTTGCCCCTCCGTTAGCCCCATCCAGCGCAGTACAGCAGCTTGTCATTGAACCCATAAATAGGTCACTTTGCGGGTGTCTGTCCCATAGAGAAATGGTGCATTTTTGCCCGTCAATTTCAAATTCACAGGCCTTAATTTGCGGATTTTCCCATTTTTCAAAGTTTAAACCCTTTGAGGCAAATGTCTGTTGAGTCAATAAATTTGCCTGGCCGTATTTATTTGTCGGGTCGCTGATGTACTTCTTAAATTCACCGCGGCTGGCCGCCCTGACTAAATCTGCCAATTCACCCTCATCTCTGCCGGGTGTGCTTATAAGTAAGGACAGATATTGCGGAACCCAATCTATATCCTCCGGTTTAAGTGCTGCTATTTCAGCTTCAGGGATGCCCTTTTGAACTAAAATCTCTTTTATGATGTCACTGTGTAGTTTGTCAATATCAAGTACAAAGGCTCCGCGTTTTAACGGTGTCTTATATTTTGATAAATCAAAATTGTCCAGGGTTGCAATGCATTTTGCAATGTTTATCATATCGAGTTTTTGTTGTCCTGTAAGTTTAACGGGTTCGCCGTTTTTATTTAAACGTTTCCCGTTTCGTATTAAATCGAAAGCGATAGCCTTTGCTTCACCGTTCATCTCAAGTAAAATATCCAATTTTTCTTCAAATATATCGAAATGTTTGTCAAGCAGCAATTTTATTGTTTCTATATCTGTAACGGCAATGGCTTCCAATATTTGAGTAAATCTATAATCAATATATTGGGATATTTGGTTGTTTATCTCCTGAACCGTGGTCTGTTGTTCGTATGTGCTGTTTTTGTATTTAATGCTGTTGACACCTTCCTTTTTGTAGTCTTTTAATATTTCAATTATATTTTCATCAATGTCAAATTCTCCGTTTACATAATTCTGCGGCTGCTCGCATACAAAATCGAAGATTTTTGATAAATCAAATAAATAGTTAATGAAAGAATTAAAGTCAATGTAAGGATAGAACATTATAAGTAATGAATCCTCACTATCCAGATAATCCTCAAGGAATCCCAAAAAGCATGTTGCATCCTTGTCTTTGCATTTTATTTTTATAGCTTTCATTATTTTGTCTTTGTCTGAGAGTATCGCTTCAGTTGTATCTTTTGCTTTTGTAAGATCTTTTTTGCTTCCGAAAATTCTCTTTAAAAAAGAGCTGTCGTATGACTGAATATTACTCAGACCCTTGAGGTATTCATTTGCAAAATCAAGCGTTTCGAATGTTGTTTTTGTAAGCTCAGGGAATCTGGAATAACATTCTTTGTGCAATATATCTCTGACAGGAACCTCATATTGGAGCATTTTTTCCAGCAAGCTGATGTAGTCTTCAGCTGAAAATCCCAGAGATAAAAGATGCTCCTGTATAATTATTTCTATTGCGTATATCTCAGATAATGCTTCGGGAAAAGTTTTTTTAATATCTTCCGGTATTTTTTCCAGTATGCTAAACGCTTTTTCTATGGCCTTGGCATTACACATTTCCAATATATCACTAAGCCTTACCATATGATTATTCTCGAAACTTTTAAGCAAATCTTTATGCTCGGAAAATAATGCAATTTTTTCCAGATAATCCAGTAATACGTTATAACCGACCAATTTTACGATGTCCGGGTCTTTTTTCACCAGTTCATTTGCTTCATGCAGTTTGTCGGGGTCCTGAATTTGCAGTTCACATATCTTTTTGGCTATGCCGTGAAAATGGTTATCTTCATATACATAAAGTTTTACAAGGTCATAGTATTCCGGATCCAGTTTCAGTAAATATTCCCTGTCCGCATCGGATGATGGAATATTGTAAACTTGTCCATTCTTTACTGTATTTGCAATGAGTTCATAATATAATTTCCTTTGAGCTTCATTTAGCGGCGGATATTTACCTGTTTGATCACCCAGAATAAATTCGCAAAAAGAATTTACCCTATTGAGTCCTTTAATATTGATGTTGTTGGTAACCATTTCCTGCCATATTTCAGGATGTGATTTTAATCCTTCTATCAGTTGGACAAGACTGACTAAATAATAGTCACCGTTTTCTGATTTAATAATAGAAATGCCCTCTTCGATTTTTTGCCTGCCTTCAGGTGTGTTAGCAAGATCCAACAAATAGTTATAAGTTTTTTCTGAGGTACTCCAAATGCCGATGTTACCAATAGATTGTTTGAAATACTCAAAATTTTCTTCCGTGACATGTGATAAAATATCAAAGGTACTTTCCGCTCTGGATTTTCTGTCATCAGGAATATATTGGTACGCTTCAATTAATAAATCTGTTATCGGAAATATTTTTGGATATTCGCTTGCATGTGGATTAAGCATATTATCATTAGATAACTGCGTGATAAAGGCTATGGCTTTTTCCATGTTCGTTTTAAATGAATCGCAATTTGCAATAATTTCTTCTGTCTTATATGCGCTCCAGAGTTTTTCCTTTGTAATTAGCATTATGATATTATCTTGCACGCTTTTGGGTAAATCTTTTATAAGATATTTAATCTCCAGAAGGGCATTAAATACTTTTTGTCTGTTGGCGGGGGTACTCTCTTTGGGTGGCAGATTGTAGCTGCAATCGACAAATAACTGATTAATTTCATCAAGAGGTGTTCCGTTTGCAATTAATTTTGTTATTGCAGGAATTGCAAAATTCCCGTTTTCGTCTTTTGCTAATGTCAGAAATTCATCTGCACCATCCATCCTGCCGGTTACTAAAAGATATTCTTCAATATCGCGCATTTCTTGTTCGGTCAGGACTCCGGATTTTGGCATGTCTCCGCCCATTATTCTTTGAAGGAATTCCTTTACGTTGTAAAGTGAGTATTTTTTAATCTCCATATTTTCAAGGAAAGTTACTGCGTATGCAGGAACTTCTCCGTTTTCATTTATAAACATTTTTGCAAGAGGACCTGTAATATACTCATCTTCAGTGTAGTTGCCGTCTAATGACAATTGCATACCAAATTTAGAGTATAAAATATTCATAAAATCATCAGCCGTTAATGTTTCTCCCCGTTCAACTTTTGCTTTCGCTTCATTGTATATTTTTATACTCTCATTAATTTTTGAAAGAGCATCCTGTATCTCGGCTTCATCTGTCATTCTTAGTATAATGGGTGACGGAAGGTATCTGCCGGTTGCTTCTCTGTATACATCATCCGCCTTTAATAACTCAATGTTTTTTTCATTAATTTGTTCATGCTGACTCCAATATAGGAAAAATATTTCAAAATTTTTATCTACTAAATCTGCGTTATCATCAGTCAAAAAGCTGTATAGTTCATTCGTTATGCCTCCTATATAATCGGAGTGCCCGTTTTCCTTCAACCAATTTTCAAAGTGTTTTCTTACAATTGCACATTTAGGCGAAAAAGTATCGAATACGCTATCCATTACGTCATACGTATCTTCAGGCGACATGTTTTCCGCCTTACAATATTTATATGCCTCAAGTATTTCTTGGTTTGTTAAAAGCCGTAGTATCAAGTGAGAATATTTTTCCATTAATTCGGTATCATCAAGCATATCACTTAAATCATTAGCGGAAATTCTTCCGCTTTCGATTGCTCTTTTGCACAATTCAATCCTTCTGTCCGTAGCATTAAGTTCTCGCAACTTACTTATAATATCATCTATACTTACCTGTGAAGTACCGGGATTGTCCGGTATTATTTGTTCCGGAGCGTTGTCATTATTTTCCTCAGGCTCAACTTTTTGTTCTTCTTCGGGTTTTATTATTTCGGCAGCAACAGATGCCACATTATCATTGAGGTTAATACGGTTAATAAGTTCAAGCATTGTTTTGTCATCAAAGTTGTTCGTCTTTGCATAAATATATGCTTCTATTTTTACAGGAACAACTTCCATCGGACAATCAAAAATTCCTTTTAATAATAACAACGGGTCTGATTTGGGTTGTCCCGATGATTGAGAAGATTGTTTGCCGGCTTCAACTATATCTGTAAGTGTTTCCGTAAGAGCAGGCAGATTATCCGCATCTCCGTTTTCAAATATATCGTTTATTGCTTCAATAATCTTTCCGTCAGCTCCCATTGTCTTGAGGTCCTGAACGAGAACCTTTACTCTTTCTTTGTATTGTGTTCTTATCCCTTCGGAATGTTCTTGTCCCGCTTCCTCAAATTGCGGTCCGGCATCTCGGACAAAATCTGAAGGCGGATTATTATCCACGGGATTCATAACCTGTTCAAAATCACCATTTGGGATTACGGGTGGCGGAACAATCGGAGGTTTGACACTGGTCTCACCCGGATTGGTGATTGGCAGTTCTGCAGACTGTTTGCCGGACTGTGCTACGGAAGAGTTTTGCGAAGTTGTTGCTAACCCTGTCTCTGCTTGCGGCTCCGGAGCATCAGATAAAGGATTTACCGTCTGTAATCTCGGGTTCTCAGCCTGCGCCGGAATGCCTGTTTCCTGAATTTCTTCAAATGTCGTATCCGTTGTATTATTTTTGTATTGTAGTTCTCTTGTCATTATTTCAAATGTCAGAGCACAGGCATCGGCTATAGACGGAACTGCTATCCTCCCTTCAGGAAAATTAAATATGTAAACTTCCCTGCAATTATCGAGGAAATTCCCTCCTGAGGTATTTGATTCGAGAGGCTGAATGTATCTGACTACAGAGCCGTCGGATAATTTTACCAGACTCGTAGCGGATTGCCCGTTGTTATTTGTATTTGCATTTGCATTTGCTTTCTCTGCCCCGTTTAATTGTTCCTGGCTGTACGTCATATCAGGTGCCAGAACACTTTTTTCAACAGTAAAACTTTTCAAAGATTCAAAACTTTTGGAAATGTCTTCTACCGTCATTTCTCTTGCTAAATCAGAACCGGTTTTACCTGCAATAGATCCGCTGATTAATAACTGAACACCTTCAAAAGTTAAAATATTCAAAAGATTTTGTTTTAATAATTCGCCTAGGTATTCTCCCGCATTACCGTCTTTAAGCGGTGCGGTACCGTTTTCAATTAAGTCCTCCGCAGCACCATGCGCAGTGAAGGCAGATGCGTTTACTGCTGTCGAATACAAAGTTTTACCAAGTTTAGAGCTTATTGCCGGAGCGGAAGCCTCATAGTATGCTTTAATAAATTCTTCACCGGAAACAGCTCCGCTTGAACCGTCAACCAACTTTTGCGCAGCCTCCATACCCTTGCCGATTTGAGGATTTACAACCGGAGAAATAAGCAGAACATTGACTAATGCTGCATACATACCAAATTCAAAAGCTTTTAAACCCTGTATCGGTAATTCTGTCCATTCATCCTGACTGCCCTGCTTTATTATATTATCTGCTGCCTGAGTAATTAGTGTGGTTGCAGAAAAAGTTGTGCCGCCGACCGTCATTGCCGTCGCTAATTCTAACCCCTTCCCGGATAAACCTAATGCCCTGTAAAATACTGTCGAATCAAATGCTAATCCCTTAATAAATGATGATTCGGCTATATACTTCATTAATAAGCATATTATGGCTATATTCCCAAGCATAGAAAGCTTTTGCTGCCCGCTTACCTTGCTCTTTTCATCATTTATCGATTCTATGAATTCTTTCCCGAATACCGCTTCCAGCTTGTTTCTAAATTCAATATTAGACCTGTGGATATCATCAAAAATATTTAAGTTAGGTGTATTTGCACAATATTCGACCAAATCTTTTATGGCTTTTTCGTCAAATTCTTTCCCGTTAAACATCTTTTTGAAAACTTCTTTAAAATCATCGTATGACATTTTATCAGGAGAGCATTCTTTCCAAAATTCGGACGTCCTTTTAAGCGATTCAATTATTTCCGGATTGGTAATTACATCACCGCCCCATAATTTTGTTAATGTATCAGCAGATTCCAATAACATATTGGCAAAATTGTTAAACAGCCCGCCGTCTTCATACAGTGCTTGTTCTGACAGAGATTGTTGTTCATATATTCCGCTTAACGTCTTTGTTACTGAATTTTGAAGTTGGTATTCCTGTGCCTTGTCCTGCTCTTCTTTAGTGTACAGATTTATTCCGTGTTCAGTGAGCATTTTCCTTTTCAGGTCATCCGGTGTTATTTCTTTGGATGAACATTTGTCCAATAACCCTTGGATTTCGCTTATTTGCTTCCGGTAATCTCTGGTGTCAACCTGCTTGCTCCACTCCTTTATATCTTTCACTCTGTTGTATTTTAACGTCTCAACTCGGCTTAATAATCTTTCGGCAAGCGGACTCCCTTTATACCTGCTTAGCATATCTTTCAGATTAAAGTATAAATTGTTAATGCTTTTATCTTCTTGATACTTGGCAAAAATTGCACTGATTTGTTTGTCAATTTCAAAACAAGTGCCATCCAGTATATCTTTTTCAATTAAGTGTAAGGTCTGATAAATATGAAGATTCTCTTTTGTCGGTTTGAACCCGCAAGCATTAAGTGATTTTGCAAAACCACTGTCTTTTGTTATCTCAAAATCTCTGTTAATATACCTGATATTACCCTTGTTAATGTTTGCTAGCGCATTTTGGGTCATAGTTTCAACATCATTTTCTTTCCCGTCAGAATTTAATATTAGCAGTTCTGCAACCATATGAAGTATATTCTCTTTAGTACATTCCTGCTCCTGTTTTTTCAGGATATATTCCGCTGCTGCTTCAAGGTCTTTAAATCTGCGGTTCCCTGTTATTTCCCTTCCTATCATATACTTAGTTGAATCAAGAATAATATCTGCATTTGAATAGTATAACAATGTAACCAATGCTTCCTGATACGGGTCAGCTTCTTGGTATTCAGGTTCGTCTGCGTGAATTGCTTCATGCTCGTTGTATACATAGGTGTTGTCAGATACCGGTTCAGGAATTTCAATTTTCGGTGTAAAGTTTTCCGGAATTTTCTTGCCTTTTTGCTTCTTATCCTCATTATGCTCAATTATTAAACCCGAAAATCCGGTATTATTGAACCCGTTACCGAACACACTGCCTTTTAAAAATGCGTCAATTTCCGATTTCGGTACGCCTTTCAATAAATCGGGCTCTTTTTCAAAGATTATTTGCAAAATCGCTTCATCCGTATACAAAAAGTAATTTGGATGTTCTATTCTATATGAACTTATTATTTGTTTTAATCCAACCGGTTCCAATTTATTCTCCTGCTAACTTCACAGAATGTCTAACGTCATTTCTTTGGAAATCTTTAATGATTATTATTTTTTTGTAATTAAATTTTACATTTTTATGTAATAAAACTGATAAATTTTCTCCGCCTTTGACTTGCCTTAGCGGGTAAAGATTAGTTTTTGTAAATTGTATATAATTTTATGATATTAATTCATGTAAAGATTTTTTAAATATTTTTATTTTTTATTAAAGAAATATAATTTATATGCCGATATATTATGGGTAAAGTTTGCAAGAGTTTTAATATGTTAATCGTAATATAGGTGGATAATTATTCGATGGGACTAAATAACGGCGATAATAAAATATTGAAATTCGGACATCGTTGGACTGTAAAAAAGCCTGATAAGGATTTTAAGTTTAACGGTGGTCAGAAGCTCGATGATATGAAAACAAATTTCCAGCGTAGTATATTTAAAAAAATTGATGAAAATGGGGATAATAAACTTTCAGCAGAAGAAATACAGAAATATTATGATGAAAAACTTGCAAAATATGCAGAAGATGACAATAAAATCAGCAGAAAAGAAGCCAGGGAATTTTTAAAACAAGAAGGGTTAAAAAACAGACCGGCACAACTGTTTGATTTCATTAATGGCTTATTTACAAATGAAGGTAATGGGGAAAATGAACAAATAACCGCGGAGGACAGTAATCCTGACGCAATAACAGATGACCTGACTCAACAACCCCCTGTAGATGAGGTTGGTTCTTCTGAACTCCCTGTTATAGATGAAACTGAAATTTCCGAAGATAATACCGAAGTTACAGATGAGACACCGGTTGCGGAGGGAGAAGGTGTTGAACCCGAACCGGAAGCTGAAAAAACGCCGGCAGATAAATTAAATGATGCTCTGTCAGAGGGCAAAGTGTCTGCCAAAATTGATGGTCAAGCAACAGGCATTGGCAAAGATTATCAGGGTGAAATCAGAGTTCCCAAAGGAAAAACCCTTGAAGAAGGGAAGTTTCCACAGGAATTGAGAATGACATTACCCAAGGGCTATGATGGCACTATGGTCTTAAAATTAGTCGATGCCGAAAACGGTGTTTATGAAACCAATGCGCATGACAGACGCTTTCAGGTTAATGTTGATGATGAGGGTAACGTTAGTGTCAACTCCGTTGATGTTGAAGAGCTCAGAGGAAAACTTGAAGCTAATCAGGCAAGATACAGAGAAATTGCCGCAGAAAAAGCAAGATTGGCAGCCTTGGCAGAGCAGCAGGCTGCGCTTGAACAACAACAGGTGTCCGGGGAACAGCAGGCTGAGCCCGGTAAAAAATATATGCATGGTTCTGTAACAAATGAGAATATAGTTTATGTTCGGGAAGCAAACGGAGAAGAATATTATATAAATAAGGAAACCGGAGAAAAGTTATCGGATTCGGATTCAAAGAAAATAATTGCTGCAGATGCAAGGGCAATTTCAAACCAAATGTATAATGCCGCAAAAGGTTTGGGAACAGATGAAAAAAGTCTGGATAAGAGTGTATCGAACATCTATTCAAATATGGTATTTGAAGTTGTAAATACGAATCTAAAGATTAAAGATAACAAAACTTACAATAAACCGGGAATGACACCCGTTGAAGCGTTACTACTTGAAGAAAAGACTCATAAGGCAGCCCGTCCGAATTTCCAGGCACTTGTAGATAATGGAGTTATGACTACTCAAGAACAAACAAATATGGTTCACAGAGAATTGTGTTATGTCATAGAAGGCAGAACCAAAACAGCTTCTGTAAATGATGTATTGTCACTTATCGGGGATAATCCGACAGTAAGAAAAGCTGTTGATCAAAAAATGCAAAAAGAACCTCCGTCATCACATAGAATCTCCTCAGATGATGGTTCTTATATCAGAGGAGCTTTGGCATCAGACGGGTTTGATGCAAGAGAAGTTGATATGTTTGATGCAAATCTGATTTCTCAAGATGCATATGGTGCTGATGAGCAGGAGCATATTAATAATGTAACTGACAGGTTAGTATTTGAGCATCCGAATACTAACAATAATGAAGCAAGACATGCCGGTTTAAAATCTGTAAACAGTGAAGCCACTATGAAACACTTAAACGAAAAAGCTGCCGAAAAGAATAAAGCTAAGGGTTATAAAGCACAGTTCTCGAATCAGGAAGCTTTGCAGACTTATTTAGCCGGCGAAAACACTGTTCAGGGTAAAGTAAATACTGCGGAAGTATCTGCATGCAATACATTGTTGTATAAAGGTGAAAAGCCTGCCAGAATCCAGGCGGAAGAATCTTTATATGAGGCAAAGAACGGTAATTTAGCAGGTGCGTTTGAAAGTATGGATGGCAATGTATATACTGAAATAACACAATGTGTTGAAAATGGCGATATTGACGGTGTAAATAATATGCAGGAACTTTATGATAAAGCTCTTGAAAATGCGCCGAAATCTCAGCAGGCTATATTAAAGGCAAATGCAGTGATTTCAGGTCAAGTTGAATTTAGTGATGAAGAAGTGACGGATATATGTATTGACTTGATGCATGATATTGATGTTCATAGAGGTGGTGCGGCAGGTACTACAACAAATGCTTTAACTCAGGGTCAAGCTAACATAGCAGATGCAAGAACCGTAAGATTAAAGGCTGTTCTTCAGCAGAGACCGGAAATAACAGAACAATTGCTTGAAAAAATGGAAAACGAAGATTTTCACTACAATTATACGGAAGTCTCGATGAATGCAGTTGGACATGGTCCGTCAACATCTAATGTTTATACAAAACAAACTCTTGATATGCATAAAGAGCTTGTGCAGAATGTCCGTCATGCTGCGGATGATGCAGTTTTTAAGGATGAACAGGGTAATATTATTACGGATGAGAATGCAATTAAACAAATTACAGAATATAATCTAAGCACATTAGAAGGTTATAGACAAGAAGTTGCACGGTTAGAACGTGAATTTAAAATGACAGTAGATTCTCAAGGCTCACTTTCCAGAGCTGCAAATTCTCTTTCTTCCGCTACAGGTTTGGGAACTGACAGAAGTGATGTAAAAACTCAATATGAGCAAGCAAAAATTAATCTGCAATATCTCGAACTTGCGGCACAAGGTAGACTGCGTGATGCCTCAGGGGAAGTTGTTTCAATGAAACAAGTAGCGGAAGAAATTGTTGATTTGTCGGAAACAAATGCAGCATATGACAAGACAATTCAAACCGGTAAAACCGCAATAATTATGGCACCGGTTATTGCTGCTTCAATAGGTGCAGGTGTCGGATTGGGCGCAGGAGCAGCAGCTCTCGGTGTCGCAGGTCATACTACTGCTGCAGCTATTGCCGGTTCCAGCGTTACTTCTGCTGTTGTCGGAGGTGCGGCAGCAGGAGGTACAATGTACGGGTTGACGGCTGCTGAGTATAACACATCTCTTACAGGTAAAACAACGGAGGCAAAAGAAGCCAATGCAGAAGATAGCATTGTTAACGGTGCCTTAACCGGTATAGGTATGGGTGTTGGCGGTGCTGTAAGCAAGGCTGAAGTCGGTTTTGCACGTGAGCTTATATATAACGGGATAAGTGATGTAAGTACGGATGCTGTTGCGGCATATGTTCAAGAAGGAGATATTACAACATCAAGAGTGCTCCAAAATTTAGCTATGTCTGCAGCGGGTAATGCTATTGGTGCCGGAACATCAGTTAAAAAATCTCCCAAACCTGATGTAAATGCTAATATAAAACCCCAGGGAGAGCCTGTTGTTGTAAAACGTGGTACGGCAGATCAGCGAAATATAGTACGTGAAGGTGAAATTACCGCAAATATTGATCAAAAACATTTAAATTCCAATGAAAGAGCAATAATTGAGGATGCACTTGCAGAAACTCCGACTCAGGCAGATGTAGATGCATATCTTAAAGACATTGCATATCAGCCTGTTAGTGAAGCTGATATGCCGGCATATCAAGCACATCAGGAAAAAGTAGCCGCAGATTATGCAGAAGCTCATCAGGTTGAAAATATGGTGGATGCGCAAACTAAATCAAAGCTTGAACAAGCAAAAGCGGAATTGGAAGGTAATCCTCCTGCAGAAGTTCCTGTTAAACCTGCGTCAGCTGAAACTGCCGCAAATATTGCTAAATTAGAAAATGATATAAATTTACTTGATAATAAAATTAAAAACCGTGAAAAAATTATTGAACAACAGAAAAAATTCGGTAAAGATACTTCAAAGCTTGAAAAAGACCTTAATCAATGGAAGAGTGATGTTCAGGCTAAAAGGGCGGAGCTTGATGAGTTAAAGAATCCGAAACCGGCAGAAGTACCGGTGGCAGAAAAACCCGAAGACGCTGCTGCTGAAGCGGAAGTAAAACCGGAAACTTCAGTTAATCAGGAACAAAAAGTTGAGATTCTTGAAATTAACGAAAGTGATATAATTCCTGAAAACTCTGAATTAGTAATAGAACCTGTGTCTGCTGAAACTCCGAATGTTTCTGCGGCTTCGGCTAAATATAATGCTGTTGCGTCCGGACAAAATACAAAATTAGCCAAAAATGAGACTTTCAAAGTTTCAGAGAATGCACATTTAAGACTTGCCAATAAAGTTGATATAGATATGGCAGATTTAAAACCTAAATTTGATGCAATGCAGGACGGGGACTCTTTCTTAATTGGTGCAACTGTAGATGGTCCTAATGATATTGTTATAAATAATGAGTATGTATCCGGCACTCATTTGAAAGTTGAAAAACATAACGGTGAAATTTATATTACGGACATGTCCACAAACGGTACAGTATTAAATACGACTCAGCCTGATTATGCAGCACAATGGAAACCAAATCAGGGAGATAAATTTAAAAATGCAACGGCGGATGATTTCAGAAGAATGACTGATGAAAACTATGATATAATTCGCAGCGCTGATTATTCCTATGAAGAAAGCGTAAATAGCAATATTACCGATGATGCATTAATGATTAGTACAGATAAGGCCGAAGTGGTGTGGGATCCTATGGGTTCCGGTTGGTCTTGGAGAAAACCAAGAGGTAAAAACCAGAGTTATAATTCAGTAGACAGAATTTCGCTTAATGTAAAAGCTGATAAAAACATGTTAGATGAATTTGATACCTTATTAAGCAATGGTACTTATGTCAACGCCGAAGGTAAAACCGTAAAAGTTGATGTTCCCGACGGTTGCACATATAAGACCCCCACAAGCCTGGACAATTGGGGTGAACGTCATGACCCCATAACCTTCTATTTTGACAGGGAAGTTTCACCTGAATTGGAATCTGCTATTACCGAGATTTCAGCAAAATATGCAAGACCTTCTTCTAACGGCAAAGGCTTAATGAACAGTAGCGAAGCTACCCCATGGATTGCACATGAAAAATATGTTTCTGCTGCAAAAGCAAAAGCATTATATGACGAAGCAATGGCTCTAAATCCTGAACTTGCAGAAGGAATAGCCGGTAATCTTGGGGTGGGACACAACTTTAATGCATCTACCGGAGGTTATGCAAGTGCCGAAAAATTAGTTAATGAATATAAATTGGCAATGTCTCCATCCTCCGTTTCCGCTCCTAAGGTAGAAGCTCATTCCTCTGTACATAGGGCAGACAATCATGCTCAGACACAATCTAATCCCGGTGTCAGACATGCCTCTGAAGGAACCCCAAAAATTGAAGTAAATTCTGAGCCGATTACAAAGAGTATTAATTCGATAAATACTTCTGAAATACCTCCTCAACATCAACCTTTATGGGAAAACTGCAAAGAACGAATTCAAAAACTTACTCATGATCTTTCAATGTCAACTAATACCAATATGAGAGAACTGATGGAACGAGGCAGGGAAATTCTGCAAAATCTTAGAACAATTGCAGATAATGTTACAGGTTCAGTAAAATTAAAAATTGAAAGTTTATATGACAATATTAAGGGTTTACTGAATAATGTAAAACATCAGCTGCAAAATATATCTGCGGGCACACTTTCTGCAAAACAGAAACAAGATGTATATCAATTGCGTGCAAAATACCATCCTGAACTTGATAATGTTGCAGCATTGAGAAGAGAGTATCCGCAATATAATTATATGTCAGATAATGAGTTGCTTGACTTTTTCAAACTTGATGAACAACATGCAGCTTTTGTAAAAAACAGAAAAGATTTATTTGGTAATGGAAATTCAAAATATATTGAACGTGAATATTGGAATGATTCGCCATATGAACTAACCAATAATCATAGTGCTTGGAAAATGCACTTATATTCCGTTGATGAACTTGACTATCAACAAATGGCGGAAGTTGTATTGCCTTATTTAAATAAACACAAAATTGCTCATAAAACATTATCCTCAACAATAAGTCCCGAATTACTTGCAAAAACTTCTCCAAAACAAGCTGGTAAAGCATTTACGATATATCCGCAATCGCAAGAAGATATGGCACAAATTGCAAAAGATTTAGATAAACTGATAAGAGAACATAACCTTACAACTAATACTTCACATATAACCGGCGATAATCAATTAGGAGATTCAGGACGTTTATTCTATAGGTACGAATTCCCCAGTGGTAAGTTAAAAGATAATATTTATGCACCGGGTGAAGAAGTTCCTTATGCTGCAAATCGCGGAGAAGGACAATACCTGGCCAATGATATGACTCCAGCTGATGACCCATGGTTAAATTTTGACCCGTCAGACCCCGCAAGCAAACCCGGAAATAACAGTGTAAATATGTACGGTGATGTAGGAAACGGTTGGGAGCAGCCGCTGGCAGGAGGCGGTAGCTGGAGCCTCGGAGATAATACGAGCAGTGGACTGTTCTCAAAATTAAGAAGCAGATTCGGAAGCAAAAGAATTGACCCGGGACTAAAAACTAAGTTGAAAAGTTATTATATGCCCGATGTCATTGAAAATTTGGAAACGCATGACAATATGGTTTTATCAGGTCGTCTTGAAAGTGTGATAAATGGCGGAACTATGATAACCGATTTGGGTAATGTAACAAATTTAAGAGCAAGTATGCGTAATGTCGGTGACGGTAACGTATTCTCCGTTGGAACCGGCAGCAAGCAGAAATTATATATAAAAGACGGAGATAAACCGGTCGCATTGAATCTTTCAAAAGCTAAATTCGAAGAACTATTTCCTGAATTAGGTACAGCATCCTTCTATCAGCCGGGTGGATGTACCTGTACAATTCAGGCTAAAATTAACGGGATGTTGGATTCTTCAAAAGGTCGTGTTGGCTTATTTACGATGTTTGAACAGAGCGGAGATGATGTCGTGATCAACCTGAGGGGAGGCAGAGCTCCCGTTAAATTCTCCGGCGGACAACCGGCTAATCTGGTAGATAACGTAAGTGGTGGCAGTTACCATATTTTTGGAGGTGATGCTCCGGGTATCGAAATGCTTCAACAGGCCGTTCTGGTTGACAGAATAAGAGTTGCTGCCGGTACTCCTGATATTACTGATATACGCAGTTTCAGTGCGGAATCTATTGGCAAAAAGGCTTGTCAGATGGCTCCGGATGAAACAGCTGCCATTCCTTTAACGGGTGGTAAAGTTAAAGACTCAAAAACAAAAGAACGTGCAAAAAAATTGATTACGGAAGACTTCAAACCCGGAGTTGATGTTATGACGTTTACTGACGTAAAAGAAGCCCATCAGCTCTCTATAATTAATTATGACCCTGATACAGGTATGGTAACATTCCACGATCCGAAGGTATCCGGAGTAGATATTCAGGAACCGCTGGAGAAATTCCTGGAAAGAGGTCAATATGCTTATTTGCATAAAGGTTCAGAAATTGAGATAACCGACAATTCTACAGGGAATGTCCTTGCAAGTGTTACTGCTCAAACACAAACACCTTCAAGAACCTCGCCTGATATCAGTCTTGACTTGCCGTCAGGTGCAGATAAATCTGCTATGACTGAACCAAAGACAAAGAAGAAAGTAAAAAGATCAAATGAGCCTGATACCAGCGTACCTATAAAAAAATATACGGTATCTTCGCTGCCAAAAGAGGTCCAGGGTCCTGACGGAGCATCTATGAATATTCAGTGTAAAGAAATAACGGCAGATAATACGTATGTAGTCCAAATTAACGGAGAAAAATATTATGTACCGCAAGGTCAAATAGTTGAAGTTTCCGATGATATTGTAATAAGGGGCGGAGATTATGTTCCGGTAGTCGAAGTTAAGGTAAAAGCGGAAGCAACTCCTCCAAAACCGTCAGTTACTATTCCTCAGGGTTTTGAGGATGCCGGTACATATAATTATAGAGGGCAGGATTGTGTAAAAATACGCAATTCAAATGGAATAGAATATTTTATGTTTGACGGGAATTGGATTAAACTGATATAATAAATACGAGGATAATACCGAGGAGTTTTTCCATGCCGGAAGAGAATGAGATTAATGAAATACAGATGCTTGAGGCTCGCATAAATAAGGCAAAACAAAATAATGAGCCTTTTGATAAATATATTTTGCAAGAAATTGATTGGCTAAAAAGGCAACTGAGCAGGTTCCTGAAGCAAATGCAGGAGTCGGGCAGAGATATTAATACAGATATTGATGTTGCTGAAATAGAAGTTAAACAGTATGCTGTAATGAAACAACTTGCACTGCAAATTGGCGCTCCTACCGTTGAATATGATGCAAAAATTAAAGAAATTCAGTGCAGACTTTTTGGGGAAGAAAATTGGGAAAATCTGTTTGGAAGTTATAAAAAATCTTCTTGATATAAAATTAAAAGTTCAATTTATATTGAATACAAAATACGTTTACAATTATTCCGACTCATTCAAATATTACCCGCGAGGCTAATATTTAGAAATTTTGTATATGATAAATTCGAAGTAGCAATTATATCTTAGTTAATAATTTGAATGAGGATATTAATGAAGAATAAGATTTTTGTACTTGCTCTAACTCTGAGTATTGTTTTATTAAATGGTATTACTGATTCTTCATACGCGGAATATTCAAGTTTAATGCAGGCCGTTCGGGATACTGCTACACCGAGGGAATACACTCTTAACGGAACAGAACAAATTACATCCGGTATAGGCTCAATGGCTCCCGGAACACTCACCATTAATGGAACTGGTGCCGGCAGCGGAATACTGGGCAGAATAAATTCTACACAATATTCTGGGATTATTGTAAATTCCGGGAGCACATTAATTATGCGTAACATCGGTGAGGCTTCCGTTGATGCAGATACTGGGGTAATAACATATAATTCCGGTATTGAAGGCTTTAAAAAATCAAATGGCGCTTTTATATATAACAGTGGTACTGTGACTTTGGAGGATGTAGTTTTATATAATAATAACGGAAACGGCGCTTTCGGAAGCGCTATTTACAACAATAACGGACATATAACAAACATTACCGGTAAAATACTAAAAAATCAAAATGCCAGCGGTGCAATATACAATTACGGAACAAATGCTGTAATTGATTCAATAGAGACAGTTTTTGCGGGAAATACTAATGCAAATCACGGGGCAGCAATTGTAAGCGGCGGCGGCGCAATAATCACAGAGATAAAAAATTCCCAATTTATAGCAAACAGTTCCAGGAATTCGGGCGGGGCAATCAGAACAAATGTCCAGAGTACTTTAAATGCGGGTAGTGAGGTTTCTGTTAATAATTCACTATTCAGGTATAACTCATCAAGGCAGGGCGGTGCTGTTCAAAACGGTACTTCTTCAACAATAAATATAAATAGTTCCTTATTTGATAAAAACTATTCATATAATGCGGACAACTCCTCAAAGCAGGGAGGCGGCGGTGCTATATATAATGACGGAACATTGAACATAACCGATTCGACCTTTTTAAATAATGCAACCACATATGACGGCGGTGCAATTTATTCTTCCATATATCTTAATAATGCCCCTATAAGTTCGGTAAATATAACTGCAAAAAATGATGATGTCTTGTTTGCAAATAACAAATCAAAGGTAACAAGTGTTTCTTTCTCCGAAAATGATGGATATTCCGTACTCGGCGGTATTTATAACGATTTTTACGGTACAAATAAATCCTCCTTATCTCTCAGCGCTAACAGCGGTAAAAACATAACATTTAACGGTTCGGTTCATATGGACGGAACAACATTTAATGTTAATGCTGATAATGCGGATAATATAAAAGGAGGTTCATATAATTTCAATAATACTGTTGAGGCTGCTAATATATCTATATATAACGGCGCAGAAATACATTTGGGCACTTTTAATCAGGCAGACAACTCAACCTCGTACGGAGTGCTTTCGCTGTCAAATTTTTCAAATGACGCAAACGGCGGTTTGATAAATGTTCAGAATAATCATATTGATGGACAGAGTTTTGGAAATTTAACACTAAACAGTAATATTGACCTTTATATAAATTCGGATTTGGCAAACGGAGTTTCAGATACATTCTCGGCGACATCATTAAGCGGTGACGGAAAATTAAACATTGTTGATATAGATTTGTTATCTGATTCCGAAAGTACTGTTACAACAAAAGTGTGTAACAGTGTATTGAAAGATGCAGTTACCTTGGCAGTAAACAGTGTAGACGGCGCTGTGCGCAGTTATGCGGTAATATATGACAACAGCCAGGTGGACGGGGGATATTTAACATATAGTCCATCAATCGAAACAAATCTTGTTGTTGTAAACAGAAATACCGCAAATCAGCGTGTTTATGTTTTAGCGGCAGATGAAGATATTGCTGCGGACATTGCCTCAATAGGTGATTCCAGCACATCAATCGGAACGATGGGTGGCGAAGAGGGAGCAGTGTTTACTGTTTCAGGCAATAATAATTATACAGTCTATGGCGGCGGCAATAGCGGTATAACTATTAACACCGGCAGAACACTGAATGTCGAAAATATCGGCTCACTAAATTCTGACGGCTCGGTAAAGGCAGGATGGCAGGGTTTTAACGGGACACTGTTTGAAAATAACGGGGGTACCTTAAGTCTTACGGGTACCAATGTAATAGCAAACAACCAGGGGGATAACAGTCTTATCGAAAATACAAGCGGAACAATTTCTGATTTTAGTGCAGATTTAATAAATAACACATATTCAGGGGTTCTTGTTAATAATGCGGGTGGTGAAATAACTAATATTTCAGGACTAATCAGCTCAAATACCGCGTCAGGTTTAATACACAATTTGGGTACAGGTGTTGCAGAAAGTAATATTGCTGATATTTCATCAGATATAATTTCTAATAATATTTCCTCCGGCGGAAATATTAAAGGCGGAGTTATATGTAATGACTCAACAGGCACTTTGAGCTCGGTAATAAATTCCATATCGGGCGACATAAAAAACAACTATGTTGAATCAACGGCTGACATTATAAATGGCGGAATAATTTATAATTATACAAATGGGGTTATCGGTTCTCTGACTTCTAATATAGAAAATAATAATATTAAAGTTTCAGATAATTCTGCAATTATGAATAATTCCGCCGGTGCAATAATTAATAATCTTGGTACGCTTACTATTGCTGACAACTCAGTAGAGAACAATGCAACTAATATGCTCAGCCTGATTTCTAACTTCGGAACTCTGAATATTGTCGCAGATGAAGCAGATGTTATATTCGATAATAACAGGGTTATGGCAGCGATAACACGAAATTCTGAAACAGGTGAAGTTACGGTTTCTGGCGGAGAAAATGAAGTCATAAAAAATGCAGGCACTCTTAATCTTTATGCAAAATCGGGCAAAACCATTACATTAAACGGACAAATTACGGATAACAGCGGCACGACTGAAATCGGTGGGACTTATGATGACAACGGTACTCCTAAAACTTACGATGGTACTGTTATATTAAATGATACCGTAATACAAAATGATACAATATTAAATTCAGGAACTTTAAAACTCGGAATAACTGCTCCCTCAGATAATACTTCCGATATATTGAATGCCACTGATTTTATTGCAAATTCAGGCACAGTAGATGTCGCTGACGGAAATTACACGAATTATAACATCAAAAAATTAACCTCCTCCTCTGATGTTAGGTACAATATAGATATTTCTCTGTCGGCAGAAGAACAGAATGCGGATACTTTTACTGTCGGTTCAGGTTCGACAGGCACAATATATTTATCATCAATAAACGTTGATACTGAGAATATACCTGATGATACATCTTATGTATTGCAAATAATAAAGGCTTCCGGCGGCACAGGGCCTCAATTATCATATGATAATGCAAAGGTACTTACATTAGCACAGGCAGTTATGGATTCAAGTGATATTCTGGCAAAAGATTTCGGGCTTTATACTACGGATACGACAAATGACAGTATAATGGTCAGGGGGCTGCAGGATACCTTCAGAGCCTGGAGTAATTTTGAAACAGATGAGCATAAGCAGTATACGTTTCTTGATGATTCATACTATACAATAGCAAATAATATTACTTTAAACGGAAATAATAATGCGGATATAATTAATAACGGTGTTGTTGTAAATAACGGTACTCTGAAAGATTTTACCCTTGTAAATAATGAAACATTTACAAACGATTCCGTTGTTTCAGGGCTTGTAAATAATACAGGAACAATTAACAATACTGGAGATTTAAACGGTACAATTAATAACGAATTTGCCGGTACAATTAATACAACAATAAGCGGTATCGGAGGGGATATTACTAATAATGGCAATATTCGCTATACAAACGGAGGTTATATTGAGAATTACATCTCAGGTAATGGGACAGTTCATTTAGACGGAGATGGTACAGTAGAATTAAACGCAGATATTGACGGTAATACATTATCATTAAATAACGGAACATTAGTTTTCGGATTGAACAAAGATATTTCAAAAGGCGGATTTATAGGTAACGGAGGCAGTATAGGGGAAATACTTGACGGTAATATCTCAACTTATAAACTGGGAAATGCGGTTTTGAACGAAAATACAAAAATTGACGGTATTGATTTTGATTTAAGTAACTTAACAAGTGATAGTTTCATTGCAAATTTTAGCGGAACGGGCAAATTAGAAATTGATAAGGTTCAGGTAAAAGGCAACACCTTAAAAGATTCTATCAGTGTTTTCTTGGGTGATACAACAAAGGTCAATAATCCGTATTTGAGTGTTAAAAACCAAATCTTACCGGCAATAATGACACCAATCAGACGTTTGACAGGTAAAGTTGAAAATAATTACTTAATCTATTCAAGTGCAGGTAACAGCGCAAAAGACTTTAATCCCGCAATTTTTGCAAGTCCTGTTTCGTCATTGATAGGCGGACAGATTACTCAATCTCAAACCTTGCAGGACAGTTTCTTTCATATGAACAGATATATGAAATACGGTTCAAGCGCAAGAATTGCCTCGGAAAACAGAAATAAATATGCTCAAGTCAAACTTTATCCGCCTCCGGCATATGTAAGAAGTTCATTACCTGAAACGTACCGTGCAATGTGGGTAAAGCCTTATACCACTTTTGAAAGCGTTAATTTAAAAGGAGGCTTGGAAGTATCAAATGTTGCATACGGCTCGTTGTACGGTGGAGATACTGATCTTGTAAATCTTTGTAACGGCTATAAAGGTGTTATTTCTGCTTTTGTCGGATATAACGGCGCACATCAGGCATATAACGGTATTGATATGAATCAGCAGGGCGGAACGTTAGGGCTTACGGGTACCATGTACCGCGGTAACTTTTTTACCGGTATAACGGTATCTGCAGGTGCAAGTGCCGGGGAAGCTTCTACACCCTACGGAACGGATAATTTTTCAATGCTTACGGCAGGCATTGCCAATAAAACGGGATACAATATAGAGATTGCCGAGGGTAAATTTATAATTCAGCCCACATTATATTTGGGTTATACCTTTGTAAACAATTTTGATTATAAGAATTCGGCGGGAATAAGTATAAAATCAGAGCCTTTAAATGCAATCCAGATTGCTCCGGGTATCAATTTTATCGGTAATTTGGATAACGGCTGGCAGCCGTATGCCGGGGTTAATATGATGTGGAACATAATAGGTAAAACAAGGTACAGGGCAGCAGATACAAGACTGCCCGATTTATCGGTTAAACCGTATGTACAGTACGGCATAGGAGTTCAAAAAAATTGGAGTGAAAGATTTACCGCATTCTTTCAAACATTTATAAGAAACGGCGGAAGAACAGGTATAGTATTAGAAGGCGGTTTTAGGTGGACACTTGGAAAAGAACCTGTACAAAAAGCAAAGACATCGGAAAATAACAGAACTATAATTAAAATAAGCAAACATAACACAGACTCATAATATCGTGAAAACATTAGCGGCAGCCGCCATATTATGCAAACATGCATTCCTTTTTTCTATTATCAATACGTCAGATACGGACATGTCATGCTTACCAATTAGTAAAAAATAATTTATTCACTCATTACATCTTTAACTGCTTTTAGTGCAGCAAAGGAATTTGGAAAACCTACGTATGGCATGACCTGAATAATTGCAGCAGTAATTGTTTCAATGGAATTACCCGCTTTAAGATTTCCTTTAATGTGGCTTTTTAAAACTCCTGTATTTCCTGTTGTTGTAAGTATTGCGATTGTCATAAGTTCTCTTGTTTTAAGGTCTAAACCCTCTCTTGTATAAAAATCACCAAAACAAACTTCTGTTAAAAATCTTGCGACATCAGCCCCCATATCATCAGGCAAGCCCTTCATATTTTGTACGATTTCATCACCATACATCGGGCTTTGTATTTCGAGGCCTTTTTTGTATCTGTTGCTTTCGTCAGTTGTTTTTGTGCTTTTTAATTCTTTTTCCAACCCTCTTTCTTTTATGACCTCGTTAAATACAGAGAGAGCATTTAAAGTTTTTGGAAAACCTATGAACGGTGCGCATTGGTAGATTGTTTCTCTTATTTCAATCGGAGTATTGCCGGCATTCAAGGCACCGTTTATATGAGCTTTTAACTGCGGCAGAGTTTGCATAACGGTTAAACTTGTAACCGTCAATAATTCTCTTGTTTTTATATTCAAATTCCCGATTGTAAAAACTTCACCAAAAATATATTTTTGTAAAATGTCCATAAAATCTTTGTCGGGGCCGTTATTATTTTTTGTACTGATATTAAACAATATTTCTAAATTTTTATTAGCAATCTCTTGTCGTTTCATCTTCTCATTCTCCTTTGCAAATGCACTCAAATTAAGCATTATAGCAGATATTAAAACCGTAATACATAATTTTTTAATCATTAGACTTCCCTCTTTTACACACTAATATAATATATAAAAAATGGCAGAAATAACAGAATACTCTTTAGTAAAAATTCTATAACCTGATGCGCACTACCTAAATTGTGGTCGGCAGACGAATTTATGCAATTCTTATCTCTTATGGTAAAGTGTAAAAATATTCATAATTAATATTAATTAACAAACATGTGATTTTTGGGATTATATTGTAAAATATAGTATAATTTACCGAAAATATGTAACGTGGAGCTATGGTTGTTATGAAAAATAAGATTATGTTATTTGCCGTCCTGGCGGCTCTCAATATCGTAAATATTGGTCAGGCTAATGCTGTTGATATTTCAAGCTGGAGTGATTTGAAAGCTAATAGTAATGCAGGAAGCATAATTTTCCAAAGTGATATTAATGCAACAGGTGAACAATACCCGATGCCTATTAATTTTTCATCGGCAGAAGAGCAAACAATTGACGGCAATTATCACTCTTTTTCTTCGGACCCTTATACCGGCTCCGGGTATTATTCGTTGTCAATTAATAATACTGCCACCCTTAATCTGAAGAATTTTGGGAAATATGCAGAAGGTTCGGCAGACAGCAGCACTTTTTCATATACAGATTTAAATAATGAAACAAAATACGTTGACATTCAAAAATCAGTAAATTCCTTCTCGGGGTACTTTTTGACGCTTAATAAGCCAATAACAGTAAATATTACAAATAGTGTTTTTGCCGATAACGGGAAAGATACGGATGCAAGATTGATATATGGAAGTTTTTCCGTACCTGTTGGAGGTACTATAAATGTTGCAGATAGTATTTTTTACAACAATACCATGGCTAATGCGGGGCCTGTGGTCAATGGATATAATTTTAAAGTTAATATTGACAACTCAATCTTTTATGGCAATAAAAACGTGAAAAGTTCAGATGGAGGTGCCGTAAAAAGTGATGAAACAATTACAATAAAAGATTCATATTTTATTAATAACACGGCTGCTACCGCGACCGGTACGTCAGGCAGAGGCGGCGCTGTCTATTTTAACAAGGGAAACGGACATACTATTGAGAATACAAAATTTGAAGGAAATACGGCAGGCTCACAAGGCGGAGCTATATACTTGTATTATACTGCGGCGGCTGATTATATCAAAAACTCGGAATTTATCGGAAACACCGCAACAAGCAGTAATGGCGGCGGGGTAGCATTAGGGGGCGGCTATTTAAGAACGATAGATAATGTTCTGTTTGATGGTAATACTTCCGGTAATAAAGGCGGAGGCTTGTATGTAGAAGAATTATGGCCTATACCTGCTGTTACAGAGGCTATATTGGTTAAGGACACAACCTTTAGTAACAATACGGCAAAACTCGGCGGTGGCATGTATTTTTCAGCCGATTATGATAATGATGATAAATTTACCGCACGAATTGTGGATTCGGATTTTACCTCAAACACGGCAACGCAGGGCGGCGGACTTTATATTATAAATGGGGATGCTGCAATTATTTCAGCGGCTAAGGATGTCATTTTCAGCGGAAACACCGCAACCGATACTTCTGTCAGCAATGCCGGTGATGATATATACTTTAAAACAAAAGCTTATGCTGCGAGTTTGTTTTTTAATGCCGCTGCTGATAAAAAGATTGTATTTGATGGTACCATTGCAACCGCACAAACTAAACCCGCAAATGTTCCGGTCATAAATATTAACAAGGAAGGAATTACTTACAGCACGTATGAAGGTGAAACAGAAACCGTTCATGATGCGGGGACAACCGGGGAAATACAATTTAACAACCTGGTTGGAGATGCAAACGGCAACATTGCTGACATAAACCTCTACGGCGGTACTTTATCAATAGGTCAAAATGAGACAAATAATGCCTCAACAGATAATCCTGACGGATATATAAATAATAACAATTTTTATGTCAAAGGTAACAGTACACTAAACACAGTTAACAATGTAATAGGACAGTTTGCACCAAATGTCTTTGAGATAGAAGATGGTGTAACTATGGACTATATGTTTGATGTTGATTTGGCAAATACCCAATCAGATACAATTACAGTATCCGATAATAACGGAACTTTGCAGCTGTCAAGTTTTAACGTAATATCGGATTCTGATGCTGAGGAATTAAAGATTAAATATTCAGATACTAACGTAAATGGTATAGTAAAAGATGGTTATACTATTACAACAAGTACAGAAACATATAATGTTACTGCAGAAAATGACGACAGCGGTTCTTATGTTGTTTTTGCGGCGTCAGGAGCTGGCAGCGGATTACCGGCAGCAATTAAAAATGAATCTGATCAGTACATTATTACTGCCGGTGAAGACGAAAATGTTGCGGCCTGGCTGGGCTCGGGCGGTAATGTAATTAAAAGTGATATTGATATCAATGGTAACGGATATTCAATTTATACCGAAAGCGGTATAGATGGCATAATCGTTTCATCAGGAACAAATGTTATTGTAAGAAACGTTAATGAGCTTACGGGGTTTGATGATGCCTTGACAAATAATGGCGGAACGCTTACAATCATTGATTCAAATGTTGTTGGTAATACAGGAACGGCTGATGTGACAAATAATGGCGGAACCGTTAACATAACCGCAGAAAACAAAGATATAAACATCGGCAGCAATGGTAATACAACTAATGCCTTAGCCTCCAACGGCGGAACAATTAATGTAAACGGCTCAAATAGTATTACTTTTAATGGTGATGTAACAGGTACTTCCGATGCTCAGATGAATGTCTCAACGGATGTAACATTCAATGGTAATGTATCAGGTATAGATGTAATTCAATCCGGCGGAGCTGTTGGCATAGCTGATTTCTCAGGTGCAGATTACACAATGAATAATGGTACATTAAATCTTGATCAGGAAGGAAACTTTGCTCCTGATACTTTTAACTTAAATGATGGTATAGTTAACTTGCCGAGTGAAACAGCATTTTCTCCAATCGCAAGTGTTATAAATGGCGGTATTATTAACGCTGCAAACGGGGAAGTCGGCAGCCTTAATTTTAATTCTCTTACCCTTAACGATGTTTTGCAGCTTGCGGTAGATGTTGATGCGAATAACGGCGTAATGGATACGATTTCCGCATCGTCAATCTCCGGTGACGGGCAGATTAATGTAAATAGTTTCAACCTTATTTCCGGATTAAACAAGCCAAGTATAGACATCTATTTTGCAGATGACAACCTGAGAAATCAAGTATCAACAGATGTAAGCAGATTGAGCGGCAAAATATACAGATATGACGTCAATTATGACAGCAATACAGGTATGTTTACTTTTAGAGGCGGCGGTAGCAGTGCCGGCGGGTATTCCCCTTCTGTATTAGCCTCACCTGTTGCAACGCAGGTCGGTGGATATTTAACGCAAATTGAAACCTTGCATGAGGGTTTCTTCCATATGGAAAGATATACAAAATATACCCTAAATGAAAGAAAAATTGCTGAAAACATTAATAAATATGCGTTGGCAGATGATGATTTTGCCTATCAATATTCGGATGTGCCGGAAACTTCTCAGGCATTTTGGGTAAAACCGTATACAACATTTGAAAAAGTCTCCTTAAAGGGTGGCGTAGGTGTTTCTAATATTGCATACGGTTCATTATTTGGCGGTGATAGTGAATTATACGATTTAAGCCATGATTGGAAAGGTGTTGTATCTGCGTTTGTTGGATATAACGGTTCTCATCAGTCTTATAGCGGAATCAGTATGAATCAGCAGGGCGGTGTGCTGGGTATGACCGCCACTGCGTACAAAGGCGGTTTGTTTACCGGATTAACGGTGTCTGCAGGCGCAAGTGCCGGTGAAGCTTATACCCCATACGGAACAGATAATTTCTCTATGCTTACGGCAGGTATTGCAAACAAAACAGGATATAATTTTGAATTTAAAGACGGAAAATTAATTTTACAGCCTTCGTTATTCTTAGGTTATACATTTGTAAATACTTTTGATTACACAAACTCTGCAGGAGTAAGTATAAATAATGATCCGCTGAATTCTATACAAATTGTTCCCGGATTAAAAGTGATAGGCAATCTTAGAAATGGTTGGAAACCGTACGCAAGTGTGAATATGGTTTGGAACGTTATGGATAAAACTCACGTTATGGCGAATGATGTAAGATTGCCGCAGTTGTCTGTTAAACCATATGTTGAATATGGTGTTGGTGTTCAAAAATCTTGGGGAGAGAGGTTTACAGCATACGGTCAGACAATGATAAGAAACGGCGGGAGAAACGGTGTTGCACTTACTGCAGGATTCAGGTGGCTGCTTGGTCGTAGCGACAAGGCTCCAAAAAAGAAAGAAGATTTGGTATTAAAACATACTGATAAAATTACCCCGCTACCTCAAAAAACTGTAATCAAGACATCAAAAAAATCATAGTTTTTTACTCAACTCTTGATAATTCTTTGAAAGATTTTGCAGGTGTTTTACTATGTCCGTTTCTGACGTAGCCACATGCTAATATCATAATATAATGATTTACAGTAAAGGAGTTACCGGATGTTAGATATGTATGAACAAAAAGTATTAATTGAGTATTTAATTAATGCTGTTGAATTTATGAAAAAAGACGCTGACTGTACTTTTTGCACAAAAAAAGTACTGGATTTAATTGAAGCCGTAAATGAAAGTTATAAAACAAAAGAGATTAGTTTTGATTTAAAGGAAAATATTGATTACGAATCAATAAAACACCCGAAAAAACTATACTATGCCGTTGCCGATGACGTAATATCACAATTAAAAAAGCAATTAGGCAAACTTAATGTTAAAAAAATCTCATCATGGGAAAAAATTTTCAGACATCTCCAAAATATATTCGTACTGACTGATGACGAAATGGCTGTATTTAAAATGTTTTGCAGAAATGAGCTTGATCAGGTTATCTGTGATATACTTTGTCTTGCCCAGCGCCGTAACGGCCATTGTAGTGTCCAAAGCATGTGTTATCACTACTTAAACTCAAAAAGACCTTTGAAAATTCTTTTAAAACTGGTTGATGTCGGTTTGTTAAATGAACACCGCGGACGCAGAGGCTTTCGCTATAGTATACCAAGTTCGATAGAAATTGTTTTTGAATCTAATTATTCCACAATGAGGCAGATATACAACCATCTTGTCGGCAATGTGTTAAAAGCTAATCTTAAAAAAGATGATTTTAAACATCTTTCTGATGAATTTGAAACCGTTGAACGTATTTTGAAAAATGCTATTGAACGAAAAACAAAAGGCATCAATATTCTATTTTACGGCGAAGTCGGTGCCGGTAAAACCGAAATGGCAAAGACCATTGCAAACTGTTTGAAAATTCCGATGTTTGAAGTTATTAGTGAAGACGAAAGTGAGGAAGAAGTTGACAGAGATGTCAGGATAGGTGATTTAAAAAGCAAACAAAGAATTCTTTCGCCTATGAACGGTAAACAAATTATTCTTTTTGATGAAGCTGAAGATATTTTTAAAGATACATTGTTCAACAGTAAAACTCAGTCAAAAGCTTTCGTTAACAAAATTCTTGAAAATAACGAAATTCCGGTTATATGGACAACAAATGATGTGGAAAATATGGACAAAGCATATTTAAGACGTTTTATTTATTCGGTTAAGTTTGATAAACTAAACGAAGATATTCAGTTAAAATTCATGAAAAAAGAATTTAAAAAACACAATTTTAAAATCTCTGATGAGGAAATAGCTGTGTTAAGTAAAAAATATGATTTGACCTCTGCAACAATCACAAATGCTATCAATGTTTTGAAATTAACAGATTCCCCCAATGAGGATTTTGAAAAATATGTTATAAATCAGATGACGCTGCTAAACAGAGGAACCGAAGCCGGCGAAAACTTTAAAGCAAACAAAAAATCTGACAATTACAACTTTGATTTAATAAATACTGACAGCAATATTGAAGATTTGGCGAAAAGAATTAAAGCAACCGGAAAATTTAATTTTTCGCTGTGCCTTTATGGTGAAGCGGGAACGGGGAAAAGCGAATATGCAAAACAGCTTGCCGGTATATTAGGGCTTGATGTGGTATTTAAAAGAGCTTCAGATTTAATGTCAAAATGGGTTGGAGAAACCGAAAAAAACATAGCACAAGCTTTTAAAGAAGCAAGAGATAAAAAAGCGATATTGATTTTTGATGAGGCTGATTCCTTTTTATATTCAAGAGAAAGTTCCTCTAAAAGCTGGGAAATTACTCAGGTAAACGAGATGCTTACCTGGATGGAAACTCATCCGTACCCCTTTATCTGCACAACAAACTTTATGGATACGCTTGATGAGGCAAGTTTGAGAAGGTTTACTTTTAAAATTAAGTTCAAATATATGACGGCTAAGCAGGTGCAGCTTGGTTTTAAGCATTTCTTTAATAAAGAAGTGCCGATAGAGCTTGCAAATATAAAAGGGCTTACGGCCGGAGATTTTGCGACAGTCAAAAAGAAAATTGTATTCCTGGGGACAGATGATGTATATGAATTAAAACACATGCTAGAGGAAGAAGTAAAAGTAAAGAAATCCAAAGAATTAAGCTCAACTGTCGGATTTTAGTTGATTTTGTACTCATCATGGAACTAATGACAATATTCTTTGTATAAAACTTACAAAAAATATTAAAGAGAACAAAAATCTTACTATTTCGGATGTGGTGCATATATTAAAAGACAATATTGATAGTGTTAGTTTTAGAGATGGAGAAATGAAATTATAAACTTTTGAGAATGACAATGGATATTTTAGATAAATTAGCAAAATCAAAGTTCAGGAGCAGATTCAAGCTTCGGGCAAAAGAACTTGAATATATCAAGGACAAAGGGCTTGATACAATCCATTCTCATGCCTGTGATTTTATTCGGGATAGAGTATCTCTGGCAGAACCTGCTAATGATGGCAAACAAACTCCAATGCGAGGTCATCCTGTATTTATAGCTCAACACGCAACTGCTACTTGCTGTCGTGGGTGTATTGAAAAATGGTACAAATTCCCTCAACACAGGGAACTAACCAAATCAGAACAAGAATATCTTGTTTCAATAATAATGGAATGGATTAAGAGGCAAATTTCATAAAAATTATCAGAGAGAATTGAACAAATTATCTTTTCAATTTGAACTGTCTGACAGATAGAATTGAACAATTTCCGACTTAATTAAACGCAAAATTAAACTTTTCAATTTCATTGTCCGACTTGTTCAATTTTAACTGTCTATTTATAAATTCCTTTATTAGTTAATAAAGTAATATTATTCGAAATCATTTTATTTTAAAACAATAAAAGTTGCAATTATTATTGCAACTTTTAATAAAAAACTCCCCAGGTTGGACTCGAACCAACAACCCTTCGATTAACAGTCGAATGCTCCGCCATTGAGCTACTGAGGATTATCTTCAATATTATACGCTCTTTGTATAACCACGAACAATCTCGTGGGGTACAATGCAATTATAAAATAAAAAACTTTAATTGTAAAGAACTTTTTAATTTTTCTCTAATCATTTTGCTGAATGCTTGAAAGCCTTATTAATTCGGCAAATTCCGGGTATTTGTCTGACAACTCTCTGAATGTTCCTATGTCAACGATAGTGCCGTCTTTCATGTATATTAATTTATTACATGCCTGCAAAGTTGAGAGTCTGTGTGCTATCGCAATAATCGTTTTATCGCTGCATACATTCTTTAGCATTTCCGTAATTTCATTTTCAACTTTAACGTCTAAGGCTGATGTGGCTTCATCAAACAGCAGTATTTCCGGATTTTTGTAAAGAGCTCTTGCTATTGCGAGTCGTTGTTTTTGCCCTCTTGAAAGTCCGGTTTCTCCAACAAAAGGTATATCATAGATTGTGTTTTCATGCTTCAATACTTCATCCCAAAGTCTTACCTGCTTTAAAACAGATATTACTTTTTGATCATCAATATTTTCAGGATTTTCATCCCAGGCAATATTTTCCCTGAAGCTGCATTCCAGCATGTCAAATTCCTGCTGAACATATCCTATGTTTTTGCTAAAACCTGAAAATTTATCAATATCAATTTTTGCGTCGTCGACATATATTTCTCCGCTATCGGGAGACAGTAAACCTGTTATAATATCGGCAAGTGTGCTTTTCCCTACTCCTGATAATCCTATAATCCCTACAAAATCTCCCTTGTTTATTGTGAAAGATATATTTTTTAATATGGGCAAATCTTTTTCATAGGAAAAACAGACATTCTTAAATTCGAGTTTTCTGTTGAATTTTATTGGGGCCGCGGTTGTGGAAATGTTTGAGTATTGACCAATATTGTATTCTTCATATACTTCTATCAGGTTTTGCAGGAACTTAAAGCCTGTCGGCAAATTTAAAATACTCGTTTGGATTCTGTTAAGAGCAGGGGCAATTCTGAAGATAGCCGCTACAATCATTGCCAGAGCTGCCAGCATATTTATACTTTGTTGCCCGCTGTGGCTTATAACGATTCCCAATAGTATAAGTGAAATAACAATTAGCGTTTCTATTGTGTATGGAGGTATGCCGGAATAAAAACTTAATTTTGAGACAATTTTGGTTAATTTATTCATTGCATCTTTATACTTGTTTAAAAATTTTTCTTCGACATTCTGAATCTTTACCTCTTTAATGCAGTTAATATTGGTATATGTGACAGAATTTTCATATCTGGTAATTTTAAGTATATTGGAATTTATTGCTGTAATTTTGCCTTTGAACAGTTTATTTTGTATAACCAAGCTGATTACGATAAAAGTTATTGTAATAACCCCAGCGGTAAAGAATTTAATTAATATTAAGGATAATATTGATATTACGATTATCAAATTTATTATCAGGGTAATATATCTTTGGCAAAAGTTGCCGGTTACATTGGGGGGTACAACATTTAGTATATATAACTTGTCAGACTCGGAAATTTTTTGAATAACGTTATACGGTGCAAACAGGTAAAATTTCATTATCATGTTGCAAATATACATTTTCCAGTGTTCTAAAAAACGGCTTTGAAAATAAATAAAAATCATCATATAAATATTTTTAAGTATAAATATTACCATTGCGATTAAGCCTATAAGCAAAGCAAGTTTCGCTTCCGGGATTTTGTATAAATATTGTTGTATAAATTCCGGTAACGCAGAAAATCCTGTTTTTAATATCTCCGGCTTTACCATAGCAAGAGCAAACGGGTAAATAAGAGTAATTCCGACAAATTCCAGCATTCCGGCAACAAGACCCATAAGAGTAAAGATTGCCAGTTTAATTTTTCTTCCGGTTCCAAAGTATTTTATGAATTTATTAAAATAGCTGATATACATATGTTTCCCTAATATTAACCGGCTTATTGATAGTTCTTCAGAGTTTTATCAACCATTTTTATAAGATTTTCTCTCAAATATTTGGGAGAAACTACAACGCAGTCTTTATCATATTTGAACAATCTTTTTGAAAGTGACTGAAAATCTTCCCCTGAGTTTACAACAACCAACCAACCGTCATTATCAATCCCGTTTGTATATTCTTGTTCCCTTAATTTGTATCTTTTTGCTAAATCGCCTTTAAGTTTAAAAATAACGGTTGTGCACATTTTTGATTTTGTGGCCTTAATCGGTAACTGAACAATATTTTTGATTGCGCTGATTGGTATATCTATAATTTGACCGAGTAATGGTACATATACGCACAAACCTATCTGATTCTTCTGATATTTCAGTTCAAGAGGGGTGCAAAAAATGGACTTATTTTGTCCGTCTGCTTCCGAATAATATATTTCAATTTTTTGTCCGTCCTGACAGAATTTTTCACAATCCGCAATCTGCTTTTCATATTTTTTATAATAAAAAGACAAGTCATAATTTCTGAATTTCGTAATTATGTTATCAAGTTTTTGCGTGCTGTAATCATATCTTTGCTGCAGTTTTTCAATAAAATCCTCCAGTGCTTTTTTTTCTTTACCGTTCGGAAAGAAATTAAGCACGGACTTAATCAGAGCAACGGCACACAATCCGTTTTCATCAAGATTTATACTGAAGGGCATTTTCATTAAGTAATATTTATTTTTATTTTTTCTGATATCTATCCCAAAAATTTTCAGGGTATTCATGTATTTATTAAGTATTACATTTGATTTTTGGGTGAATTTTCCGTTTTTATCCTTAAAAAGTTGTATAACATCAGCGAAATCGGCAGTCCCGTTTGACAGTACTGAAAGCAAATTAAATACCTTTACGCAGGAATCGTTATATTTGTCACTGGTATCATTTCTAGTCATTATTGTATGCTGCCCTCATTTCTTTAAGCGTGTTAATTATATCTTCACGAAAATCTTTTGTCGAAAGAACCGTACAACAAGGTCCATATTCCATTATTTTACGTTTAATATCAAATTTGTTTGTTGTTTGCGCTTCGATGATTACGGAATCGTCTTTTATTTCAACTATTTTCTCGTAATCAGCAAGTTTGGTGTTTGCTGCAACTGAAGATAACTCGTATCTTACGGTAATTGGTTGTAATTTTATTTTCGGTTTGTTTTCCAAATCCACATCAACAATTTTTATAATTCGTTCGGCAAGGTAGTTTGCTTCTTTGTTGTATTCAAGGCCTATCCCCGACAGATATACTTTGCCGTCAGTCAGGTTTAATGAATCAGTGATTATCTCAATTTCTTTTTGACTTGTTCTGGGAGAATTGTATAAAACAGTTATTTTTAACTTTTGTTTTGAATATTTAATCAATTCTTCCAAAACATTTTTATTAATATTTTTTAATACGGAAACTTTTTCCAGTGCTTCTCGAAGGGTATCGTTTTTTGTAAAGACCGCGAGATTATTGATAAATTTTTCATACTCATATATATCAGAAAAATCGGCAGATTTTAATATTATTTTATAGATTTTTATTAATCCCTTAACTTGGTCTTCTGAAATTTTTAATTCAAACGGATGTGAAACCAACTTATATTTTCCGTTGTCGGGTTTCTTCATTTTTTCAATAACGCAGCCTGAACGTTTAAGAGAGGTAAGATAAACGCGTAAGGTGTCGGTAGAAACGTCTTCTCTGAGATATTTATGTTCCCTGAACGCTTCTTTAAGGCTTGCGTACGACTGCGGGGCTTTAAGTAACAGAGAAAATATAAATAGTGACTTGAATGCCGTAAAAGACATCAAATTATAAGTAATAGTTTCAGATTTATTAAACTCTTTCATGCCTGCCCCTCGCATAAATTTTATTATAAATATGCAAAAATTGCTACTCTATGCTTATTCTTGTCAGAATTATTTGTAAACTTTTGTAAAGAATAAATAAATATTTCGCAATTTCCTAAGCGTAAAATTTTTTATATAAATGTAAGGTAGGTTAGTGAATAGTTTAATGTGGAGGTTAACATGGATCCTTTCTCAATGAATATAGGTCCGTATGGTTTAAACGGTGCAATGGACCCGTCATTGTATCCGGTATTGCAAGGTTATAGAAGTGCTTTGGCTCAATATGAACAGGCCGCTGGCGGTTCAACAATGACTGCGCCGCAGACAAGGACTGGAACAAGTACAGGAACTGAAGGCGGTAATAACTCAGGATACAGAAGAATTCCACAGTACGGAACTCCCGAATATTGGGACTATCAGCGTGAAAATCAAAGCAGAATGATGGATAATACGATTGAGCGCGGTAAGCAATGGCAAATTAAAAATTATGCAATAAACGGTCCGATGAGTAAGGTGTACAAAGCTGCTGAAGCTTTACATACAAAGATTTTGGAAAACGAACAGGACCAAATAATGGTTGCATTTCAGGCATATAAAAATACAATAAAAGAGGCAATCTATCCGAATGAAGAAGAAGTAGACGATGATTTATTAACTGCTCAGGCGAAGTCCATTTATGAAAACAAGTATGGAGTTACTTTGGATGATGATTTGCGGGCAAATTCAACCCCTGCCTTTTGGAACGGGTTTATTAGTTCCACAACATTCGGCTTGTTCGGAGATGACCGAATGGCTGCTGAAAATATAGCAGAGATTGATGACTTACCTGTTTCATCAAAGCAAAAAATGTGGAAAAGAACGGGTGAAATTGTAGGACCCACGGTATCTTATGCAGGAGTTGGTGCAGCAATAGGTTTGTGTGTAGGTGGGCCTATGGGCGCAGGAATCGGTGCAGCTATCGGCGGCGTAGTGGGCCTGGTAAAAGGTATATTTACATAAAGATTTCTCGGGTAGTGTGTAATATTATGTGAGCTAATGTGTGTGTAAAACGGGACAAGATATCTGTCCCGTTTCTTTTTACGCAAAAAAATCCCAACGGTACCAAGGAGGTGATACTGTCGGGATAACCAGTAAAAGAGACATCGACAACATTATTATTTCGTTTTAAAAAAAGTCAAATTTATCCCATTGGATATTCATCCGGATTATCACGCTTCGCTCAGGACGACATGCGTTCATGTCATTACGAGCAAATCAAAGGCTTGATTTGCGAAGTAATCCAGCTGATTAAAAGACGATAAGACGTTATGACGATAAGACGTTAAGTTCATATCGGCGTTTTGTGTAATTAAACGGCTGGATTGCCACGCTTTGCTCGCCTCCGTTTGTCGAAATCTATTGATTTCGTTACAAACTGGGTACTCGCAGAGTGCAATGACAAATAATAGGACTATTAAAATTATCCAAATAAAGAAATATTTGGATTGCCACGTCCTCAC
>DBXD01000009.1:0-18549 GCA_002309425.1 Cyanobacteria bacterium UBA1221
GATTCCATATAAAGAAGAATTTGTTCAACGTCAGAATCATTTTCCCAGTATTCAAGCGCCGTTTCTGCATTAACGTCAGCCTGATTACCGATAGAAATAAACTGTGCAAAACCTAAGTTAAGGTCTTTAAGTATATTTAAAATACCGCCGCCCAATGCGCCTGACTGAGAAACAAATCCGATATGACCTCTTTCGGGTAAGCTTTCTGCAAAACATCCGTCCATAGAGATTTCAGGTAATGTATTAACAACGCCTAAGCAGTTAGGACCTACACATCTCATGCCGTAGGACTGAACTTTTTCCAATAATTGTCTTTCAAGCTCAGCACCTTCTTTGCCGGTTTCTTTAAAGCCTGCTGTAATTATACACAAACCTGTAATACCTTTTGCGTGGCACTGGTCAATAGTATCAAGTACAAATTTTGCGTTTACAACTATAATTGCAAGGTCAACATCTCCCGGAATTTCACCAACGGAAGTGTATGCCTGAAGTCCTTCAATAATTCCGCCTTTAGGGTTTACCGGGTAAATACTTCCTTTAAATTTGTACTCTTGTAATCTTTTCATAATGTCAGAGCCGATAGTGTGTTCTTTTGTAGAAGCACCAATAACAGCAATTGACTTTGGTTTCATAATTTTGTCTAAATTTGTCATTTTCTCGTCCTTTCTTTTGTTATTTATTTTGTCCTATTAATTCATTTAATTTTTTTATCCAGTTATCAGGGTTATGTTCAAAAACCTCAACATAATTCGTTGCAAGTTTATGCCTTGAATTAGGGTTCCATAGGCTGAATTTTACCTGTTTATTAAAATTTGGCGAGGGAAATTTTCTTTCCTGTGCAACAAATAAATCATATTCGGAATTTTTCATTATTTGGCTAAATGTATCTCTGACGGCATTATAGACTTGTTCCTGTTTTGTTTCAAGAATCCCGCGATTAACTTGGCCGTTGAAATTTATATTGCTATTTATACCGATTTTCATTAATCTCGATACCTTTCTACAAAAATATTGTACAACAAACATGTTTTTTGAAAAGAGTCCGGACTTTATAAAATGTACGAATACAACCCGTTTTTACTAAAAAAATATATAGGAAAAGTTATATAATTTTCTTTACCCCGAGGGTACATAATACCTGATCTATTGCAGAGCATTTTTGCAATTTGGCATGTGCATCTTTTGCCAAACGATTATATGCAACAGCAAGGGAAGATTTTGAAACAGCATCTCGTTTTATGCCATAACAATGAAAAAACTCTTTATTTAAGGCCATGTGGATATTTTTTTTGTCTGACTCTTTTATATAAATATCAAAAGGTTCTTTTTTTATACTTGTATTTTGGGATATAAAATCCTGTACAAGTTTTATATTCTTTCTTGATATTTTGCCTTCTATAATAAAATTCCCGTTGAAATTTTGATTCGATTCGATTGCTTTTATTTGCATGACTGTGAGCCTCTGTAATTTATGAATATCCGGCAGGAATCCATTCTCTTGCTCTGAATTTCGCACCGAGACTGTTTGCAATTTCTTCACATTTTTTTAAGTTCAGGTGCTGTCCTTTGTATCCCTCAACTACACTTGCAACAACCTCAATATTTTCATCGGAACAAGCTTTTATAAATCTTTTAACTTCTTCATAAGCATTTAAAAGTCTTGGGCGGGAATAGTCATTGTATTCTTTATTATCTTCCCCGTTCAGGCTGACGGAAAATTCGTCTACAAGTCCTTTTAACTCGGGAACAATATTCCTTTTGTAAACAATATTCGCCTGTCCGTTGGTGTTTACTCTGATTTTAACGTTTTTGTAATTTTCTTTTATGTATTTTGCTACTTCTTTTAATACGTCCAACTTTAAAAGCGGCTCCCCGTAACCGCAAAAAATAACTTCATCAGATATTTTGAAATTATTTAACTGGTCAATAACATCCTGAACGGGATAATCCTCATTATCCAGCCATAACTTCTGACCGCAGACATCATCCTTATCGTTTCTCAAACAAAATACGCAGTTGTTTGTGCATCTGTTCGTTAAATTTATATATATTTTTCCGTATAATTCGTAAACTAATACATTTGCCATAATCTTATCCCTCTATCGAAATTATGGCATATAAAAAAATTTTTACAACAAAATAAAAAGGGGGACTCTTGAGTACACTCTGCACTTTTACATGTCATACTAAGCGAAGCGAAGTATCTAATTATATTACCAATTACTGAGATTCTTCTGTATATTCGTACCATCAGAATGACATAAAAATGCATGGAGAGGCAAAAAAGAATAGTCTGTTTTAGAATTTTCACAGCAGATTTGATAATTTATAAATAAATAGCAAAAAATATTTTTTACAAGTTTTACTTTACATTATGCAAATTCTAGGTTCTTTTTATCGAAGCCCATATAAAACTACACACGAAAACCTGTTTCTCAATACTAATAAAGGAAATAGGTTATTATGTACTTTCAAGGGTAGTTTAAACCAAGATATTTTCGTAAGAGAAGGAATAGTAAATCCAGGAGAAGATTTAAATACTTTTCTTGATAATGTTATAAACATATGTTGCAATAATGATGAAAAATTAAAGGAAACAGCTATAGATTATATTAAGCAGGGAAAAATAATTTTAAGTAAAAGCATATATAGGACCATTTTTAATAAAAATACACCAATAGGAATGTGTAGTATACTAATTAATCCAAATTCAAATCCAAAATCTCAAATCATTCAAGGTAATGGTTTAGCAATTAATCTTTCAGGGGAAAAAAATGCATTTGATGTACTTTCGCAATTTGATGAACAATGTATGCAATATGGCAAATTATCCTCCAGAAAACCTGCAGGTATTGCTATAATTGATATTTTTAATAGTGATATTGAACGATTTATTAATTACGCAAATGACAAAGATTTTAACGATGTATGTCATTCCACTTCAATAAAAATACCTAAATCCTTCTTTGATATGGTTGATAGGGGTGATTTAATAAAACTGAATAATGGGACACTTATAAGTGCAAAGCTTTTGTATAAGAATATTCTAGCATCAATATTAAAGAATGGGAATCCGGGAATTATTTTTGAAGAGCTCGATTTATGTAATCCTATTCCGACACACCCATTTGCAGGAGTATCAACATGTGCAGAAATGGGTTTAGAAGATCAAGAAATGGCAATGTTTTCTTACATAAATCTAAATGAGTTTATTAATGGTAATACAATAGATTATAAGGAAATTCATAAAGCCACAGAAGTTTTATCAAAATTGTTAGATTCAATTATAGATATCAATGTGAATGAAAATCGCTATATCTCAAGTATTAATGAGGAAAAACGCAGATATGGTATTGGTATAATAGGTTATTCTGATGTTCTTGCGAAAATGGGATTAAGTTACGGTTCCGAAGAAGCTTTGCGATTACTAAGTTATGCTCTTGAAACGATTAATTATTCCACTAAAAATACCTCAGTAAGTTTGGCTAAACAAAAAGGAGATTTTCCTCTATTTAATGAGAGCCGATATAAAGAATTTGCTTATTTAGTAAAACATTCAGACCCAGAATCACCAATAACCGAAAATATGTGGATAAAATTATATAATCGCCTATGTAAATTTCATATTCGTAATGCTACAACTACCGCACTTGCACCAAGTTGTTCAAGTGCAAGAATTGTAGGAGCCTCTTATAGTATTGAACCCTATTTCAGTTTAAAAGATAATAAGATTTTTTATAAAAGACTGGAAGAGTTGAATTTATCAAAAGAACAAAAACAACAAGTTATAGATGAAGTAAACAAAACAGGTAGTTGTCAAAAAATAGATTTTTTACCTGATGAGTTCAAAAATGTTTTCAGAATTGCAACAGAAATTAATTACAGAGAACATATAGATACAGTCAGCGCAGCCCAAAAATATGTAGATGACGGAATTTCCAAAACTGTAAATTTACCTGCTGAATCAACAATTATAGATATTGATAAAACTATACGATATGCTAAAGACAAAAATTTAAAAGGGATTACAGTATATATCAGTGATGAGAATTATCCAATATAGCAACAGTTTGCGTGCATTAAAATGCACGTTAGAGCTATTCCCCCTCGAAAACAAAGTTTTGGTTCCCCCGCTAGGGGTGAATATAAAAACATAATTGCACGGCGTACCGTAAAGAACCTATTGCCCCAAACGTCCAATCGTCCCAGCGCAAAAAAGGCCTTATTTCATTTAAAATAAAAAGGGGGACTCTTGTCCCCTATAATATTCAAATGGAGTTTAAATTTTATTATCCGCTTAATTATCCGTTACTGACCTATTAAGCGCATTGCATCCTGCAGTAGGTCTTTGTTTGATTCAATGAGCTTGTTTGCAATATCCATTTGCAATTTTGCCATTTGATAATAAGAAATATTTGCTTTAAAGTCTGCATTAGACAATTCTAACAAACCTGAACGGATTTCTCCGCAGCCTAACAACGGTTTTCCCGATTCTTCCGTTTCCACAAACAATCCGCCTTTAAATTCATACAGAGCAGCTGCATTGTGGAAATTTCTGGTTGTTATTCTGTATAACGGTACTGAGCGTTTGCCGTTATCGGCCTTACCGTATATTGTACCGTCATTCTTGATTTCATAATCATCATATTTGCCCAGATATTTCCCGTTATTCGGGTCTATCCACATTTTTATATTAGTCGTAGGTATGTCAAGCGCACCGCCCTTCATAGCCGTTTCCTGATAAAGGTCAGCAGTTATAGCTTTTGTACCCTGCATAATTTCTCCCTTATCATTCAATATATAACCTTGTACGGTGTTTCCGTTTTTATCCTTATATACACCTTCACCGTCGAAAGTAAATTCGCCCAGCCTTGAATATACGCTTTTCCCCTCAGGAGTTCTTAAAAGAAAATAACCTTTACCCTCAAGAAACAGGTTCTCGTTTGCGGTACCGGGAGTAGATTTTCCCTGACCGAGATTCTTTGCATAATCATCAGCAACGACACCGCCCAGAAAAGTTTTGAAGTTTACCTGCCGCTCTCTGAAACCGGGAGTATAGACATTCGTCATGTTATCTGCGACTACGTCCATCCAGTTTTCGGTAGTTTTTCTCGTATTTAAGGCTGTTACGTACGAATCATTCATGTGCGTTCTCCTTATTATTATTTCTTCCTCTGTCTTCTTTATTTCGGCGTGATTGTGAATAATTTAAATCACCGTATGCGATATTTTCTTCGTTAAATCTTTGGCGCAGGGACTCAATATTGTTTCTCAGATAGGCTTCTACCGCCTTATCACCCGGAATAAAGTTTGCATTGATTTTGCCACCCTTATCAACCTGCAAAATTACTGAAATATCTTTATCAAAATCAACCCTGAAAGACTGATGATTTTTTGCCGATTCTTTAAGTGCTTCGATTAATGCTGCACTTGCTTTAGCGGTAGATTGAACCATTCTTGTATTTCCGTTTTGCATGGCTTTTTCAAATTCTGCAGCAATACTTGCCGCAGTCATATCTGTTTTTGAAACCAAATCAGCGAAGAATTTTGCATCCGTATCGGACATTTGTACCGAGGAATAGTCCACCGTTACCGCCATGCCGGTAAGTTGAGTTTGAGAAGTCGCACTCATCGGATTAATGCTGGTAAAGTGTATATCTACACCGTTGGCACTCATATATGACTGAATTTGGCTTGAAAGCGGGGAATAACCGTTCTGATTTTGGTTATTATTTTGCATCTGCCCCTGACCGGATTGATTATTCTCGGAAGTTTGATTTTCTGCGGAGACTTCGCCTTTCAGCGGTTCAGTTTGAGTTTTTTGTTCTTTTGAAACTTTTTCAGGCTGTTTTTTTTCTGTCTTTTTAGTTTCTTCCTGTTTTTGTGTTTTATCCGTTGTTACTTCTTTTGTTTCTTCAACGTTTTCTTTTGCCTCTTTATTTTCTGAATTTTTCATCTCCATTGCAAAAGATGTATTTGAATTTCCAAATCTTTTCAATTGAGTGGCTGACGCCATTTTATTCATTTCGTTTGCCGAATAGACTGCGTTTGCAACTGTTGTTTTTGATTCCAGATTCATGTGCCCTCCAATTCTTCGAGCTGTTTTAATATTGCTTTCTCTTCTTCTTCTAAACGTTCTTTTTTCTGTGCGAAGTACCTTGTTACACCGAGTTCGGAATATTGTTTAAGTTCTGCTTTCTTTTCTTCTTCAAGGTATAACTCTCTGTTTTTCTCTTTATGCTTTTCAAGAACTTTTACCGCCTGTTCAAGTTTTACAAGTTTTTCTTTTTCTTGGTCTAAAATAGCTTGTTTTTCCTGTCGGATAAGTTCTAGTTGTTCCGCTTTCTCCCACAGATGTATCAGGTATTTGTCGTATGTATCATACATCATAGGGTCAGCACGCCGCATGTTTATCTGTGTAGCCTTGATTTCCTCGTTGTTTTTTCTGATGTTTTCCTCAGCAATAAAAACCTCTTGCTGGGCTTTTTGTACTACTAACAACTGTTCTTCTTTTTTGCGGATTCGAAAATCCAGTATCTTCTGTAATCTGTATCGAAAAGGCATTTTAGACTACACTTTCTTGCTCTTATTATGAACTAACACAGCAAGACTTTAAACATCTAAACGTATGAGATATTTAATGATAAACAATTAAAAGTCAATATTTGTCGGAGTAATTTGAAATAATATTCTTATTTGTAAATATTTGTTGATTTACTAGCAAATTTTATTTTTATTGTTTTTATAATAACCGGAGAACCGGTTAATGAAAATCCAAAATGTGTCATCTGCAAACTATAATATAAGTTACGAAGGCCGCATTCCAAAGTTCAAACTGCGGCATATGCGACTTTCGGATAAATACATAACAAATTTTGTAGATGCTATGGTCGAGAGTGCAAAAGTTCCGGAGAAACAAACAAGCGGGATTTATACAAGATTATTTGTTACAACAGAAGAAATTCCAATAGCTATAAAAAATGCCGGTAAAGACCAAACATTTAAATCCTGGCTTGTACACTCAATATGTCCGTCTGATAATTATTGCATATTTCTTCATGGCGGGACATCGAATGTGTCGGATAAACAATATCAAAAACTGTATGCTAAACTATCCGATTACGATATTAATGTTTTGGCTGTGGAATATCCGGGATATGGAGTTAATAAAGAACTTAAAGCAACGGTTGATACATATACGGAAAGTGCAGAAGCGGCATATAAATATTTAACCGAAGTTTTAGAAGTTCCCGCAGAAAAAATAAGTGTTATGGGATATTGTATCGGAGGGTATGCGGCAGCTAATCTTGCCAGAAAATTTAAATGCAATTCTTTATTTTTAATTTCTCCTATGACAAGTCTTATACAAACCGGAGAGGGTTATTTAAAATCCAAAAATTTGACAAGGAATTTCTCGTTTATCCAAAAATTACTTTCTAAATCAATGCTTTTTAAATTTAGACTAATGAACAAATTTAATACAAATAAAATCCTCAATGAAGTGGAAGCTCCTGTATATATGTTCTCCTCATATAAAGATGTTGTTTTTGATATAAAGTGGATGGATAAATTAGCTCGCAAACTAAGGCAGTCAGAAAAAGAGATTACGTATTTTAGCGGCTACGGACAAGGACACAAGTTTACTGACAGGAAAATTAATTTGGCAGCTGATATACTCGCAAGAGATGTTTATGGCGCTGAGCCTCTGCAAATGCGCTATTAATTAATTTGTATAAACAAAAATGTTTTTTGTTTACTTAAACCTTTGTTTGATGTAAAATTTACTTATGAATTAAGACAGCAGAGGGGAATATAAATGCAGGTATCAATAAATTGGTTAAATGAGTTTGTAGATTTATCGAATATAGAGGATTCACAAATTGCACATGAACTCACAATGAGCGGTTTGGAAGTCGAAGCAATAGAAGAAGTTAAACCTAAATTTACAAATATTAAAACAGTAAAAATAGAAAAAATAGATGCACATCCTAATTCGGACAGACTGCATCTGGTAACCGTTAATACAGGTTTGGGTAATAAAACCGTTGTATGTGGCGCACAAAATATTCAGGAGGGTCAAATCGTTCCGTACGCAAGTGTCGGAAGTAAAGTCCTCGACAGAAAAACAGGTGAGCAGTTTGAACTTACACCCGCTGTCATAAGAGGAGTGAAATCTCAGGGAATGCTTTGCTCGGCTGATGAACTCGGGGTTTCTGAGAGAAATTATCAGGAAGAAGACGGCATTTTAATACTGAACAGAATATTTCCTGACGTACAAATCGGACAAAACGTTGAAGATGTTTTGGGGTTTGAAAAAGATACCGTTATAGATGTTGCGCCTACCGCAAACAGAGGGGACCAGATGTCCGTTATCGGGGTTGCAAGGGAGCTGAGTTCGCTTTTTAATACTCCGTTAAAGTTCAACCCCATTGAATGTACAAGGGATTTAACCACAGACAAATTTAAGGTTGAAATTATTGATGATGATGTTTGCAAATACTACTCTATCGGTGTTTTAAAAAATATAAAAATCAAACCGTCACCGGACTGGATGCAGAAAAGGCTGATTTCTTCCGGTGTCAGAGCAATAAACAATGTTGTTGATATTACAAATTATGTTATGCTGGAATATGGTTGTCCGCTTCACGCTTTTGATTTGGATAAACTGAACGGATATTTATGCGTAAGACGTGCAAAAGAAGGGGAAAAACTCACTACCTTAGATGAAGTCGAAAGGACCCTGACAAATGACACCGTTGTTATTGCAACAAAGGAAGGTCCTGTATGTTTAGGCGGAGTATTTGGCGGCAATAATTCCGAAATAGATGATAAGACCACTTCAATAGCTTTGGAAGCTGCCTATTTCACACCTGCAACAAACAGAAAGAGTTCAAGAAGCGTCGGATACAGAAGTGAAGCCTGTGCAAGATTTGAAAGAGGTATTGATATAGAAGCCGTTAAACCTGCTCTGATGCGGGCAATTCAATTACTTGTCGAATATGCGGAGGCTGAGGTTGAAGGAGTTGTTGAAGCAGGTAAAAACAAATTGGAACCGATAGAAATTACATTGAGATACAATCAGGTCACAAAACTTTTGGGATGCGAAATTTCTCCCGAAAAATGTGATACCGTGCTGGAGAAACTCGGTTTTGAAAAACTGGGCGGTAATTCCGCCGCTGCAAAATTTCTTGTTCCGTCGTTCAGAGCCTATGATGTTACACGCGAAGTCGACCTGATTGAAGAAATTGCAAGAATCAACGGCTACGATAAAATAACCCCGACCTTACCGCAGAAATTGATGACCCCGGAAGTTTCTCTGGAAGAAAGGGTAATAAAAAAGACTCATGACATAATGTTATCGTCAGGGTTAAATGAAGTTGTTACAAGTTCATTTGTCGGGAAATCCATGTTAGACAAATATTTAATGGATTACGATGACGAAAATGCAGTAAAAGTCCTAAACCCCGTAAGTGAAGAGTGCACAATGCTCCGTCAGAACCTTGCGGTATCATTGTTAAATTGTTTGAAATATAACTGCGATAACGGACAAAAGAATTTCTGGGCATATGAAATAGGGAAAACTTATATTTCCGAAAAACCTGCCGATTTGAAATCAGCAGGAGTCAAAGAAACTCAGGTTCTTGAAGGTATAATATCTGGTGAAGTTGAAAATTCCAAATGGCAGGTAAATTCCCAGCCCGATTTTTATACCGCAAAAGGGATTGTGGAAAATTTGTTTGAGGAATTCGATATAACAAAGAGAATTAAACTTGTACCTATTGAGGATTCAAAAATAGCAAAATACGACAGCATACTTCACCCGTACAGAAGTGCGGCGATTTGTCTTTTGGGCAAGGAATTAACGACTATCGGATATGTCGGACAAATACACCCCGTTCTTAAAGATAAAATGAAATTAAAGCAGGAAGCATTTATTTTCAGCGTGGATTTGGATGTCCTTATTTCTGTTGTAAAAGAGAATGTTCCAAGATTCAAACACCTCCCTCAATACCCTGAGGTTCGCAGGGATTTGGCTTTTGTTATCGGGGATAAAGTATCATATGATGATATTCAAAGGGTAATAAAAAGCGGAGTACAGCAAAATATTTTCAAAGGCTGCGAAGTATTTGACGTATATCAGGGAGAAAATATTGAACAAGGATACAAAAGCCTGGCATTCAGAATTAAAATGCTGGACGAAAACTCAACTTTAACCGATGATGTAATTGAAAGAAATATGCAAAGTGTAAGAGAAAAACTTCAAAAAGCATATGCTGACATTTCTTTCAGGGAGTAAATATATGAAAAAGATTATTTTTACATTATTATTGCTGCTGGGCACGGCAGGTACTGTTTTGGCTTCAAATGTGATGCCGGACAAGGTCATGTATAGTCCCGTAAATACTTTTGGTGTTTATCAGGTAGGGCATTCCATAGTTGTATATAATGAACCCGATGAAGCATCTGCCATAAAGCAGAAAATTGTTTGGGATAACGAGAATGTAATCCCTCAGAATTTAAAAAAAACTGATTTATTTATAGTCTATCTTGAAAACAAGGATTTTGCTCTCATGTCAGTTACCGATGAAACTGACGAGTGGGTAGAAGTTGTTTATGACAACAGCACAGGTGCAACAGGGTGGATTAAAAAGGATGACCCGTTTAAATTCAATACCTGGGTAAATTTTTACAGTATGTACGGCAGAAAATACGGTCTGAAAATCTTAAAAAATGCCCCCAAAAGCACTTACGATATGTTTGGAACACCTGAGGACGGAGCAAAGAAAATCTCTACAATAAATAATCCCGAGATGATTAATCTGAATTTTATACGCGGGAATTGGATGCTTGTGACGGTAGTTGATTCTGACAGAACACCTAAAACAGGATTTATCCGCTGGAGAAGTGATGACGGAGTAAAATATTTATTCCCGGCATTAAAATAGAATTTTCCAAACACAAAAAACGGACTCTTATAAGAGTCCGTTTTTTTGTATGAAATAAGAAACTAATCTATTTTCCAGCTGTGAAGATATTCTTCCTGCTCCGGAGTTAGTTTGTCTATTGAAATACCCATTGATTGAAGTTTAAGTTCAGCAATTTTTACATCTACTTCGTGCGGGAGTGTATGCAATTTATTTTCCAATTTACCACGATTTTTAACTATAAATTCCATACCCAGCGCCTGATTTGCAAAACTCATATCCATAACGCTTGCGGGATGACCCTCTGCCGCAGAAAGATTAACCAATCTTCCCTGAGCCAGCACGTATATGGACTTGCCATTATTCAATTTATATTCTTCGAGATTTGGCCTGATTTGTTTAATTTCTGTTGTGTAGGCCCTTAAGTCACCAACATTAACTTCCCAGTCAAAGTGACCGGCATTAGCGACAAAAGCACCATCCTTCATAGAAAGCAAATGCTCAACATCAACTACGTGTTTATCACCCGTAACCGTTAAGAACAAATCGCCTTCCTTTGCTGCCTGAGCTATCGGCATCACACGATAACCCTCCATAGCAGCTTCAAGAGCTTTTAGAGGGTCAACCTCACAAACAATCACGTTTGCACCCATTGCTTTTGCTCTTAAAGCACAACCTTTTCCGCACCAGCCATAACCTGAAATTACAACGGTTTTGCCTGCAATAAGAATATTTGCTGCTCTTAAAATTCCGTCAATCGAGCTTTGTCCCGTGCCGTATCTGTTATCATACAAGTGCTTTGTCAGGCTGGTATTAACACCGACTGCAGGAAATCTTAATTTACCCTCAGCTTCCATCGCCTGAAGTCTTATGATTCCGGTAGTTGTTTCTTCTGTTGAACCGATAACTTTATCTGCAAGTTCCGGATGTTCAATATGAATTGTAGAAACCAAATCACAACCGTCTTCAATTATTAAATCGGGTTGGTGTTTTATTGCCTCCTGAATATGAGATTTATATTGTTCAACAGATTCGCCAGCAATGGCAAAAACCGGTATATTGTGGTATTTAACAAGAGCAGCCGCAACGTCATCCTGCGTTGAAAGAGGATTTGATGCAACCAAAACAGCATCCGCACCGCCGGCCTGCATTGTTAAGCATAATGCGGCAGTTTCCTTTGTTACATGAGAACACGCAGATAACCTCAAACCTTTAAACGGCTTTTCAGCTTCAAATCTTTCTTTAATTTTTCTGAGTACAGGCATATCCTTTAATGCCCATTCAATCTGATGTTCACCTTGTTCCGCCAGATTAATATCTTTAATATCGCACTTCATATCCGTCATTAGCATTAATTTTCTCCTATGTTTTACACAAAATAATTGTGTTTTTAACAATTATTATTATAAAATTAAAAAAGAAAATATCAATCTTTTGTGTTATTTATGTAAACAGAAATATATTTATGTAAAATTTTCTTAATAATGCCCAAATTTTTGGCAAAATAAAATATTTATAAAACTTATAAAGACAGGCAGTAAGGAGCAGTTGTGAAGGTAAATTTTAATAGTAAAGCAGACAAATTCAAATCTCCGAAATTTACCGGATTTGAAATCAAAAAAAATGACTACGGTGAAAGGTATTACGAATGGAGTTATCCGTATGACCAAAATCGCTATGACTGCTATCTTGAAGTTTATCCGGTATTACCCGATAAAAACGGAGATTACGACAAAAATTCATTTAATGACAAATACCGAAATATTTTTAACGGAAAAGACTCAATAAAACTAAATCCCGGGCCAAACAATATCGATTTGGATTATATTTTTGCCAGAAATGAGAATGCACCTTTTGCTTACCATTACAGCCTTATTCCAAAAAGCAACCCCGGCGCAATTCCTATATACAAAACTGATGCCGGCGATTTGGTTGACGTAAGAACAAGCGAGAGAGGTGACAGAATTTACAATATCGTATTGCCCGAAAATAATATGTCCGCAAAAGCCGGTGCCGCTATACTTATTGGTGCTGACAATTATGACGTCAGATATATATATGACAAAAATGGGAACATTGTTTTAAACCCAAATGCCGAGAAAGATTTAAACGTATTTAAAAATTTTGCAAATCATGTCGGCGGTTCTCTCGCAGGAGTTCATCAGGCACTAAAAGACGGCCGCCTGGATTTATATGACAGAATATTTTTATTACCCCACGCATCAGGGGACAGATTAAGTTCTGCGGGTTACTGGCTTGAGAGCGGATTTCAATACGCCGCTGCTGCTAATAATAATGATACTTTTTCTAAATTTCAAAAAGATTTGTTTGTTAAAGGGAAAAATCTTGTGGCTGATTCCGCCCTGACAAGTGAAGGTATGAGCGGTATTCATATTCAAAGTATCCTGCAGCACGGTGCGGATGATGTATTTTTCGATTGGTATAAATGTGCAAGCCTTAAAGACATGTCTGCAAAGATCGGGGTTTTTGGAAAGAAAAGCGGTTCAATAAGGCATAAACTTGTAAATCCTCCCGAAATACCCGTTCAGCAAAATGGCGGACAGATAACCTGGGTAAAAAACAAAAATTATGAAAAAGATGAATTAACTTATGTTCAGGTATTTAACTCCGATGAAACAACACCCGAACAGGCAAAAGATATAGACAGTCTGATTGAAAAGTATGAAAATCCAAACGGCTCAAATCCTTTAAAATATGGCACACATAATGATACCATAATTACTTATGCCTACCCGGTCAAATTTTCAACATATAAAGAAAATATAGAAAACCTGAATGAATTAAATAAAAGCCTTATAAAATCAGGCAAAAAATATATTCCGCTTGACTCATACGAAGGAACAAGAATAGTTACCAAGTTTGAAGGTTTTGATTTTGAAAACAAAATTGACGGAGGCTTTTATACCTGGGATGCAAACTCTGATATAGCAAAATTCGATTATGCAGCTTCAAATGAAGATGTGGAAGAAGGGATGCATATGTCAGAAATAGACAGAAGAGCCTTCTTTGACAAAAAGGTACAAAAACGTTGTGAAGTACTTGACTATGCTGTATCCTCCCTTAAATATTGGACAAGAAAAACAAATCAAACATTAAACTTGTATGTCGCACAAGTTCTGAAAAATATTGATACGAAAAATGCTGAGAATGCTTATCAAACGATAAATAACGAAATAGATAACAGGCATCTCCCGCAAAAATTAAAGGATTCTTTCAGCAAAGAAATTGTCGAGAATATAATTAACGGAGATTATACCCTGCATGGCACAGACTCTTCTGACAGTTATAATGAAGCTATATTGAGAGGACTCATGGATTATCCTCTCGAAAGCACTGAATTTGGAAAGGATATTCTTTCTCTGTTTTCAACTCCGTACATAACAAACCGTGCAACAAAACCCGAATATATAGGAAAATCCCGATTTGATTTGCTTAAAGAAAACAATCCGCATCTGACAGAACAATATTCTGATGTTTATAATGTTTCTACAGCAATGTACACAAAAGACATGTTTGAGTTTGCCTCTGATATTTTGAATATGGTTAATGAAAAACTTCCCGGTGATAAAAAACTATCGGATGCAAACAATCAGACTGACTACGGAAAATATGTGTTACCGATTATAACCCCATACATAGCAAAATTTGCAGTAGTAAAAGGTCTCTTTCCGGATTCAAAATATAAACTTAACAGTGACGGAGATAACATTTCATACGATTATGAGGCGTTACGTAAGAAGTCATTAAAAGGCTTGGGAATCTATCCGTCATCTCAAAAGGGCGAGGCTCTCGATCTTGTTTCAAAAATGCGTAACGGGATAAAGAATATTCCGCAGGCTGATAAGGAAAAATTTGCCGATTATTTATACGACATAATTAAAGATACTAATTTAAACTCCTTCAAAATGGCCGAAATGATTATTGACCGCACAAAATCCGGTATTGACTGGAGAATAGATGCCGCAAAAGATTTCGCAAACATGGACGGATTAAGAAACGGTGCCGATACTTTTGAAGATAACTGGGAAAGAGTTGTTTATGTATTAAAAACTTTTTCAAACAGTATTCATAAGGAAAATCCAAATTCTTATATTGTTGCCGAAGTTACTGATGAAGTGGATTTACACAAACTTGGTGACGGATATCATTCAAATCGTTTCGTATGGAGAAGGGGTTCCCACGACGGAAATTTTGAATACAGGAATGATATCGTAAGAAAACTGATACGGGAAACCGGAATAGATGCAGTTGCAAACTATGCGGATTATTTCACTCCCGTTTCGGCAATTTTTGGCAAAAAAGGAGATGACGGCGGCGACTGGGGCGAAAACCAAGACACCAGAATGTATAATATATTCAGAAGAGCCTATGATGATTTGGCACAGGATTTTCTGTTCTCCGGACCGTACAATTCAATTCTTAAATCGTACACTTTTGCCGACAACCACGATAAACCCAGAGTTAACCATACCTTATCGCTTGATGCAGGTTTATTCTTTGCAAATTTGAACAACAGTTTAACGGCAGAAGAACAAAGTTACAGACGCAGAGCTTTTCAGGTTTTAAATCCCAATGTTGAAGCGAATGACTACAATGTAAATCATTTTGATTTTTCCTCGGTCAGCGCTATGGCTGCTGCCAGAGGAGAAGCTATGAATTCTGCTATATACAGAAGTCTTGAAGTATTAAGTAAACAGAAAAATAGTACAGGAAACACAATAATTCCGGAAGAATCCAAACAAGCAATTTTTGACGGTTTCAGAAAAATTGTTGCGGATATGGCTTCCGGCAAATACAGGGGAGTCCATTACGAGGCGGACAATTTTGGAATAGAAGAAGTGCACAAGATCATTCAACTTGTAATTGATGAATATGTGGATAGATTTCAAAACAGACCTTTAAATATTAATAAAGAAATAAAAGAGCATCTATTTGCGGAAACATTTAAGCAGGCGTTAGATCCTGCACTAAATAATTCACTGGGTATTGATAAATTTTTGGTAAGTTCTCCCGGGATTCCGACCATATATGCAGGTGATGATTTGGGAGCCACAGGATTTGACAGAAAATCAAGAAATGCATATGTAAAATGCAGGTCTGCAGTTCACCATGATTGGGTTGATAAGTTTGATTTTATAAAACAACGACAAGAGCAAAAAAATGAAGTAACACTACTCAGGTCAAGACCCGTTCTGCACGCATTGAATGATGGTGCGCCATTTTTACTGAAACTCCAGGAAACAGACAAGAATAAAGTTACCGGTCTGTTCAGATACTCAACCGACGGGAATGCTGTTCTGAGTTTATTTAACACATCAGGTATTACTCATACATTTGACAGATATACTGACCCTGCTAATAATCCGGTGTCTTTAAGAAATAACCGAATTGATTTGAGTTTTAACAATGTTATGACAGAAGGAAAAGACGGGGTTTGGTACAATGATAAGGATTTTACGGGGCTGCATTGCGGATTAACACCCGGTATGGAATTTATTAATGCAAACGACCCAAATGACAAATACTATGTATTCAACGAAGGCGGCGATGACAATTATTACCTTGCTAAAAACAGAGAATGCAGCGAACCTATTACTCTGACAGACAACATTCTGACTTTATACAGCGCCTCAGAAGAATTAAAACAAAAAGACAGAGAATTTCTTGAAAAGGTAAGAGAAGCAAAAGCAAATAAAGTTTCTTTTTGCGGAACATATGCAAATAATTCATATAGCACAACAGCCACAAACTGCTCTGAAAATCCGAAAAATACGATAGGGAGCAAACTGAATCTTATAAGTAAATAACTTATTAAGATTAATCATATAAAAATCCCCGGCTTATCAGACTTGCCGGGGATTTAATTATATTTGAAACGGTTAATTAGCAACCGATTTGGCTCATAACTTCTTCTGCAAAGTTATCTTGTCTTTTTTCCAAACCTTCACCGAGCATATATCTGGTGAAAGAAAGAACGGACAATTTACCTTCAATCAACTGACCGATAGTAATATCGGGATTTTTAATGAACGGTTGTTCAAGCAAACATTTACTTGCCATCAATTTATTTACACGTCCTTCAACAATCTTTGCTCTGATTTGTTCCGGTTTCTTCTGCAAATCTTCTTTACCCATTTCAACTTCGGTTTCGTGGTCAATAACAGACTGCGGAATTTCACTTCTTGAAATAAATTCGGGAGCACTTGATGCAATATGTAAACAAATATCATTCATCAACTCAGCATCTTTATTATCAGTCTTTATAAGAACACCGATTTTACCGTTGTGAACATAACTTGCTGTGTTACCTTCATAGCGGATAAATCTTCTGAAAGTGATTTTTTCACCTATTGAAGCTATTTTTTCTTTAATTACATCTGCTATTGTTTTACCGCATTTTGGACAAACAGAGTTTAAGAAAGCATCATTGTCGGAAGGATTTGATTTTGCAACACCTTCAGCCATCATATTTGCAAGTTCTTTGAACTCTTCATTTTTTGCAACGAAATCGGTTTCGCAATTAACTTCAACAAGAGCACCGCAATCATCAAGTATTGCTGATGCAACCAAACCTTCAGCAGCAATTCTGCCCATTTTCTTATCAGCAGAAGCCATACCTTTTTGGCGAAGAACTTCCATTGCTTTTTCCATATCACCGTCAGTTTCAACTAATGCTTTTTTTGCATCCATCATGCCTGCACCGGTTTTGTCACGAAGTTCTTTTACCATTTGAGCTGTAATATTCATATAGTTTTCTCCTTATTAATTAAAAGTAATTGAGTTATTAAGTAATTAGGTGATTAAGTTTTTACAAAGTCAATTATCTGCACTATACCATGAAACTGATAAAACTTATTTACTCAATTACTTAATCACCTAATAACTTTAGAAATTATTCTTCAACTTTTGCTTCTTCTTCAGCAGGAGCTTCTTCTTTTACACCTGCATCTTCAGCCTTGATTTCTTCAATCTTGGCCTTCTGATTAGCATTGTTTTCTCTTAATTGTTTACCCTCTAAAACAGCATCTGCCAATTTAGATGTAATCAACTTGATAGAACGGATTGCATCATCATTACCGGGGATAATGTAATTAATTCCGTCCGGATCCGCATTTGTATCAGCCAAGCATACAACAGGGATACCCAATTTGTTAGCTTCCTGAATTGCAATAAGTTCTTTACCCTGGTCAATTATGAAGATTAAATCAGGCAGACCTCTCATATCTTTAATACCGCCCAATGTCTTGCTCAATTTACCTAACTGTCTGTTTAACTGAGCAACTTCTTTCTTAGGCAACTTTTCCGCATGACCAGAGTTCATAAAATCTTCTAATTCTTTTAACTTATTAACACGACCTCTGATGGTTTCAAAATTGGTAAGCATACCACCTAACCATCTTCTGTTAATATAGTAAGCACCTGCACGTTTTGCTTCTTCTGCAACAACTTCAGCTGCCTGTTTTTTTGTACCTACAAAAAGGATGTTCTTATTTCTTGCAGCAAATTCTCTTACTACTGCATAAGCTTCATCCAACAAATCGGTAGTTTTACGCAAATCAATAACATAAATACCGTTTCTTGCACCGTAGATATACGGTTTCAT